>CAYPZH010000197.1:0-5787 GCA_964415205.1 uncultured Actinomycetota bacterium | reverse complement strand
TCGAACACGCCGTGGGGGCAGACGGTGGTGCACATGCCGCAGCGGTTGCACAGTGCCGGGTCGTACTCGAGGGTGTTGCTCTTACTGCCTGCCATCCGTGTCACCCCCTCCGGCGCGCAACGTCCGCTGTGCGATATTCAGCAGCAGGCCGGCGCCGGCCATTCCCGCCATCACCGGTATGTACCTGCCTATCTCCCGCCGCACCCCGCTGGGCGAGGCATAGGTGGTGCAGCCGGTGAAGTTCAGCCCCAGAAAAGCCGTGAGCGACGGCAGGGCAAGGGCATACGACGCCGCCTTCATCAAGCGAAGCGGCAACACCGCCGCATCGTCCTCCGCGAAGCTGGATGCCGCGGCGCCCAGGCCGACCAGCCCGCCGAGGAAGAACCCCTTGACGCTGAAGTCCTCTCCCGGCAGCCACGGCAGCAGCAGCGGAAAGCCCCCGAGGCCAGCCAGTGAAGCCGCGGCTATACCCGCCGAGCCGACGGCGTCACCGGCCGCGTATGCCAGCGCCGACGCCCCCGCCGCCAGGGGCAGGGCGGCCTTCATCTCCACGGGTATGAGCACCGCCCGGTCCTTGAGTCCGAAGCGGACGCGCCTCATCTCCTGCGCGGCTTCGCCCCTGGCCATGAACTCCGGTATGTCCTCCGCCCGCACCGGGCCGAACCTCACCCGGAAACCGCAGCGCCTGCGGACCTCGCGAGCGCAGACGCCGGTGGCGCAGAGCTGAGGCGCTATCACAGTGCGGTGCGCGACCACCTCGGCCAGCCCGGTCTTCACTATCCTCTCCACGAGCTCATCGGTGCCGAAGGTGCCTTTGCCGGCCGCGCACCACACGTTGATGCCCTTGGTATCGATCACGAGTATGTAGGCGTCCATGCCGGCCAGGGCAACACGCAGGGCATCGAACGACAGCCGGTAGTTGGCGCTGACGAACACCGGGGATTCCGGACCGGCGGCGCCGAGGGCGTAGAGCCCGGGCCGCACCCGCCATCCGTTCCTTCTTATGCCCAGACGCGCCAGCAGGTGGACGAGCCTGTCCGCGTTCGTCACCCGCGAAGTGGCGACCCCAATGCCTCCCAGGTCCGCGGGACCCGCGGTCTCCGGGGGGCCTCAGCAGGCGTCCTTCCTGGCCCGGTCCGGGTTTACGGCGCAACCGCAGCCCATGGTTGTGACGTCTTCGTGATCTGTCATTTTCTTTCTCCTAGGCGATGATGTCCTTCATCATGGGGCCCAGGACCCCCCGGACCATCTCGGTCAGGGACTCGACCCTGATGAGGGAGATGCAGCATACCTCCCCGTCTCTCTCGTGGCTGACCACGGCCAGTCTGTCGCCGGGGCCGATGCCCGCGCGCGTCCTTAAGTCCTTGGGAAGGATCATCTGTCCCCGTTCGTCGACGCTCATGACCGCCTCGACCCTGGAGGCCGTTTCCCCCCGCGGGGCGGCACAACAACCGTCATTCTTACTGCCCATAAGGGTCCTCCGTTCTGATATATCAGTATTTACTGTATTTTCTGATTTTCCATGACCTGACGGGTGATGTCAAGCGCGCCGGCGCTTCCCCGGCCCGGAGGGTCCGCGCGGGACAGCGACGCAGTTGCGGCGTCAACGCGGGCTTGCCCCGGCCTCGCCACCGCGTGCAGTCTTCCCCTTGCACGGCGACGTCCTTTACTCGGGGACTATTCGGCCGATAACATCTATATCATCAGAACTCGCCGGGTCGACGAGCTCGCAGGCGATGACGGGAGAGATCATCTTGGACCGGAGCGAGATACTCATGGCCGCCCTGGCCGGAAAAAGAACCCCTCGTTTCCCCGTTGTGGGTCCCGGGGGGCTGATCAACGTGCTCACCCGCAGCATCATCGACCGCCTCGGCATCCCCCTGCCCGCCGCCCACTACAGCGGGGTGATGATGGCGGAGCTGGCGGCCGCCGTCTACGACAACGCGGGCTTCGATAACATCGGGGTGCCCCTGTGCCTGACCGTTGAGGCGGAGGCACTGGGGTCGAGGATAGACGTGGGGGACAGCACGGCGCTGCCGCGCATCGTGGCCTTCCCGGATGTCCCCATGGAGGAGATCATATCCAGGGCCCTTTCCGGGCTGCTGCAACACGGCCGCGTGCCGCAGGTGCTGCGCTCCATCGAGCTGTTGCGCGAGATGCGCCCGGGCATACCCATTTTCGGCAACATGGCGGGTCCGGCCACGTTGGCCGCTTCCCTCATCCGGCCCTCCGCCATGATCGAGCTGGTCAGGCAGGACCCGGGGTTCTTGAACCGGCTGCTGGAGGGGGTGATTTCGTTTTTGTGTTCCTACGCCGAGGCCATGGTGGAAAAGGGGGCCAGCATCATCATGATCCACGAACCGGCGGCGAGGTCCGGTTCATACATGGGGTTCGACCTCTTCCACAATGTCCTCCCCTATTTCAATGAGCTGAGCCGTTACGCCCACCTGGGGGGCGCCAAGGTCATCCTGCACGTCTGCGGCGGGCGTATGGAGCAGGTGAGGATGTGCCGGGAGGCGGACGCGGACGCCTTTTCCTTCGAGGCGGAGGTGCACCCCGGTGAAGCCCGCGCCATCCTGTGCAAACCCATCATCGGGACGGTGCCCGCCTCCCTGGTGCACTACTTTCCGCCCGAGATGGTGCTGGAGGAGACCCTCATGGCGGTGAAGAACGGCGCCGCCATCGTATCTCCCCCTTGCGGCCTGGGCCTGGACACCCCCTTCCAGAACCTGCGCATCATGAAGGAGGCCTCGCACCGCTTCGGGGTTTGAGCATCACTCTCCCCAGGTCAACTCCTCTCCGCCGAGACGGCGCAGGCGCATGCTGTCGTCGATGAGCAGGTAGGTCATGTCCGTCTCGTCGCTCGAGCCCTCGACCCAGCAGCCGCTGTTTGCCAGGAGCACCTGCCTTCCCCCAACTCCGGCGCTGGCGAAGCCGGCACGGTGGGTATGCCCGAAGACGAAGACGTCGGGAATGTAACCGGGCAGGACATCTCGCAGCAGTTCCGTGGCCTCCGCCCGGTTCTGCTCCACGCTGGTGAGGCGGCGAGGACTGCCCCCCGACCTCGCCTGGAAGCGCAGCAGGCGCGCGAAGAAACGCAGCACGGCATAGAAACGGTATTCCCACGCGCGCAGCTCCGGGACACGCGCGGTCTGGGCTAGCAGCTCAAAAAAGGGCTTGTTCAGGCGGTCTATATCGGAGAGGGCCACGCAGCGCGTGCTTCCCAGCAACCCGCGGGCCAGCCACGCTGTCTTGGCCCACCAGAAGGAGCGGCTGAAAAAATCCAGGTGATGTCCGTGCATAAGCAGTACCGTCCTGCCGCTCACCTCGATGGAGAGGAAGGGATAGTGCATCCACAGGGGTATTTCCTTTAAAAGGCATAGCCCTTCCCCCGCCCTGCGCCGGGGCGCGATATCCACCGAGATACCTTCCACCTCCTCCCAGCCGGACTCCTGCCGCGCGCGCCTGTCCTCGCCGGCAGTCCAGAGGTGATGGTCGTGGTTGCCCGCCACTAGAACGCATTCCCCGGGCGCGCCCCAAGCGCCGAGCGCCCGGAAGAAGGGGGCGCCCGCCGCCGCCGCGGCGCTGAACCCGGCGCTCCAGAGGTCCCACACGTCGCCCAGCAGGACCAGCATATCGATGTCCCCCGCCTGTTCCAGCTCCGCGAAAAGCGCGCCGGCGAGATGCTCGCGGGTGAGCAGCGCGCTGGCGTCTCCGAAGTGGAAATCGCTCAACACCGCGATGCGCCGCAGCCCATGATGTTCCATTCCGCCCTCCTGAACCCCATATGCTCCAAGTAGGTGATCAAGAAAAGAATACCAGGTTTGCCTTGTTGCGTGGGCGGCATCCTGCGCTTTCCTGTTCCACGCAACACCGTTGAGATATAATCTCTCATGGCTGCCCGTTACCTTGCTGGGGCGGTCCGAGCCGGAAGACTAGAGGATGGAGAATCGGGTATGAAAGCAGCGGGTGGAGCGCTAGACCTCATCGGCCACACTCCGGTGGTGAAGCTTTCCAAGGTGACGCCGCGCAACCCCAACGTGGAGGTTTTCGCCAAGATGGAGGGTTACAACCCCTGCTCATCGGTGAAGGACCGCATAGCCCGCTACATGGTCGAGGGCGCGGAGCGGCGGGGCGAACTGACCCGGGAGAAAACGATCATCGAGGCTTCCAGCGGCAACACCGGCATCGGGCTGGCCATGGTCGCGGCGCACAAGGGATACCGTCTGAAGATAATCATGCCCGAATCGATGAGCGTGGAGAGGCGGCGCGTCATGCAGGCCTTCGGGGCAGAGGTGATCCTCACCCCCAGATCGGAGGGGATGAACGGCGCCATCGCCCTGGCCGAGGAGATGGGGAAGGACCCCCGCTACTACCACACCAACCAGTACGCCAATCCCGATAACGTGCGGGCGCACTACGAGGGCACGGGCGTCGAGATCCTGCAGCAGGTCGAGGGCATCGACGTCCTGGTGGCGGGCCTGGGCACCGGCGGGACCATCATGGGCGTGGGGAAAAGGCTGCGCGAGGCCCACCCGGACCTGCGCATAGTGGGGGTGGAGCCCAACCCAGGCACGCTTATCCAGGGTCTGCGCAACCTGTCGGAATTCCTGCCCCCCATCCTGGACCTCTCTTTCATGGACGAGAAGCTCAACGTCGAGGACGGGTGCGCCTTCAACACCGTGCGCGTGCTCGCGAACATAGAGGGGCTGTTCGTGGGCATATCCTCGGGCGCGGCGGTGCATGCCGCGCTGCAGGTTGCGGATGAGATGGATTCAGGCAGAATCGTGGTCATCCTCCCCGATCGCGGCGACCGCTACCTGAGCACCGAATGCTTCACCTGCACCAACCTGGAATGCGTCTACAGGGACTTCCTCGATTCCCTGCAGTCCGGACCCAGGGAGTAACCCACTTGGCCCGGGGAACTGCGGGTCGGTCGCAGCAAAGCGAACAAACGGGCGTATAGGCGTCCTAATGGCGGGTTTCCCCCCAGGTGTCGTCTGTCCAGAAACCACCGCCCGGGAACCGGGGGTCGGTCGCGGCCACTTCGTCTGCTCTGCCACTCGCCCGGGGAACTGCGGGTCGGTCGCAGCAAGCGCGCAAGAAAAGGGTTTCTTGCCTGCTACCCGGTAGGACGCGCGCGCAGCGAGACCGCTATCCCAGTCCCCGGGCCGATAGAAATCTACGTAGCGATGACCATACCCCCGCTTCCCGGGCCCAAATAATCATCTATAGAAAGCGCGCAGGCACGCCGATTAATTCAGTGATATATACTGGATAGTAGGGGTATTTTGCCCTCCTCATATGCGGGTCGATAAGGAGGCTGAATAGTGCCTTCCGCTACGGACAGGTTGTCGCAACTCTTGATCAAGAACAAGGTGATCAACGAGGCGCAGCTGGCGGCCGCCCTTGAACGCCAGAAGGAGTCCGGCGCTTCCCTGGGCAAGGTACTGCTGGAGATGGGCGCGGTCAAGGAGAACCAGCTCGCCGAGGTCATCGCCAAGGAGCTCGGGCTGGAATACGTGGACCTGCTGGAGTTCAAGATCGACATCCAGGCCACGACCTCCATCGAGGAATCCACCGCCCAGCGCTATACCTGCATACCCATCAACTTCGAGGACGGGAAGCTGATCGTGGCCATGGCCGATCCCACCAATATCTACGCCCTGGACGATATCAGGTTGAGCACGGGCTACGAGGTGAAGCCGGTGGTGAGCGCCAGGGAGGACATCATCAGCGCCATCCAGCGCTACTACCATCTGGATACCGACGTGGTCGAGGAAGCCC
>CAYPZH010000196.1:5239-5932 GCA_964415205.1 uncultured Actinomycetota bacterium | reverse complement strand
TACCAGGTCGGTCGCAGCGAGCGCGCAAGTCACGGGCCTCTTCTGGCCTGGAGGCGGGATGCGCAGCCGAGCGAGACCGTTACCTGGAGGCTCGGGCCATACATATGCGTCTGCGCTGCCACCAGCCCGAGATCTACCAGGTCGGTCGCAGCGAGCGCGCAAGTCACGGGCCTCTTCTGGCCTGGAGGCTCGGGCCATACATATGCGTCTGCGCTGCCACCAGCCCGAGATCTACCAGGTCGGTCGCAGCGAGCGCGCAAGTCACGGGCCTCTTCTGGCCTGGAGGCGGGATGCGCAGCCGAGCGAGACCGTTACCTGGAGGCTCGGGCAGATAGAGGGGAGGGGATGTAAAGGGGAGGGGCGGCGCCCCTCCCCTTTGAAAGCCATACCTTTTTATTCCCAGAAGAAATGCCTTTCCTCGCCCTCGTTCTCGGGCGCCTTCTCAGGTTCCGCAGCCGGCTGCTGGACCGGTTCAGGAGCGGGGCTTTTAGGGGGGGCGGCAGCCGCAGGCTCCTCGTAAAGGGTCTCGCGCATGAACTCCATCTCCTGTTCGGCGGTATAGGTGGGTCGCGGCGGCGGTACCGCTGCCTCCTCCACCGTGGATGGGCGCTCAGAAGGCTCAAAATCGTATATCGGAGCGTCTCGCGGTGGCTCCGGTTCCCGCGGCAACTCGTAGGAGGGCTCGGGCGGCGG
>CAYPZH010000196.1:3830-5139 GCA_964415205.1 uncultured Actinomycetota bacterium | reverse complement strand
AGCCGGGGCCTCGGGGGCGCGCATGAAGGCCTCCGCCGGCTCGCGCAGCGGCGGCGGCTCCGGTTCCCGCGGCAACTCGTAGGAGGGCTCGGGCGGCGGAGCCGGGGCCTCGGGGGCGCGCATGAAGGCCTCCGCCGGCTCGCGCAGCGGCGGCTCGGACACGTCGGCTGGTATCTTCGCCGGCGGTTCCTGCGGGCGGAATTCAGGCACCGTCTCGGCGGCCGCAGAGGGCGCTACGGTCTCCACCAGGCCCCCGGGCTCAGCGGCTGAAAGGCGCGCCTCGTATTCGTCGACCATCCTCTGGTTGCTGTCGAGCAGTTCCCTGATGGTCGCAATGTACTTGTTTACCTGCTCACGCAGGACGGAGAAGGACTGCGAGATGTTGATCTTCTCGGACTGCGCCTCCTCGATTATGCGCTTGCTCTGTTCCTGGGCCTCCTTTATCTGGGATTCTGCCTGAGCTCTCGCCTCCTGGACGATGTTGTCGGCGCTTTTCTGGGCGTTGATGAGGGCGTTTTGCAGGGTCTGCTGCATGGAGTCGAACTGGCTGGACTTCTGGCGCATGGATTCCACCAGCTCCGCCTGCTCCTGGTTGCGGTGGAGCAACCTGTCCAGTTCATCCGCTACCATGTCCAGGAAGGAATCGACTTCCTCCTTGTTGTAGCCTCCCATGCGGACCGTGCTGAATTCCTTGTGATGGATATCCATGGGGCCGATAGCCAACTCAACCGCCTCCTTTGACCACGCCACACCTGCCGTCCGGACAAGCTCCCTGCCAAGTATATTTATTATCGGGGTATCCCGCTAACAAGTTTACCCACATAGCCCCCATCAGAAAACCTTCTGCACCAGCATGCGCAGGACCAATATGGCTATGATCAACACGGTCGGGGACAGGTCAAGCCCAACCCCGCCGCCCAGCGGTATCACCGGTATGATCCTGCGCAGGGGCGAGAGCAGCGGTTCGGTTATGTCGTATACGAACACCACCACGGGGCGTAGTACACTCGGCCACTTCACCGGCAGCCAGCCGATGATTATGCGTGCGAAGATCACGACAAGGTATGCCAGCAATATCCACTCCAGGATATCGCCGACTAATTCCACCTCAGACCTCCTTGGCCCTCCTGTAGGCCGCCGAGATGGCCTTGTAGAACGCGCCGCGCAGGCCGGCATCCTCGAGGGCCTCCAGGGCCGCTATGGTGGAACCTCCTGGCGAGGTCACCATGTCCTTGAGCTGCGCTGGGTGTTTCCCCGACTCGCGCAGCATCATCCCCGCTCCGAACAACGTACCGGTAACAAGTTTCAA
>CAYPZH010000196.1:0-3820 GCA_964415205.1 uncultured Actinomycetota bacterium | reverse complement strand
CGCCAGGTCGCGGTCCAGCCCCAGCCTGACCCCCGCATCGCTCATGGCCTCCGCCAGCACGTAGAAATAGGCCGGCCCGCAGCCCGAAACGGCCATGGCCTCGTCCTGCAACAACTCGTCCAGTTCATAGACCTCGCCTATGCTGGAGAACACCTCCCTGGCCCTCGCGCGCGCATCCTCCCCCGCGTGGCGCCCATAGCTCAGCACGGACACCGCCGCGCCCACCATGGCGGGGTTGTTCGGCATTACGCGCACCACGGGCGTCCCCTCTGGCAGCAGCGCCTCGATGAACTGCGTGCTCTTCCCCATGGCTATGGAGACGATTGTCTGGCCTCTTTCCAGTCTTCCCGAGAGCTCGCGCAGGACCTGCTCGAGTTTCTGGGGCTTCACTGCCAGCAGCACTATCTCCGCTCCGCTCGCGGCCTCCGGATTCGACGCCGCCGCCTTCACACCGTAAACGGAGGACATCATCTCCAGGCGGGCATCGTCAACGTCGGAGATGACCACGCCCTTCCCGTCGTCCCAGCCCACGCGGAGCAGTTCCTTGATTATGGCCTCGGCCATCTTTCCCGCGCCGATAAAGGCGATCTTGCTCATGACTAGACTCCTGGAAATATCGTGGACACCGGTATTATCTAGAACTGGTTGAAGAAACCTTTTTCGCGCAGCCAGCGCTTGTCCTCCGCCGATACCTCGACGTTATGAGGAGAGAGCAGGAACACCTTTTCCGCCACGCGCTGAATGCCTCCGTCCAGCCCGTAAGTGAGGCCGCTGGCGAAGTCGATGAGCCTCTTGGACAGCTCTCCGTCCGCCTGCTGCAGGTTGATTATGACCGGTATATCCGACTTGAACTTCTGGCCTATCTGCTCCGCGTCGTTGAATGACTTGGGCTCCACCATGTGCATGCGCACCTGCTTGCTGGGGACCGCCTGGATAGGCGAGACTTTTGCCTCCTCGCGCAGTGCGCGGCGGGAAGGAACGTGTTCGCTGTATTCCACCCGGCCCTCGTCGTATTCGAGCATCTCTTCGAACTCGTCATCCTCCACGAGCCCAAGATAGACCAGAGCCCTGCGAAAAAACCCAGCCATTGCGATACCTCCCAAAAACTCAGGCGGCGAATATGGCCGTTCCGATACGGACCATGTTCGCCCCTTCCTCCAGGGCCACCTCGAAGTCCTGGCTCATGCCCATGCTCAGGACCTCGAGGACCTGCGGAGGATAGTCCCGCGCCAGCAGGTCACGCAGTTCACGCAGGCGCGAGAAGCACCTCCGGGCCTCCTCCGTCTCTCCCAGGGGCGCTATGGTCATCAACCCGCGCACCCTCACGGCATCAAGCCCCAGGGCCGACTCCAGCACGGCCGCTGCTTCGTCCCCGTCCATGCCGTATTTACTCTCTTCGCCGGACACGTTGAGCTGTAACAGGATATCCTGGATGATCCCGAGTTCCCCCGCCCTGGCGTCAACGGCCCTCAGAAGGCGAAGGCTGTCCACGGAATGGATCAGGGACGTCCTGCCTACCACCATATTAACCTTATTCCTCTGCAAATGACCAATAAAATGCCATTCCAGTTCCAGGTCCAGCTGCGCGAGCCTGACGGACAGCTCCTGAGCGCGGTTCTCTCCGAACACCTTCTGTCCCGCCAGCGCCGCCTCCCGTATCGCCTCCAGCGTCCTTCCCTTGCTCACCGCCACCAAGGTGACGTCGCGCTCATCCCTGCCGGCCTTAGCTACGGCACGCGCTATCCTCGCTCGCACCTCCTCTAGGTTCTCGGCTATACTTCCCAATCTCATCACCCTGGGGGACTCATGCTCATTCTTCGAAACTCACGGAATCAACCCCTTGGATCCGGTAGAGGGCATCCATGACCTCGAGAAGGTCGACCTTCGCCGCCACGGTCACCCTCAAGAGCAGGGAGCACTCGCTTTCCCCTGCCCTGCATTGATGATACCTGAGCAGCACGGAGGTTATGCCGTACTGCGACAGGGCCGCATCAATTTCCTCGACCAGCCCCGGCCGCGGGATGCTGCGTATGGTGAAATACATCCTGCGGCTGCGAAATCGCGCTATCACCCTGTTCTCCACCGGGGGGAGGACAACGAGCACGGCGAGGATGATGCCCGTGCAGTAAAGTGAGGTGAGGAAAAAGCCGGCTCCCGCCGCCATGCCCACCGCCGCCGTAGCCCACATGGTCGCGGCGGTGGTGATGCCGACCACGTGCGTGCCGCCGTAAACGACGATGACTCCGACGCCCAGGAAACCGATGCCCACGACCACCTGTGCCGCTACCCTGGCGCTATCGGAGTCCGGAAAAGCCACCAGGGATAGCGCCGTGAACAGGGCGGCTCCCAACGACACCATGATATAGGTGCGGAAACCCGCCGGGCGGTCACCGCGTTCCCTCTCCAGCCCTATGAGCCCGCCGCAGGCAGTCGCCATGAGCAGCCTCAAGACCATCTCGGTTTCCGTCATCTCCAACCCCTGCGTTCGTAGGTCACCTCGAAGCTGTCGAACTCACCGCTCGCTTCCTCCCAGGCGACCTCGACATTCTCCACCCGCGAGGAAGGCGAACCGACCCGGCACCAGTCGATCATCCTGCGTACGGCGTCGTCGTCGCCCTCGAACACCGCCTCGACACGGCCGTCAGAGGTGTTCCTGACCCATCCGGTGATGCCTAGCTTTATCGCCTCGTCGGACGCATAGGAGCGGTAGTATACTCCCTGCACCCTTCCTGATACCCAGACGTGCGCTCGTAACATCTTCACCCAAACGTTCTCCGCTATGGCCGCAGGAACACGAAAGCGCCCTGCCTCCCGGTCACTCCGTCCCTGCGGTAAGAGAAATACCTCCTATCGCAGCACGTGCAACCCCTCACCCTGCGCACGTTCCGCTCTTTCACGCCCGCCTCCAGCAGGTTCAGCGTATTGGCACGATAGAGGTCCAGATATCTGCCGTTATCTCCGCCGATAACCGCGCTTTTCCTGCCATATCTTTCGACGAAAAGGCGAGCCCTGCCTTCATCGACTTCGTAGCAGCAGGGCGCTATGGCCGGCCCGAGCACCGCCCGCGCATCCGCCGCTTCCACCCCGAGCGTTTCGCTCATCTTCCGCAGCGCCACTCCCACGATGTCTTCGATCGTCCCCCTCCATCCCGCATGCAGTACAGCCACCGCTCCCGCGCCGGGGAACGCCAGCGCGACGGGAAGGCAGTCTGCGGTCAGTACCGCCAGCGCCACTCCGCGCGCGGTGGTATAGGCGCCGTCGCAGGAAGAGAGGGATGCCCCTGGGCCCTCCTCGCCCTCGGCAACATTATCCCATCCCGCGCGCAAGACCCTCACCCCGTGCACCTGCTCCATGTAGATGATGTGTTCAGGGCGTATGCGCAGGTGTCGTGCGACAGCGGCGCGGTTCGCGTGGACGTTGGCGGGGTCGTCGCCGGTGTGGAGGGCTAGGTTCAGCGAGTCGTACGGTTCGGGGCTGATGCCGCCGTCGCGGTCCGTGAAGAACAGGCTTACTTTCTCGCCGAGCAGGCCGCCCACATCCTCCCAGGCGAGGGCCTCCAAGGGGGCTTCACCTGCGGGTACGGGTCCGGAGGCTCTTTTATCCGTCGCTTTCCTCCCGCTCCAGGACTTCGAGCAACACCTTGTAAATGCGCCTTCCCACCACTTTCTGCGCGGTGAGGCGCATGTTCTCGAAATCCACCGCTTCCCCTTGCTTGGGGATCTTTCCCATGAGGTTGTACATGAGGCCGCCCAGGGTGTCCCATTCATGCGCGGGGAGATCCGTGTTCAAGAGCTCGTTGAGGTCGTCGATGGATATGCGG
>CAYPZH010000195.1:0-6082 GCA_964415205.1 uncultured Actinomycetota bacterium | reverse complement strand
GAGGAGCTGCTGGCGGACAAGTGCACGCGCTGCCGCTATCCCACCCCCCTGGTCTACGACGAGCTGCTGGACGAGGAGGTGGAGCGCTTCGCCGAGGACGACTACTCCGACGTGGAGGGACTGGAGAAGCGTGGGTCGGATGAAAAGTGGGCTTACTGGGAGGAGAAGTTCTCCCGCTGCATCCGCTGTTACTCCTGCCGCAACGTCTGCCCTATGTGCTACTGCGAGGACTGCGTGCTCGACCGCCTGCAGCCGCAATGGATGCGCCGCAGCGTGGACATAAGCGAGAACACCGCTTACCACATCGCGCGGGCTTACCACCTGGCCGGTCGCTGCATCCAGTGCGGCGAGTGCCAGCGCGTCTGCCCGGTGGACATCCCGCTCATGGAGCTAAACCGCAAGTTCTACAAGGACGTAGCGGAGCTCTACGACTACGAGCCGGGCACGAACGTAGAGAATCCGCCCCTGCTCTCGACCTTCAAGGTCGATGACCGTGAAGACTTCATAATGTAAGAGGTGGGTGCCATGGCATTAAAAAAACTCAGCAAGGAAAAGGTGGGAGAGGCGCTCACGGAGCTCTCCAAGTTCCGCCTCATCGCGCCCGCCAAGTCGGACGATGTGGTCATCTTCAAGCAGATAAGCGACCCAGGGGAAGCTTTCCTCGAGTACGGGAACTCCACCGTCCCCCCTAAAAAGGTCCCGTTTCCGCAGACGGAGACCATGTTCAGGTTCCAGTTGGGGAGCCCCGAGCTGGTGGAGAAGAACGTGGAGGAAGAAGGCACCACGGTCATCTTCGGCCTGCGGCCCTGCGACGCGCGGGCCATGACCATCGTGGACAAGCTCTTCTCCTGGGACTTCGACGACCCCTACTACCTCAGGCGCCGCGGGCTCACCACCCTGGTGGGGATGGCATGCGTGGAGCCCCCCTCCGTCAACTGCTTCTGCACCTCCCTGGGAGGCAGCCCCTTCGGGACGGAAGGCCTGGACATGTTGCTCACGGACATGGGCGACTACTACCTTGTACAGGCGCTGACGGACAAGGGCAAAAAGCTCGAGGAGACCTTGTCCTCGCAGCTCGAGGAGGCCCCATCTGGCGACGAGAAGAAGGCAGAGGAGATGGCCGAAGCGTCGAAGGGGAAGATACGCCGCTCCATCGACACCGAGGGCATCCCGGAGAAGCTGCCGGGCCTGTGGGAGCACGAGCTGTGGAAGAAGGTCTCCGCGTCCTGCCTGGGATGCGGCATCTGCACCTTCCTCTGCCCCACCTGCCACTGTTTCGACATCCAGGACGAGGTCGAAGAGTCGGGAGAGGGCAGGCGCTGCCGCATGTGGGACTCCTGCATGTTCGAGGAGTACACCGTGCACGCATCGGGGCACAACCCCCGCCCGACGCGCAAGGAGAGGACGCGCAACCGCATCAACCACAAGTACTCCTACTATCCCGAGCACTTCGAGGTCATCGCCTGCGTGGGCTGCGGGCGCTGCATCAACCTCTGCCCGGTGAACATCGATATCCTGGAAATACTCGATCAGGTGGTGGATGCCCAATGAAGAACCCATACATCCCCTATCAGGTGAACATCATCGACGCGTGGTACGAGGCGCCGGGAGAGCGATGCATCAAGACCTTCAAGGTCGCCTTCGCCGACGAGAAGGTGTGGGACACCTGGAGCCACAAGCCCGGCAACTGCGCCATGGTGGGCATCCCCGGCGTGGGAGAGTCCATGTTCTGCATCTCCTCCTCCCCCTCGGAGCAGGGCTACCTGCGCTTCAGCATTATGAAGGCGGGGAAGAACACCTCCGCCCTGCACGAGCTGGAGGCGGGCGATTCCTTCTATATCCGCGGTCCTCTGGGGAACAGCTTCCCCCTGGACGAGTGGAAGGGGAAGAACATCGTTACCATCGGCGGCGGCATCGGTCAGGCGCCCCTGCGCCCGGTGATCCAGTGGATACGGGACAACCGCGCCGATTACGGTGAGCTGGAGCTGATCTACGGCGCGCGCACCTCCGAGGACCACTGCTTCAAGGCGGAGTTCGAGGAGATCAACCAGAGCGACGACTGCTCATGCCACCTTTCCATCGACGTGGAGGAGGAGAAATGGCCCCACTTCGTGGGCTTCGTCCCCTCCCTGCTCATGGAGGTGGCGCCGAAGCCCGACAACGCCATCGCGGTCACCTGCGGCCCGCCGGTGATGATCAACTTCGTGCTCAAGAACCTGGAGGAGTTGGGCTTCAAGCCGGAACAAGTGTACACCACCCTGGAGAACCGCATGAAGTGTGGCATCGGCAAGTGCGGCCGCTGCAACGTCGGCCACCTCTACGTGTGCAAGGACGGCCCGGTCTTCTCCTACGCGCAGCTGAAGGATATCCCCGAGGCCTTCGCGTGAAATAGAACCGCAGTCAAAAAAGGGGCCAGCTTGGGCTGGCCCCTTTTATGTTTCTTAGCCCTTTTGAAGGTGCGTGGAACATAAGTGATGGGAAATGGGAGTCAGGTCTGGGTGCCCCGGACCTTTGCGGTAGGAGGGGCGCAGGACTGGCAACTCGAGACCTGACCCCACCCCATGGGAAAAAGACCGTGCGTGGGTGCGCAGACGGAGGGGCTACAGATCGCAGGTGAAGGAATAAGTACCTGCCGTTACTCGATGCTCGGTGCCGTCGGGCAGCAGAACTTGCGCCTCCACGGGTGCCTCCACCGTCAGGGTGAAGGTCTTGCCCTCGACGGTCCAATCGCTTTTGATGGTCCCGCCCGGGCTGTCGAAGGAACACCTGGCGAAGGTGAGGCTGCCGCCCGGCAACGGCTTTATTCGCACCTTGCGGTAGCCGGGCTCTAGGGGGGTGATGCCGGCGGCGCGGCCGAACAGCCATCCCACCACGGCTCCGAAACCGTAGTGGTTGAGGGAGTCCGTGGGCACGCCCCGCTCGTCGATGCCGTTCCAGTTCTCCCATATGGTGGTGGCGCCCTTGACCACCCCGTAAAGCCAGCCGTGCTCTCGGTGTTCTCCAGCATCCCGTAGGCGGTATCCGCGTAACCGTGGTCGGAGAGGACGGAAAGGACGAAGGGCGGGGTCAGGTAACCGGTGCCTATCCTGTAGCTGTTGTGTTTGACCATGTCGTTGAGGGTCCTTACGTTCTGCCGCTTTTCCTCCTCCGGCAGGAGATCCAGCTCCACCGGACGCACGAATCTACACTGCCGCCTGGACCTGACCACGCCATCGCGGGTGTAGTCATAGCGGTATGCCCGCTTGATGTTCTCGTGCAGTTCCGCATACCTTTTCGCGTCTTCCTCCCTGCCCAGGATAAAGGCCACCTCCGAGAGCAGCCGCGAGGAATAGGCGTAGTAGGCGGTTGCCACCTCGGAGTCGGACTTGATCAGGTTCTTCACGATGTCGTGGAACATGCTGTGACCCGGCTCGAGCCACTCGCCCCAGTGGTAACCGGCGTAGGTCTGGTATTGCAGTCGCTTGTGGTAGTACGTAAACCCAGGCATGAACACCTGGTCATCCACGGGCTGGCCGTTGATATATGCCCTGTACAGCCCGCGTGCCTTCACAGCCAGGGAGGCCGAGGCGACCTCCCCGGAGACCGTGAACGCGCGGCGCAGATAGGAGGCGGGCTGCTGCTTCCTGGTATCTATGTCTCCCTCGGGCTCGATAAACGCCTGACCCCTATCCACGGCGATCATCTTCACGCTTTGCTCATGAAGTACTCCAGCACCTGCCAGGCGAAGTTGCTCCTGGCTATCACCGGCCCGCCGCCGAACTCTATGGCCATCTGCATCGCCTCCAAGATCTGTCCCTCGGAGGCGCCGCTTCTCAGGGCCCGGTTGATGTGATAGACCTGGCAGGGCTCGCAGTTGACCGCCATGGATATGGCGACGGCCATGCATTCCTTGTACTTCTCCTCCAGGGCTCCGTCTCTCGCCGCCTCCCTCACGATGTCCAGCTCCGCCTCGTACACCCTGGAGCCCCTGGAGGTGAAGGCCTCGTGGGCTTGGGCCATGTCCTGCAGGTACCTCTCGATCTTCTCCACGGCTTTTTCATCGACCATCTTTACGGCCCCTTTCATCCCCGGTCCCTCGAGCACGGGACAGCCAGTCGCATACGTGTTCAAATCCGATTATATATCGTGCCAGCTCAGACCCATGGTCTGCCCTTCACATCGCAGGGGCAGGGCACGAGTGACCACGGGGCCTGGAAGGCGGTGTGCATCAAGGCTGGTTGCAGGCGTTCCGATGCTCATAGAATGACAGGGTATCACCATGAAGAGCGACGTGGCAGCCGTTGTGCGATACGGGCTTAAGCCCTTTATCGAAAATCATTCTATTTATCTGCGCAATATGGTACAAAACCGCTAGACGGTTGTAGCGGCCGGGTGCCTTTTTCGCCGGGAGGAGCGCGGGAAGGATAATCCCGGGGCTGCGGGGAATCATGCGCTTAGAGGAGGGTGCAGTTGGTCTTCAGGATGCAGACCTGGCGGGTGCTCCGCCATATGCTTCTGGCCATGCTGGTGATCGTGGGAGCCGTGGTGATCATCGCGGGGCTCACCTTCGTCGGCCTGGACCTTGCCTATGCAGGGCATGTCTTCAAGGGGGTATACGTCGAGGGCATCAACATCGGCAGCATGAGCCGCGCGGAGGCCATAGAAAAACTCCGTTCCGAACTGGACCTAGCCACGCTCAACAGCGACCTGGTGCTGGCCTTCGACGGGCACACCTGGCCCCTCCCGCTTTTCGAGATAGACGCCTACGTGGACATCGAGGCCACGGTGGACAGGGCGATGGGAGCGGGGCGGGACATCCCGTTTTACGAGCGCTGGGCCAACCGGGCTATCTTCAGGGGCCTGGGCCGCGACGTGGACCTGGTCATCCACTGGGACCGCTCCAAGCTCAGTTCCTTCCTCTCCAACCTGGAGGCGACCATCAACCGGCCGATGGTGAACGCGGAGATCAGGCTGGAGGGCCGCAACCTGGTCATGCAGAGGTCGCAGGAAGGCTGGAAGCTCGATTCAGAGGCGGCACGGGCCAGCATCCTGGAGGCCCTGTCGTCGCGGGACCGCACCGCCGGACTGGAGATCGAGGTGACGCTTCCCGAAGTGGCCGATAATCAGGTAGGGAAGGTCATAACCGTGGACAAGACCAACCATCTCCTCACCCTCTACAACAACATGGAGATCGAGAAACAGTACCCGGTGGCCGTTGGAATGCCCTCGTGGCCGACGCCCAGCGGCACCTTCAAGGTCACGAGCAAGCAGAGGAATCCCTCGTGGGTGAACCCCGGCACCTCCTGGGCCAAGAATATGCCGCCATCCATACCGCCAGGGCCGGGAAACCCGCTGGGGACGCGGGCCATAGGGACGAGCGCTGCGGGCGTTTTCATCCACGGCACGTCCAGTTCCTGGTCCATCGGTAGCAATGCCTCCCACGGGTGCATACGCATGTACATAAAGGATTCCGAGGACCTCTTCGAGAGGGTGCCCATAGGCATACCGGTGCTCATCTTCTAGGCACGGGGCACGGGTCGCGGCGCGCGTGCCGCTTTCCTGTGTGCGGCAGGTTGGCGGGGGAGTCGGTGTTCGGGGTCTTTACAGCAACGGAGTGACGATGAGGAGAGGTCTGCTCCCCCTGGCGTTTTTCGCCGCTCTGTCCCTGCTCCTCTGCCCCTGCACTGCGTGCATTACGAACGCGTCGCGAGAGAATGCCTCCGGTATCCTGGCCGGTTCTTCCGGCGAATATGCCGTCGCGGCAGGCAGCAGGCATATTACCTGCTCGCTAGCGGACCAGCGCCTGTATTTCTTCGAGGGCGACCAGCTGGTGAACGTGATCCGCTGTTCCACCGGGCTCAACGACCGCACCCCGGTGGGGGAGTTCACCATCCTCAACCACCATCTCACCCACGGCGTCATCTGGGGCAGTATATGCGACTACTGGATGGGGTTCACCTCGTCCCACGGCATCCACGCCTGGCCGCGCGGGGTAGCGGCTGAATGTGAGTCCAAGCTGGGCTCGCCCGCTTCCCCCGGGTGTATCACCCTGCATCCGGACGAGGCCTACTGGCCCTACAACTGGGCGCCCGACGGCACCCCC
>CAYPZH010000194.1:0-6159 GCA_964415205.1 uncultured Actinomycetota bacterium | reverse complement strand
GACGTGGTCCGCGCAGGCCAGCCTCTCCTCCCTGGACACCTGCGCGTCGATGCGCGCCTGCGCCTCTTCGCGGGTGCCGCCACGGTCCCGCATGATGCGCTCGACCTGCGCCTCGGGCGGGGCATCTACCACCAGGGTGAAGTCGAACATCTCACCCGCCTTTACGTCTACGAGCAGCGGGATGTCCAGTATCGCGACTCCCCTCCCGGAGGTCTCGGCTTCCTTGGCCTGGAGGCGTTCGAACATGAGCTGGAAGATGCGGGGGTGGGTGGCGGAGTTGAGAAAGGACCTCTCGGCGGGGTCGGAGAAGACGATGTCCGCAAGCCTGGCGCGGTCTATCTCTCCGCTTTCGTCCAGCACGGACTCCCCGAAATGGTCCACGATGTCGCGCCAGGCCGGCTCGCCCTTACGCACCACCTCGCGCGCCAGTAGGTCGCTGCAGAGGACGTAGGCGCCCTTCTCCTCCAGCATGTCCGCCACGCTGCTCTTGCCGCTCGCTATCCCCCCCGTCAACGCCACTAAGAACAAGATATCCATTCCTCACTGCGCCAATAGGCATCCGAAAACACTGCCAGCGGTACGCCGCCTCATCCGACGCGCATTATTATATGTTCTAAGCGAGAGAGCGTATAGCGAAGAGCCAACTGAAGGATATTCCCTCGTCGTTTGCGGGGCCACCCTCACCCCCTGCTCTACTTACGAAAGAGCTCCGTGCTTATCGAGGACAATACGTTTTTTGAGACTGCAAACTAGGCAGATCCCCGTAAACAGAGGAACGTGGACCAATTCTCAATATCATGAGCAGCATTGCCGGCACGGTCTGCGGGACTTTGGACCAAGGCGCCAACCAGGAGTGCCATACACGGCGACATGACCGATGAAGCTGCTGCATACCGCCACGAGGGAAACCGGGACATAAAGACACAACACGAGATGGGAGCACCTCCTGCAAGCGCAAGAAGCAGTACATGGCGCCAGTCTCTCAGGGATGAGAATTCCCGGCATGATGAGATGACAATGGCGAGGAATGCGAGCAAGGCCGCATCAGAGCAGATGGCCATGGCGCATACATATTGCTTTGGGTTTTAGTGCCTGCTCGCCCCTTGTTTCGCCATCTCACCCCCTTACCCGTGTACATCGGACAAGAGCATACCGTGCTCGGGGCATGCCCTCGGTGGCAGCCATTTCCCCGAGCCACGGTTACGGATGGAGCGATCATGCAGTTAAAAATCAAAGTGGCGTCGCAAAGTCGTTATTATATCAGAAAGGGGCATGCGAGATGCCCCTTTTCAATATGCAAGAAGTCGCTTCTGGCGCTACTTCTTCTCCTTCTTCATGTCCCTTATGATGGACTCCAGGCTGCCCTCGGGGAGGTCTTCCTCTTCTTCTTCGGGCTCTGGTTCCTCTTGAGCGGGCTCCTCAGTTTCAGCGACGGCGGTTTCCCCTACCTCGACGGTCACCTCGATCTCGGCCGCCACGTCCTCCGTAACCGCTTCCTCCACCGCCTCGGTCAGTCCATCGCCGATGGCCTCGTCTACCTTTTCGGCGATCTCCGCCACGACTTCGTCGGGGACAGGCTCGCCGCTGGCCTCTTCCAGCTCCTCGACGATGTCGGAGACCACAGCCTCCTCCATCGAAGCGACGGTCTCCTCGATCAAAGTCACCCCGGCCTCCCCGGCGCTCTCTGCCGCAGTGGCCTCCTCAACGGTTGTTTCCGCCGCTTCCGCGGGCGCCGTGGGGGCCGCTGACCCCTCTGTGACGGCGGCCTCTATTTCCGCGGGCTCATCGTAGTATTCCTCCTCCTCGGCCTCTCCCATGATCTGCTTGAGGCTGAGGCTTATGCGCCTGCGGTCGATATCGATGTCGATGACCTTGACCTCTATCTCCTGGTTGACCGCTACCACCTCGTCAGGCTGTTCCACATGGCGCCGGGACAGCTCGGAGATGTGTATGAGGCCCTCGATGCCCGGACGCACCTGCACGAAAGCCCCGAAGGGGACGAGCTTCGTCACCACCCCGTTTATGATCTCTCCAACCTGCACGTCACGCGAGAGTTGCTCCCAGGGGTCGGCCTGGCAGGCTTTGAGGCTGAGGGATATGCGCTCACGCTCCTTGTCCACCTCTAGGATCTCCACGTCGACCTCGTCGCCCACGGAGAGGACCTCGCTCGGCTTCTCCACATGGCACCAGGACAGCTCCGAGATATGGATGAGGCCGTCGATACCGCCGAGGTTCACGAAGGCGCCGAAGGACACGATGCTCGAGACTTTTCCGCTCACGCGCATGCCCTTCTCCAGGTTGTCCAGCAGAATCTTGCGCCGCTCGGAAGCGGTCTCCTCCAGGAAGGCGCGCCGCGAGAGGACGACGTTGTTGCGGTTGCGGTCCATCTCGATGATCTTGCAGGTCAAGCGGCCACCCAGGAAGGAGTGGAGTTCTTTCACGCGGTGCACGTCGATGAGGGAGGCGGGGAGGAACCCGCGCAGGCCGATATCCAGGATGAGGCCTCCTTTGACCACCTCGATGACTTCACCCTCGATGGGCTCGTTCTCGAGCATGCCCTTTTCCAGCTGGTTCCAGGAGCGCTCGTATTGAGCCCTCTTCTTGGAGAGGATGAGCCTGCCCTCTTTGTCCTCCTTCTGTAGGACAAGGGCGTCGATCTCGTCTCCTACCTTGACCACTTCCTCGGTCTTCACGCCGTAGCGGATGGACAGCTCCCTTGCCGGGATCACCCCCTCGGATTTGTAACCGATGTCCAGGAGAACCTCGTCCTTGTCCACCTTGACCACGGTACCCGCGATGATGTCCCCCTCAGAGAAGATCTTGATGGTCTTGTCGTAGTTGGGGACCTCGTCTTCCGAGTAGTCGAAGTTGGTCAGCGGGGCGGTCAGTTCGGGGATCTCAGTGGGGTTGGCAGCGTCGTGCTCTCGTTCCGTTTGGTCCAGCATTCGTTCCGTTCCTCCAATAAGTTTTATTTGCCACGGCCCCTCCCATCTAAGGTTCAGGCACACAGCGCATATATATTAGCACTTCTGCGAGTTTCGCGCATCATCTACATCAGATACCGCGCCGGCTCGCGAACGCTGCCGCCCGGGACGGCAGGCCACGCGCCCGCGGCGACTTAACAACTGCACTGCCGCTCCAGGCCGTAAAAAAAGGTGGACGGGGGCGTGGTTTTACACCATACTCTATGGGTGGGAAAACCAGGCAACTACGGATGAGAAGGCGCGAGATAAGAGGAAACGGACTTTTAAGCCTTGTACCTGGTCTCTCCGGACGGCGTCATCCGGCGATCAACAAGCTTTTTACGGAGGGGTTCTACTTATTCAGGAAGGGAGTGATCCGATGGGAGCAAAAGCAAAGAGTGACCCTGTTCCCAGGGCATCCATCCCGATCAACCCGGTGTTCAACTGGTCGGTCGGGAACTGGATGGAGGTCTTTTACGACGGCCTTAAGAAGGGCAAGATCATGGGCTCGAAGTGCCCAGCCTGTGGTCGCGTCTTCCTGCCGCCGCGCATGATCTGCGAGCGCTGCTTCGTCAAGGCGGAGGAGTGGGCGGAGCTGCCGCTAACCGGCGAGGTGCAGGCATGCACCATCGCCTCCGTGAAGGTGGCGGAGAACGGCGACCTGGTGGACCTGGAGGCCCCCGAGGTCATCGCCATGGTCAAGCAGGACGGGGCGGACACCTGCGTGGTGGCTCGCATCGAGGGCAAGGACGCCTCGGTGGGCATGAGAGTCGAGGCGGTCATCGATACCGGCGCCGACAACGTGCTGGACCTGCTAGCGGCCTATAGGCCGCTGGGATAAGGGAGGCGATAACATGGATAAAGAAGTAGCCATCATCGCCTACTCCCAGACCCCATACGAGGCAGATAACAACATGTCGCGGGAAGTCATGGTGCTCAAAGCCACACGCGCCGCGCTCGAGGCCGCAGGCCTTAAGCGCGAGGACCTGGACACCGTCATCACCGCCAACAACGACTACAACGATGGGCGCACCATCTCCAACATGAGGCTGGTGGAGCCCGCGGGATCCTGGCGCAAGAACGAGTCCAAAGTGGAGATGGACGGGGCATTCGGGGTGCTCTATGCCCTCACGCGCATCCTCAGCGGCGACCACGACATCGCCCTGGTGGTGGGAGAGAGCCAGGCATCGGTATACGGTGGCATGCTGCCGGGCATCATGATGCTCGACCCCACCTTCGACCGCCAGCGCTGGCTGCTCAACGAGGTGTCCGCGGCGGCCCTCCAGGCCTCGGCATACATGGCGGCCGCGGGAGTGAGCGCTGAACAGATAGCGGGCGTGGCGGCGAAAAACCTCGCCAACGCGGCCCTCAACCCCCTGGCGCTGCGCTCCCTCAAGAATGCCGACGCCAACAAGGTGCTGTCCTCAAGGCCCCTTTACTCCCCCATCACCGAGCTCATGGCCGCGCCCCTGTGCGACGGTGCCTGCGCGGTCGTCCTGGCCTCCGGGAAGGCGGCGGCCAAGGCGGAGAAGCCGGTGTGGATCAAGGGAGTCGGGTTCGCGCACGACTCGTATGTGACGGAACGTCCCCTGGACAGCATGGGCTCGCTCAAGCTGGCAGCAGATGTCTGCTACAAGATGGCCGGGATCGAGGACCCCGCCTCCCAGATCGACCTGGCCGAGGTGCACGAGTGCTTCGCCCATGAGGAGCTCATGGCCTATGAGGCCCTGGGCCTCTGCGAGCCGCTCAAGGGAGGCGCCTTCTTCGACTCCGGCGCCACCGCCATGGGCGGCAAGCTCCCGGTGAACGCGTCAGGAGGAGCGCTGGGCGCCAACGTCGTATGCGCGGCCGGCTTGGCGCGCATCATCGAGGCCGCCATGCAGATCCGCGGCGACGCCGGAAAGCATCAGGTCAAAGGGGTAAAGACGGCCCTGGCCCACGGGCAGACGGGGATATGCGCCCAGGAGAACATCGTCTACGTGCTGGGAGGTGAGTGAGATGGCGAAGAACGAAGTAGCAATAGTGGGCGTCGGCCTCTCCAGGCACGTGAGCAAGCGCCGGGACGTCAACATCGCCGAGCTGGTGTGGGAGGCGGTAAGCGCCTGCTACGAGGACGCAGGCCTCAAGCCCAAGGACGTAGACGCCTTCGCCACCGGTAACATGCCCGCTTTCGAGGGCGTGAACATGCCCGAGGAGTGGGGCGCCGGTCACTGGGGCGCCTACAACAAGCCCCTGATCCGCATAACCACCGGAGGCACCACCGGGGGCTCGGTGGCGCACGGGGGCTACTACCTGGTGGGCTCTGGCCTTTACGAAACAGTGATGTGTATCGCCTTCGAGAAACAGTCGGACGGCAACTCCACCATGGGCCTCAACACCGTCGCCCTCGCAGACGCGGCGGCCCAGTTCCAGCTCGGGGTCGACCCTGGCTTCATCGCATCCTTCGGGGGCGGCGCGGTGGGTGTGGCCGTCTACCAGGCGTCCAGCTACATGAAGAGCAGCGGGTGCACCACCCACCACCTGGACAAGGTGGCTGCCCTGTGCCGCAACAACGCCGCCTTGAACCCCTATTCTCACCTTAAGCAGCCCGGGCTCACGCCGGAAGAGGTGGCCAAGACCACCCTGTTGCAGTACCCCATCCGTTTCGGGCATGTCTGCCCTGCCACCGACGGCGCCTGCGCCATGATCTTCACCACGGGCGAGAAGGCCAGGAAACTGACGGACAAGCCTGCCTACGTTCTCTCCTGCGCTTCCGCCTCGGACGAGGCCGCCCTGGTGGGTATCTCCGGGTCCGGCACCACCAACGCAGACCCCTGTGAGCAGGAGAGCTGCAAGCTGGCGGCGGCGCGGGCTTACGAGATCGCGGGCATAAAGGACCCGCGCAACGAGATCGACCTCGCGGAACCCTACTCACCCTTCGCGCACCAGCTGCTCATGTTCTACGAGCGGCTGCTCCTCTGCGACGAGGGAGAAGCGCCCTCGATCCTGGACTCGGGGTCCATGAACCTGGACGGAGAGCTGCCGGTATGCCCCTCCGGCGGGGTCATTTCCACCAACGCCATCGGGGCCTCGGCCATGGAGCGCGTCGCGGAATGCGCACTGCAGATCATGGGCAAATGCGGAAAGCGGCAGGTCAAGAAGGAAGTCCACAAGGCCGTGGCACACGGCTGGGGCGGAGCGGTAAACCTCAACGTCG
>CAYPZH010000193.1:0-6179 GCA_964415205.1 uncultured Actinomycetota bacterium | reverse complement strand
ATCCGCGAGGGTGGCCGCACCGTGGGCGCCGGAAGGGTGACGGAGATAAAGAAGTGATCGCAAAGACCAAGGCTTTGATGAACATGCGATCGTACACGTGCCAGGCCTGGACATTCGGAAATGTCCAGGCGCTGGGACACCGTTGTGCCGAAGACGGCACAATCGCTTTCGCGATACAAACGAGCGAGGCCTGAAACATCGAGGCGAGACGTTTGACTTATAGAGAGGGCGATGGTAGCTTTACTCTTCGGTTCTGAAAAGCGCTAGGAGACAGAGATGAGGGTGCTGGTAACGCTGGCCTGCACCGAGTGCAAGCGGCGCAACTATGCGACGAAAAAGAACAAGAGCAACGACCCGGACAGGATAGAGCTGAAGAAATACTGTCCGTGGTGCCGTTCCCATACTTTGCACCGCGAGACACGCTAGGCTAATATATTGTAGTGCGCGGAGGGTGCTTCTGGCTGCCCGGAGACGTGGCACCCGGCTTTAGGGAAAGACGTAGGCCTGTAGCTCCAACTGGTAGAGCGCCGGTCTCCAAAACCGGAAGTTGGGGGTTCGAATCCCTCCAGGCCTGCCATTATTTTTGTGAGCAAGAGGAGGCGAAGTGCCGAGCAGAGAGATGCGCCGCATGCAGCAGAAGCTGGGCATGGAGAAAAAACGTGAACAGCTGAAGAAGTCGCGCGGTGGCAAGAAGAGCGGGCCGAAGAAGCAGAGGATCACCGTTTCGCAGTTCCTCACCGAGGTCAGGGCGGAGATGAAGAAAGTGACCTGGCCTACACGGGATGAGGTAGTATCCTACACCATAGTGGTGCTGGTGGTGGTGGTCCTCATGGGCGGCCTCGTCTATTTCGCCGATATACTGTTCACCAAGCTGGTGGACGTGGTCATATTCTAGTATGGGAGAGCGTGTATGGACCCAAGGTGGTATGTGATCCACACATACGCAGGCTATGAGAACAAGGTGAAGAGTAACCTGGAGCACCGCATCGAATCCATGGACATGGGCGAGATGATCTTCAAGGTAGTCGTTCCCACCGAGGACGTCATGGAGATCAAGGGCGGTAAAAAAGAGGTAGTGCAGAAGAAGATGCTGCCGGGATATATCCTGGTAAACATGGAACTCGACGACGACAGCTGGTACGTGGTGCGCAACACCCCGGGGGTGACCGGATTCGTGGGATCGAGCGCGAAGCCCACGCCCCTCACCGAGACGGAGGCGATAAAGCTGCTCAAGCGCCCCGCCACGGAGAAACCGCGCCCCAAGACCGAGTTCGAAGAGGGGATGAGCGTACGTGTGTCCGCCGGGCCTTTTGCCGACATGAGCGGGACGATATCCGAGATCAATATAGACCAGAGCAAACTCAAGGACATGGTGTCCATATTCGGGCGCGAAACGCCGGTCGAGCTCACCTTTGACCAGGTGACCAAACTGTAAAAGGAAGTGGGAACAGATGGCCAAGAAGGTCATAACCAAGATCAAGCTGCAGATATCGGCGGGGCAGGCTAACCCGGCCCCCCCGGTCGGGCCGGCCCTGGGCCAGCACGGCGTGAACATCATGGAGTTCTGCAAGGCCTATAACGCCCAGACGCAGTCCCTGATGGGTACGATCATCCCGGTGGAGATAACGGTCTACGAGGACCGCAGCTTCAGTTTCGTGACCAAGACCCCGCCGGCGGCAGTCCTGCTCAAGCAGAAGGCGGGCATCGAAAAGGGATCCGGCGAGCCCAACGTGCTTAAGGTGGCGCGCCTGAGCCGCAAAGACGTGCTGGAGATAGCCGAGCAGAAGATGGCCGACCTCAACACCAGGGACGTCGAGGCGGCCGCCCGCATCATCGAGGGCACCGCCCGCAGCATGGGCATCGTCGTGGAATCGTAGGGAACAGACAGACCAGGGTGGGAGGGCCGCGGGCCCGTGAATACCACGCAAGAAGAGCGGATACGGTAGTTGCTGGCGCCGCATTAGAACCCCCACCCGGCATTGACCATAAAAGGCACGGTCTTTATCGCGTCCTGATTTGGGAGGGTGCGGACCCGCAGTCACCACGGAGGTGAACGGTTTGAAAAAGAAGAGCAAACGTTATCAGCAGGCGCTGGAGTCGTATGACCGCCAGAAGCTGTACCACCCGCGAGAGGCGGTTTCGATCATCAAGAAGATACCGGGTGGTCGCTTCGATGAGACGGTCGAGGTCGCCTTCCGCCTGGGGGTCGACCCCCGAAAGGCCGACCAGATGATCCGCGGCACGGTGAGCCTGCCGCACGGCACCGGCAAGGAGATGCGCGTCCTGGTCATCGCCCAGGGAGACAAGGCCCGAGAAGCCGAGGCGGCGGGCGCGGACATCGTGGGGGGGGGCTGAGCTGCTGGAGAAGATCCAGGGCGGCTGGTTCGAGTTCGACGCCATGATCGCCACCCCCGACATGATGTCCCAGGTTGGGAAGCTGGGCAAGCTGCTGGGCCCGCGGGGCCTCATGCCCAACCCAAAGGTGGGCACGGTGACCTTCGAGGTAGACAAGGCGGTGCGGGACATAAAGGCCGGAAAGATCGAGTACCGCGTGGACCGCCAGGGGAACCTGCACCTGATCCTGGGCAAGAAGAGCTTCGACGAACAGAAGCTGCTCGAGAATTACGTGGCGGTGCTGGAGGAGATAATCCGCGTCAAGCCGGCGGCAGCCAAGGGGCGTTACCTGAAGAGCATCACCATGTCCTCCACCATGGGGCCGGGAGTGAGGGTTGACCCGGCGATTGTGAGGGACATTCTCGCTGAACAGGAAGCCACAGCCTGACTTCCCCATGGGGTCAGGTCTTGTATTCTGCATACCGCGGTATGTTACCCGTCCGCACATGCAAGACCTGGCACCTTACACACCCACGAACGTCGGCCCTGGAAGATGCGGTCTGCCATAACGCTTCGAGACCCGCGGGCCCGGCGCCGGTCCAGCGTAATGGCGGCCGGGGCCCAGGGTCGGGGTTCATCCTGACCCCCGTGATACATCGCTCCATCGTGCCTCGGCCCTGGAAGAAGGGAATTGCCGTACCGCTCGTTGATCTACAGATCCGACCGCTATCTTACGTAATGGCGATTGGGGCAGAGTAAGTGCCGGCCCCAGCTCTACGCGTCGCTGATTAGCGAGGTGAGACGGGGTCAGCCTTGGCGTCCATCGGCGTTGACTCTGAACACAACGCCGACCAACAATGCGGGGGACAGAAATTAACGGGAGAGCGTAGGCGGGCGGGTTATGGATCGGGGCGTTGGGATTGACGCGAAGAGGCCCGCATGCTAGTTTATCGCTGTCAAGCCTGAGAAGCGGGCGTCTGAACGGACTTAATGCGAACCCGCGGAGGCTGGAGGTATACGATATGAACGTGACCCCTTGCCTTCCGCAAGGGGTTTATTTACGGCGGGTCAGCGCCTTTATGCGCTTTTTGCGGCGGGTAAAGGCCTTAACATTTCCGCATGTTGACTGACCCTTAAGGAGCATCCAGTTATGGTTTGACGCCAAAGGAGCACGGCGGGGGTATCCACCCTGACGGCCGAGGCGCCGGTGGATATATGCGAACAGGAGGAGGATATGGCGAGGGCGGACAAGATAGCTAGGGTCGAGGAGATCAGGCGCATGTTCCAGGAGCACGAGGTGATCTTCCTCACCGATTTCAGCGGGCTTAACGTGGAGGAGATAAACGGACTGCGCTTTCAGCTGCGCGACATTGGAGCGGAATATCGAGTGCTCAAGAACACCCTTACCCTTCTGGCCATTAAGGACACGGACCGCGAGGGCATGAGCGAGATGATGATGGGTCCGGTGGCGGCCGCTTTCGTGTCGGGAGACCCGATGGCCGTGGCGAAGGAGCTGACCACGTTTGCGCGTACCTCCCAGAAGCTTGAGATCAAGGGAGGCTACATGGAGGGCAAGGTGCTCAAGGCCGCCGATATACGCAGTATCGCCACCCTGCCGTCCCGCGAGGTCCTGCTAGCAAGGGTCAGCGGAGCCCTTAAGTCCCCCATATATAATCTGCATAACGTTCTTGCAGGTCCGTGCCGCAAACTGGTCTATGCCCTGCAGGCGGTGGCGGACGCGAAGTCGGAGGCTGCCTGATACCCGGCATCCCCGAACGGGGAAGCGGTAAAGGGCGATTACTTACCTGGAGGTGTGAGAATTGGCGGAGAAGAAGATCAGCATGGAGGAGATGCTGGCTGCCATCGATTCCATGACCGTGCTCGAGCTCAACGAGCTCGTCAAGGCGCTGGAGGAGAAGTATGGGGTTACTGCAGCGGCCCCCATGGCGGTTATGGCGGCTGGCGGGGGAGGTGCGGCCGGAGGAGCAGAGGCTGCTGAGGAGGAAGGCGAAAAGACCGAGTTCGACGTCATCCTGCTGGCGGCCGGCGACCGCAAGGTGCAGGTTATAAAGGAGGTCAAGGCCATAACGGGACTAGGCCTCAAAGAAGCCAAAGCCCTGGTGGACGATTCCCCCAAGGCGGTCAAGGAAAAGGTCTCCAAAGACGACGCCGATCGCTTCGCCGAGCAGCTGCGCGAAGCTGGCGCCCAAGTAGAGATAAAATAGCGCAGGGATTACCCACGCCGGTACGATAGAATGCATCGCGAAAGCGATGGCGCCGCCAGAGGGCGGCGACATGGTGCCAGGATCTATCCTGGCACGTGTACGTGGGAGCGAGAGAGCTTTCGCCTTCTCTGGCGCGCGGCGCCGGTAGGGCCAGTGTGAACCCCGACCCCTGGCCCCGACCGCTATTACGCAGGACCGGCGCCGGGCCCGTGGGTCTCGAAGCGTTATGGCAGACCGTATCTTCCAGGGCGGACGTTCGTGGGTGTGTAAGGTGCCAGGTCTTGCATGTGCGGCATAAAACCGCAGGTGCGAACGGGGAACATACCGCGGTATGCAAAATACAAGACCTGACCCCATGGGTTTGACACTCCAACTGCGATTATTATAATATGATGTTTTGCGTATATGTAGGGATTTTTTGTGCCTGAGAGGGAAAAGGAGTGAGGGAAAAGGTGGACCAAACCCATGGTGTCCGCGTGAGAAGAGACTTCGCCAAGATCCCGGAGATCCTGACCGTGCCCAACCTCATCGACATCCAGAGAAAATCCTTCGAGTGGTTCCGCACCGAGGGCCTCAGGGAGGTCTTCGAGGACATCTCACCCATAGAAGATTTCACGGAGAACCTGGCGGTGGAGTTCGGGGAACACCAGTTCCAGGAGCCGAAGTACGACGTGGATGAGTGCAAGGAGAAGGACATGACCTACTCCTCCCCCCTCTTCGCCACCGTGCGCTTCATCAACCGGCCCACGGGGGAGATAAAGGAACAGGTGGTGTTCATGGGGGACTTCCCCCTCATGACCGAAAAGGGCACCTTCATCATCAACGGCACCGAGCGGGTGGTGGTATCCCAGCTGGTGCGCTCCCCGGGCGTTTACTTCGACAAGGAGCTGGACAAGGCCTCGGACAAGGAGCTGTACTTCGCCAAGATCATCCCCTCGCGGGGGGCGTGGCTGGAGCTGGAGACGGACAAGCGCGACGTGGTCGGGGTGAGGATAGACCGCAAGAGGAAGCAGCCGGTTACCGTGCTGCTGCGAGCCATGGGCTACGAGTCAAACGACCAGATCCTCAGCTACTTCGGCGGCTCGCAGCTCATCGAGACCACGCTGGAGAAGGACCACACCGCCAGCCGGGACGAGGCCCTGGTGGACATATACCGCAAGCTCAGGCCCGGCGAGCCCCCCACAGCGGACTCCGCCAACACCCTGCTGGAGAACCTCTTCTTCAACCGCAAGAGGTACGACCTGGCCCGGGTGGGCCGTTATAAGCTCAACAAGAAGCTGGGCCTTGACGTGGACCTATCCATCACCACCCTCACCCAGGAGGACGTGCTGGAGACCATCCGCTACCTTTTGAACATCATCGAGAGCGACGTGGAGGAGGCCGATGACATCGATCACTTCGGCAACCGCCGCGTGCGCTCGGTGGGCGAGCTCATCCAGAACCAGGTGCGTATCGGGCTGGCGCGTATGGAGAGGGTGGTGCGGGAGAGGATGACCACCCAGGAGGTGGAGGCCATCACCCCCCAGAACCTCATCAACATCCGTCCGGTGGTGGCGGCCATCAAGGAGTTCTTCGGCTCCAGCCAGCTCTCGCAGTTCATGGACCAGACCAACCCGCTGG
>CAYPZH010000192.1:0-6189 GCA_964415205.1 uncultured Actinomycetota bacterium | reverse complement strand
TTCTCCCCCTTCCCTTTCCCGGCGGCCTGAGAGCGTCTCTAAGGCCCGATCACCCCGCAGCCTATAGTCTTGGCCATCTCTCCGACCTGCCCCGTCACCCGCGCAATATGTGTTGCCTCTCCCGGCCCCCGGTATGGCCGCCGTACTTCCGTGCTACAGATTTGCTACAACCCTAGATGTAAAATATGGAAACCGTGTAAATATGTTAACTGTATAAATGCTGGTCAGGGTGTTAATAACTCTTTGACCTGCAAGGGAAAAATCGCAGGGCATTAATTGTAAGGCAGGCGCTCTCCCGCTGAGCTAAACGCCCATATAATGAATACCGCCTATCAAGGTGATGACGTTACGATTATCGGCGATGGGGCTCGTTCCGGCAACCACTGCGGGTTATTCGTCCCCGCCTGGACTCATCACGGTATTGATGGTGCGGTTTATCACCTGCAGGACCTCTTTGCCCTGCTCGTAGGAGAGGGTTTCGCCGTACAGCCGAATCCTGTTGTAGATGGCTTTTTCCATCAGGTGCCTGCGCCACGCCTCCATGTCCCCCATGGCCTTGCAGGAGGCAGCCAGGGCGGTGAGTATCATGCCGTGGCTCACCAGCTCTGAGTCATACTTTAAGGCTTCCTCGAAAGCCTCTCTCGCTTCCGCATAACGCTTCTCCTGCAGGTAGAAATCCCCCAGGCTGTAGTAGAGGTCCGCTGAAGTGGGGTTGGCCTCCAGCCCCTGCAGGGTGAAATCTATCGCCTCCTTGCCCTTCCCTAGAAGCTGCATGATGCTAGCGCCCACATAATAGGCGCTTACGTAGTGGGGATCCATGAGGGCGATGATCTTGAAATAGGGCACCAGCTCGGCCTCCTGGTCCAGGCTGCCATAATATACATGATGCAGCTTGTCGCTCTTGATGTAATAGGTGAAAGCGAGGTACTGTCTTGCTCCCCCCAGCAGGTCGAGTAGGCTGGAAGCCGCCGGAAAATCACCCGTCTCCTCCTTGTTTGTTCCAGCCGGCGTGTTGTCCACACCCCACTGTAAAAGCGCCGCTGCCAGCAGCATTAAGACCAGCGATACGAGCACGAGTCTTTTCACAGGTCCCTCCGGGAGAACAGGTAGATGCCCAGTCCGGTGAAGAAGACGGAGAAGGCGACGGCCATGGCGAAGAGCAGAAACAGCTCCGGCGCTCCCACCTCGAAGACCCGCTCGGAATGGGCGACCGTCTCGTTGATGTTCAACCGTTCCAGGTTGGGCAGTACGTAATAGGCCGCCCCGGCCAGGAAGCGTGCCACCGGGTTGTTCGCCGCATCGTTCATGCTGTGGTAGAGGAAGTCCCCCTTGACGTGGCACACGACGTAGAAGAAGGCAGCCAGCATCACGCACACCACGGGGCCGTAGAACACCGAGGCGAGCATGGCCACGGACACTAGCACCATTGCCTCCAGCAGGATGGTGAAAAGGGCCTTGGCCAGTCCCGGGTTGAAAACGGAGAATCTTATCCCGATGAAGACGAGGAGCACCAGGTAGGTCAGAAGCAGCGAAAAGGTGACGATGAGCATTATGCCGATATACTTCCCCAAGTAGTACTGCCATCGCTGCACGGGCCGGGAGAGGGTGTTGTAGACGGTACGTTTCTCGCGCTCCCGGGGGATGATGGTGGCGGCGAGGATGACGCCGAGGACGAAAGCCATGATGCTGGTAAGCCCCAGCGCCGCTTCGCGCAGGAGGTCTATCTGCACACCGATATCCGCGCTGGGCAACAGGGGGATGAGCAGGATGAGCACGAAGGTGAAGGCCAGTATGGCGTAAAAGACCTTGCGGTGTAGCGCGTCCTGCACCACGCTCCAGGCAAAGGCGGCGAGCGCTCTCATTCGCCCACCTCCCATCCTTCCCTGCCCACCTCGGCCTTGAAGTACTCCTCCAGGGTCATGCGCCGCTGCCTGACCTCGCTGATGGGCGCGCCGCAGCGCGCCAGGGTCTCCAGGGCCACGTTCAGGTCGTGCTTGGGAACCACCAGCCTGGTGCGCGTGCCATCCGCCCATTCCGCCGACCCGGGCAGTCCACCCTGTTCCTGGGGCAGCGCCCGCTCGAAGGCGATCTCGAACTCCTCCTGCGACCTGAGAAGACCGTCCAGGCTGCCGGAGGCGATGTTCCTGCCCGCGTGGATTATAGCCACCTCGTCGCACACCTCCTCGATCTCCGAGAGCTGGTGCGAGCTGAGCAGGATGGTGGCCCCGCCGTCCCTGAGACCGAGGAGCAGGTCGCGCACCTGCATCTTGCCCAGGGGGTCCAGCCCCGAGGAGGGCTCGTCGAGGATGAGGAACTCCGGCTCGGCCAGGAGCGCCTGCGCCAGCCCTATCCTCTGCAGCATGCCCTTGGAAAACTTTTCCATAGGCAAGTCCACTTCGCCACCCATGCCCACCAAGTTCAGAACGTAGGAGGTCTTGGTCCTGATGCTGCCGGTCTCCATGCCCGCGAGGCGCCCGTAGTACGAGAGGAGCCTGCGTGGAGTTAGGTAGAGGTCGAAATAGGGCTGTTCGGGGAGGAACCCGATGGAGCGCAGCGCCTCGGCGCCCGAGGCCTCCTCCCCGAAAAGCCATATCCTGCCCGACTGCGGCCGGATAAGGCCCATGACGCACTTCAGTGTGGTGGTCTTACCCGCGCCGTTTGGACCTAGCAGCCCCAGTATGCTTCCCCGCGGCACCTCCAGGTCCAGGCCCACAAGCGCAGCGCGCGGTGGCTTACGCCAACCGGCCTTATATTCTTTGTTAAGGTTCTATATGCGAAGGACCGTATCCAAGTCGTCACCACCTTCAAACGGCTCACTGTTCCGGCTCCTCGACCACCAGGGAAAGGTCGTCGAACCAGGCGCGGCCGCGGCCGTGCATGCCCGCTTCCAGCCAAACGCCGTCTGCCTCTACCGGCACGTTGATGCGGGCGGTGCAAAACATCCAATCGCTGTCTCCAGATACGGCAGCGCTGGACGAGTAGTCCAGCACCAGCGGCTCGTTTTTGCCCTCCACGTTCTTGGACAGGATGATCTTCAGATACGCTTCTCCTTCCATCCCTTGCGTCCTGATGTATCCTTCAACTATCACGACGTGGCCCAGGGGTAGCTCGTCCAGGCGCATCAGCCATCCCGCGCCGCCTACGACCGCGCCGTTCGTGGTTACCGCCGCGCTGGCAAGGCCGCTGCGCGCGACGCTGTCGTCCCGGAAGACCGTCTCCCCCTCATCCGTACCTACGTTTACCCATCCCCAGATCTGCTCGCGCGTGCCCGCCTCGAAGCCGAAGTTCGGGATGAGGTTGATGCCCAGTGGCACCTCAGTGGCTAGATGCCCTTCATCTTCCGTATGCTCGTGCCCGTGCACGGCTTCCTCTTCCCCGCTGTCTCCGTCGGCGTGGGAATGTTCCTCCCCTCCGTGGGCGTGACTGTGGGCTGCATCGGAGGCCATCCCCACCACTACCTCTTTCCTCGCCAGGTATTGCAGGGGCACGCTGAGCGCCAGGATGGCGAAAAGGGCTATGATACACGATAAAAGGCGCCTGTCCATAAACCCCTCGTATTCCGCTACCACGTCCTCGCATTCTCGCGCGCAGCCCGGTGCGGCCATCAGGACCACCGTAAGGGCCGGCTTTCCGTATTAATCAATCGGCCGGACACGGTGGCAACTGAACATATTAGATATCTCCCCCCATGCTCGTGTTCCGGCTCGCTACGGCCCCCCCCCGGCAGGCAAGGCAGCGCCCTTCCCCGCGGCTTTGTACGGCCTTAACGGTACTTGCGGGTTCACGCCTTCCGGTTGGAGATGAAGCGGGAGTAGTAGGCTAGTTTGCCCGCCACGCGCACCGCTCTCTCGGGGGTGGTGGCGGTGAAGACGCCGGAGCTGCGCATGCGGAAGGAGGCCGAGCTCTCGCCCTCGTTGACGGCAACGGCTATGATGGGCTTGCCCTCCTCTCTCATCAGGCGCTTGATGCGGTGGACGAGGGCGGTGTCCGTCCATTTCAAGGCCTCGGCGGGGTTGATGCCTCCGGAACCCTCGGGGTTGCGCTCACCCCCACGACGTTTCAGCGAATCGCGGAACCCTTTCCACAGCGAGAGCTGGAAGAAGGGGAGCATGGCCAGGCGGTGGCGTACCATGCTGAAGAAGGGGCGGACGGCCGTCTTGAACAGGTTCTCTATCCAGAAGTCCCGGCCCAACAGGGTGCCCATGGTGATAAGCATGTCCACCTCGTCGCAGGTAGCAAGGGTGTCGATGACGCGGTAATGGTTGCTCCTCTGCACATTACCCACGATGTCCACGGGGTTGCGTCGGCTCCAGAACGAGGGCAGGAACCCGTCCAGCTCTTCTATGACGTTCCCGGGCAGCTCCGCGAGCTCCAGCCCCTCGCGGTCGAAGGAATCGGCGGCCGCCACGCCCCAGCCGCCTCCCAGGGTCATGATGCCCACCCGGTCGCCCTTGGGCACGGGCAGGGTGGAAAAGGCCGCCGCCAGGTCCACCAGCTCCTCCGTGGTCTCTGCCTCGATTATCCCCGCCTGTTGCATGGCCGCCCGGAAGAGCTCGAAGGGGCCGGCCAGGGAGCCGGAGTGGGAAAGCACCGCCCTTTCCCCCTGCCTCCCCTTCCCCGCCTTGAGGGCTATCACCGGTTTGCGGGGGGTCACGTGGCGGGCCACCTCGAGGAACCTCCTGCCGTCCTTGATTCCCTCAATGTAGAGGATGATGGTCGTGGTCTCGGGGTCGTCGCCCAGGTACTCCAGCCAGTCGGCTATGCCCGTGTTCGCGGAGTTACCGCTGCCCACGAAACGGCTGAAACCCACTCCCTTACGGTAGCCCCAGGTCATCAGCTGCACTCCCAGGTTTCCGCTCTGAGAGATAAAACCGACGCCCCCCTTGAGCGGGAACACCGGGGCCCCCAGGCAGCAGAGGTTGCTGGTCTTGCTGTAGATGCCCATGGTGTTGGGCCCGACGATGGTGATGCCGGCCCGGTTGGCAACCTCCGCCAGCCGGCGCTCCATGCGTACCCCTTCTTCGCCTACTTCGCCGAAGTTGGAGGACACCACCACGGCGTTGTGGATTCCTTTCTCCGCCGCCTCCAGCAACACGTCGGCAACTTTGCGTGCGGGGATGGCCACCACCACCAGGTCCACCTCGGCCTCGATGTCCTTCAGGGACGGGTAGGCGGGAAAACCCAGCACCCGCTCCTCCCCGGGGTTTACCATGTATATGTCTCCCCGGTAGCCTCCGCCGATCATGTTCATAGGCATGTTGAAGCCCCACTTGCCGAGCATGTTCGAGGCGCCCACCACCGCCACCGATCGCGGGTTGAAGAGCTTATCAAAATCGCGGGGGAACTCACTCTGCACGCTCTATCCTTTCGTCGAGGGGTCAGGTCTTGGATTTTGAATTTTCTACATGCCGCAAACCCGCATCAAAAGCCGGTTCCAGCCATAAACATACTCCGGTATGCAAGAAACAAGACCTGACCCCCTAGGTTAAATGTAGGACAATATTATACAGAAAGATTTCCTTCTTCAAGGGCGGTTTCCTCGCTCAGCCCCCGGCCGCCGCTAGTGCCCATTCCTGCGGTAATGTCATCCCGCCGGAGCACGGGGCCCGGCCGCGCGCAAGGGAAAACGGCTTAGCCACATCGGCACACATGTCTTTCTCCCTACCCCCGCTGGCCCACCCGAATAACGGGCACGCGGAGGCGTTGCCTCACGCGTTTCCGGTTGAGCTCTTGCGGTGCCTGCGCATGGAGAACATGATCAACCCCAACACCAGAAGTATCATCAAGCTCAAGAGGACCAGCACCAGCCAGGTGCGCTGGGTGGAGATGGTGATCTTCATCTCGGTCGTGTACGTCCCCGGGATGTTCGCGTATTCGGGATAGGACGACGTGATGATGACGGCCGCCGCGTTGGTGCCACTAGTCCTGCCCTCGAGCCCCCATCTCACCTCCACGCTGGTGCCGGGCTCCAGGTCGCCCAGCTCGACCTCCTTTTCAGCCATGGAGGTGAATTTCAGCCCGCTGTCCTCGGGCAGCACGAGGCGGGCCCGGGCGTTGGGAAGCCCCCTCTTACCGCTGACCGTGATCTCCACTACGGCATCTATGGGCACGTTCACCTCGGCGTTCAGCTCACTGGCCAGTATGTCCACGGCAAGATAGGACTGAAGGTCCCGCATCAGCTGTAATACC
>CAYPZH010000191.1:5257-6229 GCA_964415205.1 uncultured Actinomycetota bacterium | reverse complement strand
GTGACGGCATCCAGCTCGAGGGCATGCGCAACGAGGTGTGCCAGTATAACACGGTCAAGAACCACTACAAGACCAACGACAACCACGGTGACCTCATCCAGGTATACTGCGACCCCCAGGAAAACAATCCCATCTACGGGCTGGTAATACGCGGCAACACCCTCATCGGGCACGAGGACCCCGACCAGCCCTACGCAGACGCCGTGCAGGGCATCGGCGCCTTCGACAACAGCGTGGTGGGGGGCATCGTTGAAAACAACGTGGTGCTCATCCAGGACTGGATAGGTATCGAGCTCTTCGGGGCAGTCGATTCACGCATCGTCAACAACACAGTGGCGAACCCTTACAGTTTCGGCGCGTACGAAGGGAACCCGGATATCTCCATCGAAACTGCCAAGGACGGCACCCCGGGACGCAACTGCGTGGTGCGCAACAACATCGTGCAGGAGATCATCAGCGCCGACCACGAGAATGCCGTAATCGACCACAATATCACCGGCCTGTTCGACCCCGATGCGCTGTTCGTGGATTTCCAAGGCCTGGACGTGGGACTCAGGGAGGGCAGCCCGGCCATCGATGCCGGGTCCGGGGGGCTCGCCCCCTCGCGGGATATCGCCGGCACCTACCGCCCCCAGGGCGGGGGTTACGACATCGGGGCTTACGAATACTTCGAGGGCACCAACCCGGAACCTCCCACCAGGACCCTCTACCTTGCCGAGGGATACACCGGGCCCGGTTTCGCCGAATACATCACGCTGGGCAACCCGGGCAGCTCACCCTCATCCGCAGTCATCGACTTTATCCTTTCCGATGGTTCCCATATCGCATACGACTTGTACGTTCCCGCCGGCTCGCGCTCTACCGTCTACGTCAACGGTATCGTGGGAAAGGACAGAGAGGTCTCCGCCGAGGTCACGAGCGGGGAGTCCCTGCAGCTGGAGCGGCCCATGTACTTCAGCTACAAGGGACGGT
>CAYPZH010000191.1:3838-5247 GCA_964415205.1 uncultured Actinomycetota bacterium | reverse complement strand
TGAATTTTGGTTTATTCAAATTTAAATGGGGGGGGTTAAATTTTTTTTTTTGGGACATTTTAATTATATTAAAAGGTATTTTGTACGGGGGGAGCGTCGTCGCCGCCACCGCGGCCACGTCAAAGGAGTGGTATTTCGCGGAGGGTTGCACCGGGAGCGGTTTCGAGGAATATATCTGCGTGCTCAACCCGGGACACAGCGACGCCCACCTGACCTTCCGCTTCCAGACTCAGGAGGTCGGGGCGCGGGTCAGGGACGGCGGCTACCTCGTGCCCGCCCGTTCGCGCCGTACCTTCAACGTCAACGCGCTCCTGGGCAGCGGCTACCAGACCTCTCTCAAGCTCGAGTCCGACCGGCCTGTCGTCGTCGAACGGGCCATGTACTTCGACTACGGTCCCGGCTGGACGGGGGGGCACTGCGTGATGGGAAAGACAGCCCCGGGAAAGGACTACTATTTCGCCGAGGGCACCACGAGGCCGGGTTTCGACGAGTGGCTCACCCTGCAGAACCCGGGAACCTCCACTATCCATGTTCACGCAACCTTCCAGCTCTCGGCCGGGGCTCCGGTGGAGAAAGACTACGATGTGCCCGCGGCCGGGCGCTCCACCCTCTACGTGCCCCACGAGGTGGGGGTCGGCAAGGACGTCTCCGTGTACCTCTCCTCCGAATCCCCTTTCCTGGCCGAGAGGCCCATGTACTTCGACTATGGTGGTTATGGTAACCGGGGATGGACGGGCGGACACTGCGTCATCGGGGCTGGTGCTGCCTCCACGCAATGGTTTTTCGCCGAGGGGTACACGGGGGAGGGCTTCGACGAGTGGCTGTGCATCCAGACCCCCGGCGATACCGGGGCCGACGTGACCATCACCTACTACGCCGAGGGCGGCGAACCGGTGAGGAAGGCCCCCTTCACCGTGGCTCCCGCTTCCCGTTACACCCTGCTGGTGAACGCGGATGCCGGTTCGGGACTGGCCGTCTCGGCCAAGGTCTCGTCGGACCTTCCCATCATCGTGGAGCGGCCCACGTACTTCGACTACGGCGGGGAATGGGGCGGCGGGCACGTCATGGTGGGTCTTTCGCTATAGCACCCGCGAAAAAGCCCACGGGGGATGGTGAGGAGTCGGCCATGTTCATTACGTACAGCCTGGGCCCATAAGCTCTGCAGGAAGATGAGCGCATACTATGCCCTTTGAGAGCGGCAGTGTGCCTGCGCCTTATTTCAACCTGGCAGCCTCTTCCAGGTCCGAGCGGGCTTTCTTCTGGTCACCCAGGGCAAGATACGCATTCCCCCGCTCGAAGTACAGCTGGGACAACGTGGATTCAAAATCTCTCAGCTTAATAAGGGTCTCGGCAATCTCGTTGTAGTCGTTTCGTTTTTGGGTTAAAACACCCATTTACACCGGCCACAT
>CAYPZH010000191.1:0-3828 GCA_964415205.1 uncultured Actinomycetota bacterium | reverse complement strand
AGAGATAGCGCTTCATGCACTGGTTGATCTTCTTGGTGCAGTCATTGATTGTGCGTTTATGGCCGGCCTCTTCAGCGGCTCTGTGGAGCCTCTGCATCAGACCGTGCGCCTTGCCGCGGTCCGCTATCGCCTTTTGCTTCTCAGCCCAGTCCAGCATACCGATCATCCATTCTTTCCCACACCGGTCGGATCATCCCTCCGGCAGTGATATTCGACCCGTCCCATCGCTGCCGTGCGTCATCCCGCTCGCCGTCATCTGGTCCCCCACCTCGTATCCCTTATGGTCAGTATGGCGTACGGTATCTGATACAAGAGGAGAACGTAGAAAACCCAGCAGGCCAAGGAGCTAATGAACCATTTCTTCTCCCCGGTCTTGATGGTATAAAAGAGCCCGTAAAGGAACGAGATGATCACCAATCCGGCAATATAGTAGAGTGGAGTGGCGTGGTGCGTGAGTGGCACCCAGAACATGGCCTTGATAAACACCAGGGGGGCGAAGAGCCCGAGCAGGATACCGCTGTAAAAAGTCAAAGCCACGACGGGGTTCTTTTTCCACATGAAACGCCCCGCCATCAGGCTCTCTCTGACCCACGACTTTTTCCATCTCTGTTGTTGCTTCGCCAGCTTCTTGAAGGTGTCCGGCACTTCCGTCCAAGCCTGGGCCTCGGATGAATATTTCAGCTTGTACTTCTTCAGCAGGTAGTTGGTGAGGCTGCGGTCGTCCCCATAGGTGCACTGCACGCCCATAAAGGACTGGTTCAGCCACTCGTCGAGCACCTCCAGCACGTATTCCTTGCGGTAAGCGGAGAAGCATCCCGAGCAGCAGGTGACGCTGCTGAACAGGCTCTCGGAGCTCTTGATGAGGGCGAAGGCGCAGTAGTACTTGACCGCCTGCATCTGGGTGATGACGTTCTTGTCGGCGTTGAGGACGTCGGTATGGCCAGAAACGGCGCCGACCTCGGGGTCCACGAAATACTTCACCAGGGCGCGTATGGAATTCCGGTCCACGAAGCTGTCGGAGTCGATAAAGATCAGGATGTCGTTCTTGGCCCGCAGCGCTCCCTCCGCCATACCGTGGCGTTTGCCCTGGTTCTTCTCGAAATCCACGATGAGCAGGTCGGGGTGGTGGCGTTGAAACTCCTGCATCCTCTGGAGCGTTTTGTCGGTCGAGCCATCGTTGATCGCGATCACTTCCAGCTTTTCCTTGGGGTAGTCGACGTTGTATATCATCTCCAGCGTTACAGTGATCGCGTCCTCCTCGTTCATCGCGGGAACCACGAAGGTGACCGTCGGCTCGTGGTCGTTGTCCGGGGCGGGTTCGTAGAAATAAGAGAGGGCCAGGCGTGAGAAGATGTATACGAAAACCAGCATGGCGTAGATGACGAAGACGTCCCAGACGAAGGTCTGTTTCACGAGAAAGAACTTGAAGATGAAGATGACGTAAATGGTGAACAGAAACGCCGCCCAAGCGTTGATCTTCTTGTCCCTTATGATCTTGATGACCGACTTTGCCGCTTTTATCATCGCCCTCGTCCAGGTCCCCTTTAAACAATCTTTGCACAATAAAAGACCCGGCTGACTGATAACCGGGTCGGTTTCACCATTGGCTCCCCCCGGCCCAGGTGACCACTTATCGGCCGGGTTTCACAGCCCCCCAAACGCCCCACTCGGAAGCTAAAAAAACTGAATGTTCAAAATCATATTATTCCATTTTGGCTGATATGTCACGCGTCTTAAAAGGCCTGCTCAGTTCAGCCGGAGCCGATGGCTATCCTGCCGATTCTCTTCAGGCTATCGGCTTTGTCCATGTCCCTGGGCATCGCGTTCCTAGTGTCCAGCACGGGAACGCCGGAACGCGCGACCATCCCGTAATCGACACCGCTGTGAGCGGTGACTACCACCACGCAGTCGCAGTTTATCAGGGTATCTTCGTCCAGCTCGACGCTTTTTAAGGTCTTTCCGCTTACCGTGAACTCGGGGACGTAGAGGTCGTGATATACTACGTCGGCGCCGCGCTCGATAAGAAGCTCCATGAGCTTTCCGGCCGGGGTCTCGCGCGTGTCCGCTACGTCCGGCTTGTAGGCCACCCCCAGGATGAGCACCCGGGAGCCGTTCTGGGTCTTGCCCGCGCCGTTCAGCTCCTTCTGCACCAGGTTGGCGACGAAGTACGGCATCCTCACGTTTATCTTCCCCGCCAGCTCGATGAACTCGGTGTGGAAATCGTACTCCCGCGCCTTCCAGGAGAGGTAGACGGGGTCCACCGGGATGCAGTGCCCGCCCAGCCCCGGCCCGGGCCAGAAGGGCATGAACCCGAAGGGCTTGGTGGCGGCGGCCTCGATGACTTCCCACACGTTCAAGCCCATGCGGTTGCACAGCATCCACATCTCGTTTGCCAGCGCGATGTTCACGCCGCGGAAGATGTTCTCCAGTATCTTGGCCAGCTCGGCTATCTCGGGTGAGCTGACCCTCACCGTTTTCTCCACGAAACAGCCGTAGAAGGCCTCCGCCAGCTCCGCGCACTCATCGCTCATGCCCCCGACTAGCTTGGGGGTGTTGCAGATGTCCCAGCGATCGTTGCCCGGGTCCACCCTCTCCGGCGAGTAGGCCAGGTAAAAGTCCCGGCCCAGCTCCATGCCGCCCTTCTCGAGCAGGGGCATTACGAACTCCCGGGTGGTCCCCGGGTAAGAGGTCGATTCCAGGACGATGAGCTTAGGCCTCACTCCCTCGTTGAGGGCTATGTTTATCTGGGAGGCCGCATAGCGCACGAAATCGAGGTCGGGGTCGCGCGTCTTGGAGAGGGGTGTCGGCACGCACACGCAGATGACATGACACGCGGACAACTCGTCGGCGTCGCCGGTGGCCCTGAACTTCCCCCCCGCCATGAGCATCGCAAGGGTATCCCCGTTCAGGCCTGCGTAGAGCGCATCCCCCGCTTTAAGCCTGTCTCTTTTCGACCCGTCTTTCTCGAGGCCGACTACCCGGAATCCAGCCCTCCCCGCCGCTATGGCCAGGGGCAGGCCCACGTATCCCATGCCGATGACGCCCACCATCGCCCCACGTGTCTCAAGCATCTCCTTGAGGTCCACGAATACTCCCCCTAAAAGAAATGTACAAACCCGTTCAGTTATAGCCCCACTTTGTTACTATATTTTAACATCCAATTTTGTCTAATTGAAGCAATATATTGCTACCCCAAACCAGGAGGGTCTTTTTTAGGAAGGGCTGGGGTTCACGCGCTGTTCGGGCTAGGCTTATTCATGCACTGCATTAGGTGCGGATGGCAAATTTCCCACCTTGGTGTCACAAGCTTTTGCTCCGGGTTCGCTGACGACAGTGTGCAGGTACGGCACGGGAGAGAGTTGACCCCAGGTGTGCCGGGGGATGGAAGGTTCGTAGGTGGGGACGAGTCGGGAGAGCAGCACGCGCACCCTCTCGTCGTCGCGGGCAGCCGCCCCCACCGCCTCGTCCACCTAGGCCATGAAACCCGCGGGCAGGTCAAGCTGCCCCACGGCCTTGTCTATCTTGAGGTGGGGGCCCCGAGCATCTCCTCCACCGGGAATAGGTTGGCGACGTTGGAGCCTACGGCACTACATATGAGTCTTATGAAGATTCAACAAGCTGCTTGCTCGCTGTAATCCTCTCTCTTCTAACCGTCAGCATGAATTCTAATATACTTAACTCCCCCGCTATGATAAATACCATCCACCATGAAGTGGTCATATCATATCTGCATGCAAAGGATGCCATCGATGAGATCACGGCCGAATTCAATACCACCAGCGTGGTTACTTGTGCGTGTGATATACCTGATATTGTTAATCTTTGGTA
>CAYPZH010000190.1:0-6238 GCA_964415205.1 uncultured Actinomycetota bacterium | reverse complement strand
CGGCTGACGTGGGCGCCGACCTGGTCGGCAAGGTGGAGGCCGGCATCCCCGAGGACGATCCCCGCAACCCGGCGGTGATCGCCGACAACGTCGGAGACAACGTGGGCGATGTCGCCGGCATGGGGGCCGACCTCTACGAGTCCTATGTCGGCTCCATCGTGGCCCCCATAGCCCTGGCGGCAACGGTGTTCGCCCTCTCCGGTTCGGACGGGGTCACAAAAGGCATGCTCCTGCCCTTGATGATCGCGGGGGTCGGTATCATCGCCTCGGTGATAGCGACGTTCTTCGTAAGAGCGAAGGAAGGCGCACACCTCTCCCGTGCCCTGAACATGGGCAGTTATGCCGCGGCGATCCTGACCACCGCCGGGACTGTGCCGCTGGTCCTCCTGTGGCTGAAAGACGTCAGCGACGTCAAGCACCCTATAGGTTTTTGGATATCGATCGTGGCAGGGCTGGCCGCCGGGCTGGCTATCGGATGGGTGTCTGAGTACTATACCTCGGACAAGTACAAACCGGTGAAGGATATCGCGAATGCCTCGGAGACCGGACCCGCCACCACTATACTCTCGGGCATCTCCCAGGGCATGGAGAGCACGACTGGCGCCATATTCCTGCTGGTAGCGGCCATAGCCGGAGCATACATAGCTGGCGACTGGGCCATGCCCGACATAGCCAACAGCGGCGTTTACGGCATAGCGCTGGCGGCCATCGGCATGCTCTCCACCACGGGCATGACGGTCTCGGTCGATGCTTACGGCCCCATAGCGGACAACGCTGGGGGCATATCCGAGATGAGCGGAAAACCACCGGAAGTCAGGAAGATAACGGACAGCCTGGATTCCCTGGGAAACACCACGGCAGCCATCGCCAAGGGCTTTGCCATCGCCTCGGCCGGCGTAACGGCGTTGGCCCTCTTCACCGCGTATACCAGCGCGGTCGGCATCTCCAACGTCAACCTGTTGAAATGGCAGACCGTGGTTGGGCTGTTCCTCGGGGGCATGTTCCCCTTCCTCTTCTCGTCCATGGCCATCAAGGCGGTGGGTACTGCCGCCGGCAACATGATCGAGGAGGTGCGCCGCCAGTTCCGCGAGATCCCCGGCTTGCGGGAGGGCAAGGAGGGGGTCACACCGGAGTACGCGAAGTGCGTGGACATCAGCACCAAAGCCGCCCTCAAGCGCATGATCCCGCCTGCCACTATCGCCGTCGTCAGCCCGGTGATCATCGGGCTCTGGGACGTGGAGGCCTTGGCAGGGTACCTGGCGGGGGCTCTGGTGGTCGGCTTCCTCGTCGCCATCTACATGGCCAACGCGGGCGGCGCGTGGGATAACGCCAAGAAGTATATCGAGGCGGGCAACCTGGGCGGCAAAGGGACGCGTGTTCATGCCGCAGCAGTTGTGGGCGACACCGTTGGCGACCCCTTCAAGGACACCGCCGGGCCTTCCATGAACATCATGATCAAGGTGATGTCGGTCATCGCCCTGGTCTTCGCGCCGCTGTTCATCAAATGAACGTAGCGAAAGGGGGCCGGGATTCCTCCCGGCCCCCTTTCTTTTATGGGGTCAGGTCTTGGGTTTTGGATACCGTGGTATGTTCCCTGTTCGCTCCTGCGGTTTTGTGATGAGCATACAAGACATGACCCCACAGCGTTGGTTCGAGGTAATGGGAGCGGGGAGTCAGATCTTGTCATTTCACGCCTGCGTCGCTTAACGCGACTCCGGCACAAAGCGCAAGACGCTGCCCCTCTCTTCGGGAAAAGAACGTACAGGCGTGCGCAGACCTGCGGGTAATAAACGGGTCGGGCGTGCGCAGACCTGCGGGTCACAGATCGGGAACTCGGTGGAAGGCAATGGCAGAGTTCTCATGTCACTCCGGTGGATTACGATGAATATCGCGTGCATGAGTCGTGCGCTTGACGGTTTTTACCTAAATATGTTACGTCTATGTGCCGAATGAACGCCTATGAACGGGGATGAGATGGCATGAAGCTGATCATTACCGAAAAGAACACGACCGCGAAGCGCATCTCTACCATCCTCTCGGATGGCAAGGCGAGAGCCATGTCCAAGACGCGCAACCCCGTTTATGCTTTCGAGGTCAACGGGGACGAGGTGCGCTGCATCGGGCTTAAAGGGCATATTCTCAAGGTGGACTTCCCGCCGCAGTACCAGCAATGGCAGGATGTGGAACCGAGGGAACTCATCCACGCCGACATCATCAAGATCCCCACCAACAAGGCGCTCATAAAGACCTTCCAGAGCGAGGCAAGGAAGGCCGACGAGGTGATCATCGCCACCGACTTCGACCGCGAAGGAGAGCTCATCGGCGTTGACGCCATCAACAAGATAAGGGAAGTGAACCCCGACGTGCCGGTGAAGAGGGCCCGCTTCTCGGCTTTGACGCCGGTGGAGATCAAGCGGGTCTTCGCTAGCCTCGAGGACCCCTACTACGACCTCGCCTCGGCGGGAGAGGCGCGTCAGGACATCGACCTCATCTGGGGCGCCAGCCTCACCAGGTTCATCAGCCTCGCCTCGACCCGGCTCGGCAAGCACTTCCTCTCGGTGGGGAGGGTGCAGAGCCCAACGCTAGCCCTAATCGTGGACAAGGAGAAGGAGCGCAAGGCCTTCGTGTCGACTCCGTTCTGGACGCTGAAGATAGAGTGCGTCAAGGGCGGCGAGAGCTTCCAGGCCACCCATGCCAGGGAGCGCTTCGAGAGTGAGGAAGAAGCGGAGCAGGCCAGGGCGCGCCTGGAGAAGTCGGCGGTGGTCAGAGAAGTCAAGACCACCGAGCGCAGCGTCAAGCCCCCCATCCCCTTCAACACCACCGGCCTGCTCACCGCCGCAGCCTCGCTGGGGTTTTCGGCGGCCAAGGCCATGAGCATAGCCGAGAACCTGTACATGAACGGGTATATCAGCTACCCGCGCGTGGACAACACCGTGTATCCCGCGTCCCTGGACCTGCGCGGCATCCTGAAGGAGATCTCCACCAACCGGGAATTGGCCCCGCTGTGCGCGGCGCTTCTCGCACGGGAAAAACTCACCCCCACGCACGGCAAGAAAGAGACCACCGACCATCCCCCCATCCATCCCACGGCCGCGGCCTCGCCGGGCAAGCTGTCCCCGCAGGAATGGAAGATATATGAGCTGGTGACGCGCCGCTTCATGGCCACCCTGGCCGGGGAAGCGGTGGTGATCTCAATGCGCGCCGACCTCGACTGCGGCCCCGAGCCCTTCGTGGCCAGGGGAAGCCGCACAGCGGAGGAGGGATGGTACCGCTATTACCCCTACGGACGCAAGAAGGAGGTCACGCTGCCGCACCTGGAGGCGGGGGACATGCTGCGGGTGGAAGGCCCGCCGGAGCTCAAGCGGGGTGAAACCCAGCCCCCGGCCCGCTACAGCCAGGGAAAGCTCATTGAGAAGATGGAGGAACTGGGGCTGGGCACCAAGTCCACCCGGCACTCCATCATCGAGGGCCTCTACGAGAGGGGATACATCTACGGCGATCCCATCACCCCGACCGAGACCGGTATCGCCGTCACCGAAGCACTGCGCAAGTATGCGGGCGTGATCTCGTCGCCGGAGATGACCGCGAGCCTGGAGCGGGACATGGACGCCATAGCCGAGGGCGTCGAGACGCAGGACGAGGTGGTGGACAAATCCCGGGACATGCTGGCCGAGGTGATGCACCTGCTGGAGAACAGCAAGGAGGAGGTAGCGAGCGAGATACGCAACGGCATCAAGGAGGACCGCATACTGGGGACCTGCCCGCAGTGCGGTAACAACCTGCGTATTGTCAAGGCCAAGAAGAGCAAGAAGAGATTCGTGGGGTGCAGCGGATATCCCGACTGTACCACCACCTACCCGCTGCCGCAGACGGGCACCGTCATGCCCACCGGTGAGGTCTGCCCCGACTGCGGTTCTCCCAAGGTACGCGTAGTCAACAAGGGCCGCCGCCCCTGGATATTCTGCCTGGACCCCGAGTGTCCCACCAAGAAGGAAGCCAAGGCCAAGACCGCCGAAGCCGGCGAGTGAACGCTGCGTCGGCCCTGGAAGATGAGGTTTGCTATAAAGTCTGGGGTTGCATAGATCCAACCTCTATCTCATGTAATGGCGACCGGGGCCAGTATAAATGCTGGCCCCAGCACTACGCATCGCTCTCTACCCAGCCTTGGCCCTGGTAGTTCGGGGTTGCGATACCGCTCTGTCATCTATAGACCCGACGTCAGACTTATGTAACGGCGACTGGGGCCAGTATAAATGCTGGCCCCAGCGCTGCGCGTCGCTGGCCGTGGCAGGTGGTCGAAGGTGATTTGCGCCGTATCGAGTGCATATAGGACAATAGCTTTGGCGTGCCTGGGAGTGAAAAGGAGGGTCCGTGCGCAAGGTAACGGTCATAGGCGCAGGTCAGGTGGGCTCCACCACGGCCATGCGCCTGGCGGAAAGCGGCCTGGCCGACGTGGCGCTCATCGATATCTTCGCGGGGCTGGCGCGCGGCAAGGCGCTGGACATCTCCCAGGCGCTGCCGCTCACCTCCTCTCGCGCCACGGTGACGGGAGGAAGCGACTACGCCCTGGCGGCGGAATGCGAGGTCGCGGTGGTCACGGCCGGGTACCCGCGCGAGCCGGGCATGTCCCGCTCCGACCTCCTGGACAGGAACGCTGCCGTGGTAACGGAGGTGGTGCGGGCCCTCGCGGGCGTGGCGCCTGACTGCGTGCTCATCATGGTCACCAACCCCCTGGACGAGATGACCCACCTTGCCTGGAAGGTCACCGGGTGGGACCGACACCGCGTCATGGGCATGGCGGGGCTCCTCGACGGCTCGCGCCTGGCCTATTTCGCCGCCTGCGAGCTGGGAGTGGCCCCCGAGCAGGTACGGGCCATGGTCCTGGGAAGCCACGGCGATGCCATGCTCCCCCTGGCTCGCTTCACCACCGTGGACGGTGGCCCCATCAGCGAGCTGCTCCCCGAGGACAGGCTGCGGGCGGTGGAGGAGAGGACCAGGGAAGGCGGCGCTGAGATCGTGTCGCTCTTGAAAACGGGAAGCGCTTATTACGCCCCCTCGGCGTGCGCGGCCCGCATGGTCCGCGCGGTCCTGGAGGACGAGGGCTGCGAGGTCGTGGCCAGCGTGCGCCTGCAGGGCGAGTACGGCATCGACGGGGTGTTTCTGGGGGTGCCGGTAGTGCTGGGGCGCGGGGGCTGGCGGGAAGTGGTCGAACTGCCCCTGCATCCCGAGGAGAGCGAGGGGTTGTCCGCTTGCGCGGAAACGATCAGGAAGAGGACGGAAGAACTGGACGAGTGGATTGAGAACGATCGCCCTTGACGAGATCACCGCTGCGGTGGAGGAGCTGGCCGTCCGGGCTAGCATAGACCTCCCTGCCGACGTGGAGGAGGCGCTCCTGCGGGCGCAGGAGACCGAGACCAGCTCCCTGGCGCGCTACGCGCTGAGGATGCTGGTGGACAACGCGCGCGTGGCGCGGCGCGAGGGCCTGCCTTTGTGCCAGGACACCGGCATGTTCCATCTCTTCGTGCAACTGGGCGAGGGCACGGCCCTTCCCCACGGCTTCAAGGCGGCGTCGGATGAAGGTCTGCGCCGGGCTACGGAGAAGGTGCCACTGAGGTCGTCCCTGGTGGATGATCCGCTCTCCGGACGTGGCAACCGCGGGGACAATACCCCGGTCCTCATCCACGTGGAGGATGGAGGCCTGGCTGGCAAGGCCAGGCTCACCCTTTTGGCCAAGGGAGGGGGGAGCGAGAACGCCACCCGCCTCTTCATGCTCTTGCCGGGCGAGGGCACGGACGGCGTGAAGAGGGCGGTGATGGAGGCGGTAGTGCAGAAGGCGGCCCAAGCCTGCCCGCCCGTCATCGTTGGGGTGGGCGTGGGAGCGGACGCGTCCGGAGCCGTGGAGCTTGCCGCGAAGAGCCTGCTGCGGCCATTGGGCAGCCGCCATGCGCGCGCGGAGCTGGCGGGGATGGAGGAAGACCTGCTGGCGGCGGTGAACGCGTCGGGTATCGGGGCGGCGGGGCTCGGGGGAGATATCACCGCCCTGGACGTACATGTAGAGGAGGCCCCGGCGCACATGGCCTGCCTGCCGGTGGGCATAGCGCTTTGCTGCCACTCCCTACGGCGCAGCACCATGGAGGTCTGACATGGAGACGAAGGAGACATAGGCAGACGAGAGATGCCGCGACACGAGCGTAAAGGGCTTCCGGCGCACCGAGGAAGAGAAGCAGATAAGGCCGTC
>CAYPZH010000189.1:3855-6286 GCA_964415205.1 uncultured Actinomycetota bacterium | reverse complement strand
ACCACCAGCCACCTCTCCAGGGCTATATGGTTGGCCACGCGGAAGCCATACTTGGCGGAATGGAACTGGAACCAATCGTGCGCCTGGGTACCTATGGGGGTGAGGTCGTGGACGTGGGCGAGGTGGACGTTGCTGGTGCCCAACAGGTACTCGCCTGCCTGCATGAGGTCGGGGATGAGCATGGCGTGGTTGCGGTACGAGAAGCGCCTGCGGGTGCCGAAGTCCACGAAACGGATGCCGTGCTCGGCGAGGAAACGCGCCTTGTGCAGGTTCAGCTCGTGCACCTTCTCCTCCGGGTATGCCTTCTCGCTCTCCCCCGTCATCTCGAAATAGAGCTCGCTGATGAGGGCCATGAGGGGGACCTCCCACAGTATGGTGGTGTACCAGTAGCCCTCGATGGTGATGGCCAGCTCCCCCCCCCTCTGCTTGATGCAGACCTCGCCGGGGTCGAAGCGGTATCCCTGCAGCAGGTCGAGATAGACGGGATGGAAGTAAGGGCATTTCTCCGCCAGCCACTCTTTCTCGTCCGCGCTAAGACGCAGCTTCTTCATCTCCTTCACGTGGCGAGTGAGCTCTTTTGCGAAGCCGCGGGGGAACGGGGTCCCGCCGCGGTTTATGAAGCTGTAGCGCGCCTTGGCCCGCGGGTAGAACTGGCACACCGCCTGCTGCATGGTCAGCTTGTAGAGGTCCGTGTCCAGTATGCCTTGAGGTCCTTCCATATCTCCCCCGTATCGCAACCGCTGCCCACCGTTGCCAATATATTATCACGGCACACTTGCACACTTGGGGTCAGAGCTAAAAAGTTGCAATATCCAATAGATGAGCAGTCACCCCGAGATGCGAAAGACAACAAATGAGCTCTGACCCCAAGAGGTGGCACGATTGAAAAAAGCGGCGCCGTGGATATATCCTTTTCTTGGTCGTGCATGAGGAGGGGAGGACGGGATGAAAGTCAGGGACTTCGAGGGCAAAAACGTCTATATCACGGGCGGCTCCAGCGGCATCGGGCTGGCTGCGGCAGAGCTCCTGGCGGGGCGGGGCGCCAACGTCATCATCTTCGCCCGCGGCAAGGAGCGCCTGGAGGAGGCGCTGGAGAGGATCACAGCCAGGAAGAAGAACGACGGGCAACGCTTCGCTTACAGGCAGCTGGACATCAGTGACCGCGAGGCGGTCGATAAGGTCATGGCAGGGGCGGTAAAGGAGTTCGGGCCACCCGACATCCTCATCAACTCCGCGGGCAGGGCCCTTCCCGACTATTTCGAGAACATCACCTACGAGCAGATGGACGACTCCATGAAGCTGCACCTCTACGGCAACTGGAACACCATCAAGGCCCTCCTGCCGCACCTGAAGCAGCGCCAGGGATACATCGTCAACGTATGCTCGGTGCTGGGGTTCATGGGAGTGTTCGGATACTCGGATTACTCCGCCTCGAAGTTCGCGCTCATGGGCCTTACCGAGTCATTGAAGAGCGAACTGAAGCCGTGCGGGGTCGGGGTCTCCATCGTCTGCCCCCCCGATACAGATACCCCAGGGTTCGAGGTGGAGAACCGCAACAAGCCTCGGGAGACCGTGGCCGTGAGCGAGGGCGGCGGACTGCTGCAGCCAGAGCAGGTCGCGGAGGCCATGTTAAAGGGGATGGAGAAAGGCAAGTATATCATCGCGCCGGGCTCGGCCAGGACTATCTACCTCTTGAGGAGGCATCTACCTTGGCTGGTGGACCTGGTCATGGACCGGCAGATAGCCAAGGTCCAGAAGAGCAAGCCCAAGACCGCGGGATAGAAGACCCAGCTGGCTCCCGTACGCCGCCCGCGATCTATTACCGTTTCTTATCAGAAAGCCAACACATTCTTAACACCCTCACGCGATGATCCTCTTAGAGGACCAGGCACTAGCGCCACCTTAAGGAGGTATCGGGAGATGAAGACAGGCAAACGGAGCGGGCGGAGATTGCGGGCCTTGTTCATCGGCGAGTCCATAGTCGTACTGGCGAGCGTGGTCATCGCTTACATAACGCATTGGCGCATGCCCATCTCCCCCTGGATCGCGGCTCCCGCCGGTTTGGCCATATGGGCCGGCGGTTTAGCGTACACCATGCACCTGCGCGGGGAATGGAAAAAGGCGGCGGAGACGAGGGAGCGCCCGGCGGGCAGGCGGGGATTTCCCCTCGTGTGGGCAAGGGCGGCTATGCACCTGGGTGTGGCGCTGGGGTTCCGCTCCTGGCCGACGCTTATAGTGGTGGCGGCCTGTTTGGTTGTAAACTTATTGATGGCGGTATATGTGAGACGCAGACTCCGCAAACACATGGGATTGAGTAACAGGGGGTAAAGAAATGATCATCGACGGCCATATCCATTTCGACCCGGAGGTACTGACCCTGGAGAGGATGCTCGCCTGCATGGACAGGCACGGCATTGACAAGGCGGCGCTC
>CAYPZH010000189.1:0-3845 GCA_964415205.1 uncultured Actinomycetota bacterium | reverse complement strand
GCTCATCCCCACCATGGTCGAGCCCTTCTACCTGGACAGCAAGATGAAGACGGGGGGGACCGACATCCTGCGTTACCTGCTCTTCCACACCAACGCCGTCGGGCAGGCGGTCTATATGACCACCATCGACAAGAAGGGGAACTTCGTGCTGCTGGGCAAGAAGTACCGCATCTACGAGAAGCCGGACAACGCCCCGGTGGCCGAGGCGGTGAGCAAGCACCCCGACAGGTTCCTGGGTTGGATCTTCGTGAACCCCGCGGCGGAGGGCGACCCCATAGAGGAGATAGAGAAGTGGAGCTCCCAGCCCGGCATGGTGGGAGTCAAAGCTCACCCCTTCTGGCACCGCTACGCCATAAGCGAACTGGACGGGGTGGCCGCCTGGTGCAGGGACCACGGCTACCCCCTGCTCATCCATCTGGGCTGCAGGGAGGGCAGCGGGGACTACCAGAGGCTGCCGGAGAAGTTCCCGGGCCTGAAGGTGATCTACGCCCACGCCGGCATACCCTATTTCCAGAAGCTGTGGTCATATGCCAGGGGCAAGGACGGCGTGTTCGTGGACCTGTCCAGCCCCTATCTCAACCAGGACCTGGCGAAGAAGGCAGCGGATTTCCTCGGCGCCGACAAGTGCCTTTACGGGACGGACGGCCCCTACGGAGGCCAGAGCCCGGGAGGAGACTACGATTACGGCATCATCAAGGGCTGGATGGAGTCCCTGCCGCTGCCCGATAAAGGTATAGAGAAGGTCCTGAACGAGAACTTCCAGGAGATCATCGCGACCTGACCCCATCTGGCCTCGAGACGAAAGAGAGGGGAACGCTTGGGATCAACCCGTTTACCGATGCGTCAGGGTTCAGCCCACAATCCCTTGTTGCCCGCCTTGGCCTCCTCCTCGAGCTGAAAGAGGTACTGGCTGTATCTCTCCTCGGGGCCCTTTCGGTAGGCCTTGGCGTAACCCTGCGCCACCAGCTCCGCGCATACGAAGGTGCCGTCTACATAGATGTAACGGAGATATCTCCCGTAGTCGTCGATATTGCGGCTGCCCGGCCGCAGTTCTACCACCTTGCCCTCGACGAGTTCCCGGTTCCTCTGCGTCGCTTCCTCGTAGTAGTATTCACCTATCTCCGGCGTGTCTATGCCCAGGTAACGCACTTTCCTGCCGTCTTCCAGGGTGACGGTGTCCCCGTCGATAACGTAATCGACCCGCGCCTGTTCGACCACGGGCTCGGTCACTGCAGGCTCGCTCTCCAGCTTGAGATAACACCCCGCGAAAAGTCCCATGACGATGGCGATCGCACAGAGGATGAGCAGCAGGGCCGCGCCGGTCCTTAACCCATCTGATAACGACATCTTCAATCCAGGCACCTCTCTTATCCAGCCGTCCCGCTTGGCCTCAACCCCTCGCATAACGATGGCTTCGATCCAGGCACTCCTCGTGGCCGCCTGTCCCGCTCGGCCCGTAACTCCTTGTAAAACGATGGCTTCGATCCAGGCACTCCTAGTGATCGCCTGTCGTGCCGGTCCGCGCAAACGTCCCCGTTCCGCGCTCCTTCCCGCGAGACGTTATACGTCTTATCATATCTTCACCCCTGTCGCCCCGAGAAGGACCGGCCGTATCATCATACCTGCCTTCCACGGCAAGTCCACCGTTCTTTAATATTTGCGGAGGCGGTGATAGAGTCTTTTCAGGGTCATCTGCGAGCGAGAGAACGGGGAGGGGGATGATATCATGACGGAGCTATCCGAGGAGATGGTCAACTTCGTCAGGCTGAGCTCGCTCTACAACCTGTCCAACGGCTGGTCCTGGTTCGCGTACAAGCGCTTGGGGCCGGAGGCCATCATCGAACTGGAACTGGAGATGTGGGAGGACATGCTTCCGCCCGCGGTGGACCTTCTATATCAGCTCATCCAGCCGGAAGGGACGGCCATCGAACAGATAAAGCAGGTGCACAGGGAAATCACCCGGGTCAACGGCAACGTCCCCGAGTACCTGGAAGAGACCCCGAACTCCCTGAAGTGGCAATATACCACGTGCGCCAACTGGAATTCCCTGCTCCAGCTGGGTTACGAGGATTACCTGGCCATGGAGGGAAAGCCCGCCAAGGTCTCCTGCATCCACGGGTGCACCAAGACCCACGAGATCTATTTCCGCAAGATAGCCCCCGATCTCAAGATAGAGCATTTCCAGCTCAGGCCGGACGCGGACGACACCTGCGTGTTCCAGGTCACCATATAAGGGACGCACGGGGACGTAACCTGAGAGGCGGGCTCCATTGACACATGGGGCGTTCCTTCCGGGGCAGGCTCCATTGATATTAACTGACACGGTTTTTCGGCCAGAAACGAGGTGATCCTATGCCAAGCGTGCAAGGAAGTGCCGCCAAGGTGTTCGTGCGCCTGCTCATGACCCTGATGCTGGGGAGCCACGGCCCGGTGAAGTACCAGAGGTTCCTCTTCAACACCGTGGTCCCCATCCTGGGCCTGAAGGTCAAGGGGGTGAAGAGCGAGCCGGCGAGCGTTAACGGCATCCCCGCCGAATGGCTGATCCCGGACGGCGCGGCCTCAGACAAGGTCCTGCTCTATCTGCACGGGGGCGGGTACGTCATCGGCAACATCAACAGCCACCGCGCCATGGTCTCCCAGGTCGCCGCCGCCTGCGGGTGCCGGGCGCTGCTTATCGACTACCGCCTGGCGCCGGAGAACAAACTCCCCGCCGCGGTCGAGGACGCGGCGGCGTCCTACCGGTGGCTCCTTTCTGAGGGATACGAACCGGGGAACATCGCCATCGCCGGCGATTCCGCGGGCGGGGGCCTGACCGCGGCCACCCTGGTCTACCTGCGGGATGCCGGCGACCCCCTTCCCGCCGCGGCCATGATGCTCTCTCCCTGGGCCGACCTCGAGGTCATCGGGGAGAGCTGCAGGACCGTGGGATGGAGAGACCCCATGGTGAACCCCAAGGCCTTGAAAAAATGGGCGGTCATGTACCTCGGCGGCAAGGACCCCAGGGACCCCCTGGGCTCGCCCATCCATGCCGACCTCAGCGGGCTTCCCCCGCTGCTCATACACGCGGGCTCGTGCGAGGTCCTGCTCGACGACGCGAGGAGGCTGGCGGACAAGGCCGAGCAGGATGGCGTGCCCGTCGAGTTGTACATATGCGAAGGCATGTTCCACGTGTACCAGTTCTTCTCCCCCCTGGTCCCGGAGAGCAAGGACGCCATCGCCAGGCTGGCCGGGTTCTTCCGGGAGAAGGCCGGGGCATGAAAATGTAGGCGGCCACACCGTCTTCAACGACTTCTCCGCCCGGGACATCCAGCTCAAGGAACAGAAAGGACGCCTCGGCCCCGCCAAGGGCAAGGATTTCGATACCGGCAACCGCGGTCTCAACCGGCGAGTGAGGTCTGAAGGCAGGCATCAGGATTTGGGAGGAGATGCAAAGCGCTGGGTGAGCATCACCAGGAACCACTCCCAGCTGTACTTGGCCCCGCGTTTCTCCCAGTAGTACAGCAGCAGCTCCAGCAGGACCACCGCCGCGATACCGCACAACAGGGCCGGGTACGCCCCCATGAACTCGCCGAGGTAGTATTTTCCGGTGATGAAATAGGCCAGGGCAAGGGGCCACCCGTTGAGCAGGTAATGCAGGAAGTAGTAGGTGAGGGAGAAGCCGCTGGTGCGGTTGTAGATGCTGACGATGAAGCTCACCTTCTGTTTGTCCTTCTTGAGCACGTCGTAACAGTAGTAGAGGATGCTGAAGACGGAGAGGGCCATGCCCAGCTGAAAGCAGATCATGGTGAAGGAATCGGGATAGAAGCTCAGGGGGCATACGAACCCGTTGACGATGGACGAATCCG
>CAYPZH010000188.1:0-6314 GCA_964415205.1 uncultured Actinomycetota bacterium | reverse complement strand
ATTACCCATCCTGTACTGCGCGATCACCTTTTTGGAGAACGGCAGGTTCAGCCGGGCGCGGGAAGTATTGGAGGAAGCCCTGAAATATGCCACAAAAAGCGTCTTCATCGATTACCATGTCATATACATCTACATGGCCGTAGCGCTTGACCTCATCTTCCTCGACCGTCTGGATGATGCCCTGGAGACGGCGGAAAAGGCCGTGGCCCTCGGCGAGAGATATCAGCTCGAGCCGATGACCGTTATCGGCCGGTCGGTAAAAGCCTACTGCCTTGCCTGTCAAGGCGGTCGAGACGAAGCCCTGAAGGATATCTCCATCGCTGACTCCATCCATGAAAAGAAAACGCCATTGGCGTTTGTCGAGGTGATGTGGGCGGAATGGCTTCTCGGCGAGGCGATGGGGCGTATCGGAGCTCGTTCGGAATCCCTTAAGCACCTGGGGAGATTCCAGGAGATGGCGGGAGCTTACGGGGAGTTCGTTCATTTAGCCAGAGCGTTGGCAAATGCTGCTTCCATCGACGGTACGGGGCTCGAGAAGGCCGCGGGGGAAATTGAAGGAAACTTCGAGTTCATCAGGACGGTACCGCCCAGGCTGTGCCTGTCCGTCTCATATTCCATTCTCTTCTGGTCGCGGTTGATGGTCGGCAAAGAGGACGAGGCACAAGGCATCCTCGAGGAGTACATCGGTGAGTTCGGAGAGGACATCATTCTGCGCTTTCGCTGGGCGGACATGGAACGGCTGCTCCCTTTCTTCACTGGCCTCTTCAGCGAGGGAAAGCACATCGCCTTCATGGAAAGGGTTTACCGCCTGGGCGGCGCCAAGTCCATACCTTATCTGAGAAAGCTGGCCGGCGACAGGAATGGCGAGGCCGGCCTCAGGGCGGCCGCCCTCCTCGAGACCATCGCGGCGGAGACCGCGGAGCCTTTAAGGGTGAGCATGCTGGGCTCCTTCCGCGTACAGCGCGGCGGCCGGGAGCTTCCGGTAAGGGACTGGAAGAGCAAGAAGGCCCTCACTGCCCTCAAGTACCTGGTGGCGAACCGGGGCAGGGGCCTCATCCCCCGCGAGGTGCTAATGGACCTGCTGTGGCCGGACGTCCCGCCCGAACCCGCTGCTAAAAGCCTCAACACCGCACTCACCTCTATGAGGAAATCCCTCGAGCCGGGATCAGCCCGTGGTCAGTCCTCCTATGTGGTCACCAGTGGGGACTCCGTAGCACTCGAGCTTGGCACGGGCGGCTGGACGGACGTTGAACTCTTCCAGGACAAGCTCGCCCAGGCCGCCCGGGCGAAGGAGTCGGGAGACTTCGATCTCTATTTCCATTCATTGCGGGAGGCAGAAAAGCTATATGGGGGGGACTTCCTCTCAGAGGACCCCTACGAGGACTGGTGTGCCCGGGAGCGCGAGTCCCTCAAGCATGACTTTGCGAGATTGCAAGAGGACATCGCCACCGAGCTCCTGCGCCGGGGCATGGGCGGGGAAGCCCTGGAGTGCCTGCAAAAGGTGCTGCTGGAGGACCCGGGCAGGGAGGAGGTCTACCGCAGGATGATGGTCATCCATTCCCAAATGGGGAACCGTTCCGGTGTGGAAGAGACCTTCGGGCGCTGCGACAGCTACCTGAAGGAAAGTTTCGAGGTTTCGCCCTCCGCCGAGACCACCGAGCTCTACGAGAAGCTCAGGAAGTCATGAGGGCACACGCCGGTTTTACTGTATTTTTATTCCCCTGTTACTGCCGGTCCCTACCCTTGAGGAGAAAGGTGGGAATGGCTCATCTGAGAGGGAGGTCCGATCATGGATGAGATAAGCGGAAAGACGCAACTCCAGAAGGTAAGGGACTACGAAAAAGGCTTGCTGGCGACGCACATCATCCACATGGGAGTAAAACTGGGCATGTTCGATGTCCTGCAGCAGGAGCCGGATGGGATCAAGCCCGGGGAATTGGCATCACGGCTCGGGCTGGGTGAGATATACGCGAGATCCTGGTGCGAGGTCGCCTATCATTTCGAGATACTGGACTGCGAGGACGGAGGCAGGTTCCGGTTCGCTCCCTTCATGGGCGAGATCCTCGGAGACAGAAACAGCATGCGTTACTACGCGTGGAACAACCTGCTGACCGTGGACATCATGGGGAAGGCCTTCTACCACCCGGAAACGTGGGAGCTGATCAAGTCCGGAGAGACGGCGCCGGCGGTCTACCCGCCCGAACTTTCCGAGATCGCGGCCGGAGTCTCCCAGAACATCTACCTGGCCTTCGTGTACATGATCTTCCCCCAGCACGAATACCTGAAGCAGCGGCTCGAGCAGGGGGCGTCCTTCCTTGACGTCGGTTGCGGCTCGGCCAATCTCATCTGCCAGCTTGCCCAGCTCTACCCGGAGAGCAGGTTCACCGGGATCGATCCCGATACCTACGGCATCGAGGCTGCGAAGAAGAGGATATCTGAGTCAGGGCTGGAGGACAGGGTGGGGGTTGAGAGCGGACGCGGCGAGGGCATGGCCTTCGATGCGGAGTTCGACATGGTGAGCATGGTGGTGACGCTGCACGAGATCCTGCCGGAGGTGCGCGGGCAGGCGGTCGCGAACGCCTGTGCGGCGCTCAAGCCGGGGGGGCATCTGGTGGTGCTGGACTTCCCCTACCCTAACCGCATCGAGGACTTCCGTGACCCCGCATATTCCTTCGCAATCTACGACCAGTTCTTCGAGAGGTTCCTGGGCATCGTGCATCTCACCAACGCAGAGCGCGACGACCTGCTTCTCGGGGCGGGTTTCTCCAACCTGAAGAAGGCGACCATAGGCAAGGGCATGTTCGAGCTGGTAATCGCGGAAAAGGCCTGAGGATACTACGTCTGAAAAGGCTACTTGTAATTGCATTAGATATATTTGGTAATATATGTAAAGCACAGATGGCTCGAAAGGCATGGTTCTCTACTAACAGGCTTGCGGAACCGTGCTTGGACCTCTCTTCTTAAACGTATTCTGAACTGCAAGTATGCGTATAGATTGAAGAGGCTCTAACCGGTGCTGAAAGCGCGATGTCTCCGGCTGTGTCTGATTTGTGCCCATTTTTACGGCTAGCTGGCAGGTTTCTCGATCCACCTCTCGACCGGCATGGCAAGAAAGTCATCGATGGCGATACCGTCGCCGCCGATCAGTAGGGGCCTTGCCTTGGGATAGGTCTCGATGAATGCCTTGAAGCCCGGCAGGGCATCCCTTCTCCTGCCGCTTTTCACCTCGATGGCGATCAGCTCCCGCCCGGCTTTCACCACGAAGTCTACCTCCCGGTTGCGATCGCGCCAGTAGAACAATTCGAACATGCCGGTGCCGGATGCATTCGCCAGATGCGTCCCCACGGCGGACTCAACCAGGTGGCCCCACATCTCTCCGTCGCTCTTCAATTCCTCTGGTGACAGGACGGCCTGCGCCGTCATCAGTGCATTGTTCAACACCTGAAGCTTCGGGCTTGACCCCCTTCGGCTCACCTCGGCACCCGAGTACTTCTGCAATCCGATAAGCATTCCCGCACCGGCCAGCAGATCCAGGTAATGCGCCAGAGTGGTGGTGTTGCCGGCATCCTGCAGCTGTCCCATCATCTTGTTGTAGGAGAGCACCTGGCCGGAATAACGGCAGCCGAGCTCGAAGAGCCGCCGCAGCAGGGCCGGTTTGTCCACGCGGGCGAGGAGCAGAACATCCCTTGAGATGGTGGTCTCGATGAGAGCATCTCTGATATATCGTGCCCAGCGAGCCGGTTCCTTCACCAGCGGAGCCGCTCCCGGGTAGGCTCCGAACAGGATGTAGTCCTCAGGGGTGAAACCGAAACATTGACTCATCTCGGGAAACGACCAATGGGGTAGGTGGAGGATCTCGAATCTCCCGGAAAGGCTCTCCGTCAACCCGTGTTGCATAAGGAGCGGCGCCGAGCCTAGTACGATCACCTTTAGTGGCAGCCGCGCTCTAGTGTCGGAGTCCCACAGGCGCTTCACCGTCTCCGACCATGCCGGAATCTTGTGTATCTCATCCAGGGCCAACGCGGCGCCCACTCGGCCTCTTTCCCTGGCGAGAATTCGCGCCGCTTCCCACTGGGCCTCAATCCATGCTCTGTCCTTCAGGGCAGGCTCATCGGCGGATGCGTAATAAGCATGCGGTCCCCATCCCGCCAGCACCTGGTGGACCAACGTCGTCTTTCCGACCTGGCGTGGTCCGGCAACCACCTGGATGAAGCGCCGGGTCTCCCGCAGGCGCTTGGCAAGGATTTTCGCCTGGGGCCGTTCGTAATCATCTAGCATATTACTCATTATATTGAGTATTATTACTCAAAGACTTGAGTAAATCAAGTATTAAGCAAAGCGCACCTGGCTCGAAAACCGTTGGGCCTCGCAAGGGGTCTCGTGGGTTCGAATCCCACCCTCTCCGCCAATCCGTTCTTGAACAGGTCTTTTGTTTCCTGGGTCTTGCTATTCAGAGATGCCTGAAAAACGGCTGCAAACGGACTGTGACAGAAAAGTGACAAATCGAGGATGCTATCACGCCACCCCCGCTGCCGGGGATGGGGAGGAATCTGTTTCATGACATACATGTTAAATCACATTCAGCAGTGTCAGCCTCTATATATAAAGATTCATTACCCCAGATCAATATAACATTTTTCACCGGGGGCTTCGTCCGCATCCCTGGTCCAGACTAAGGCTCTGCCGCTTCTCAACCTAAATATGCATAGGTAACCATAACCGTGTTCTTCAATCCGCTTTCTCAAGAAAGGGAACTTCTCGACGGTTTTTCTCTTCGACTCCTGGTCTTCCACGCATTCTACGTACCCGCTCACCCTGATCTGCACCAACTTTTTCGGACCCAGAAAAGCAGCTCGACCAGCGGGTTGTCGCATATCTGCCTGTAAACGTCTTTATGCTTTCCGGTGACGAAAACGATGCCATCATCGTCGGCTTGGAGAAGTGAGATAACCCTAACGCGCGGTTGCCGCCCTTCGCATGTCGCCAGAAAGAACCTGGGATTATCCTTTATGATGGACATGACGTCGTTACTGTCCATGTTCTGCCCCTTTCATCCTCCTCTATTGCCAGAATATTAATGGCCGCAGCTTTACTCCTCGCCTTTTTTCTGGGGAAGATCACCGGAATCCAGGGACTCGTATCTCCGGTAGAACTCGAGGAGCACTTCCATAACACCCCCCATCCTCTGCGCAAAATAGGAGAGGACCGTCCGGCCTTCGTTGGTTATACGGTATACCTTGCGAGCCGGGCCCCTTCCTTCCGGATCCTCTATTTGATACGCGGCCAGCTTCTCTCTCTCGAGATGGCGCAGTGCGTTATAGACAATGGGAGGCGGCATTTTCTTGTCAATCACTCCCATCTCGATCAGCCTGCCCCTGAGTGCATAGCCATGCAGGGGTTTCTCGGCCAGCAGCAGAAGCGTGAAGGGAAGAAGGAATCCCCTAGTCATATGGGGCTTCTCATGATGGCCGAGCAGGTGTTCCCCGATATGCCCTTGGAAATGCGCTCCTGAAGGGATATCCTTTGATTCGCCCAGGAAATACCCGTGGCCGAAATGACCGAGAATATCCATTTCCGCTCAGTTCCTTGTCTCAATATCTGAAAGACCTATTATTAATAATATTTATTATTGGATTTATATCAATATTCCAATTAATTAAATTACAATGATCGGAGACAACTCAGGTTGGTGACGATGAGGCCCACTCGGGGGAGAGCTCTCCGAAGGTGTGATCCTCATGGCTATAGTACTCGGTTCTCCTCCAGGTACTCATAGACGTCCGGTGAGGCGACGGCGGCCTCGGCCCAGAGGCAGATTCTCTTTCCTGTAGCCCTAGTTCCTTCCATTATGCTTTGCTATAGCTTCCCGCAGCCGTCCGCGGAGTGGACGCTGCCTGGACGGAGGGCAGCACCTTCAAAGTCCCCGTACTGATTGAAGATAAGGAGGGGATGATAACAGCTGATGCGGACTGGCGCAGCAGCCCCGTCAACTCATGTCTCATGTTCCTTCCAGCTTGAGGTCCTTTGGCATTTGATATGATGAATGCGGGACTAGATGAATTTGAAGCTTTTTGCGGCAAAGTGTTTCAAAAAATATCCACGTTCTGCTGCAGCCCTTGCCCATTGCCTTATGTACGCATTTCATCGGGCAGAACTCCGCCCCTTCTAAAACCAAATAATGGTAAGCTCACATGCCTCGAAAAGCGTTGTTCTCTGCCGTAGACTATGCGAACACGGATAGATTTCTCTCTTTTAATATGCATCTAGAGCTGGTGTTTCGCAGAATTCACCGCAATTTTTTCAGCAGACACGGA
>CAYPZH010000187.1:0-6336 GCA_964415205.1 uncultured Actinomycetota bacterium | reverse complement strand
TTCAGGAGTGCGCTTGGGAAGACGGGCGCCTGCGGCTGCGTGTGGAGAACCCCTGTCTTATACCTAACCTCATCGGGCTGGCATTGGGCCTGTTCGAGCTGGACGCGCAGGGCGCCGGGGAAGCGGCCTGGGAACAGGCCGCGGACGGAGACCTCTCCGTGGAGGTCTCCCCACGAGCCTGATACCGGGACGCCGTGCAACCGTATTTGTCAGGACAGCTCCGCGGTAACGCCCTTCTTGAGCGCCTCGGCATCGAGACTCCCTATATCCTGTCCGTTGACCAGCAGGCGCAGTGGCCCGCCGTCATGCTCGCACACTATCCTGAGCATGCGGGGCCCGGGAAGATGGGAGGCGACGCTCAGGCGCAGGGTGTTTCCGTCACGTTCATAAGCGTCCACCCTGCAGCCGTCGATGCCGAAAGCGCGGCCCGCTGAAACGTCCACGAAGACATGGCCGTGGCGCGGTAGGATGCGGGCGGCCGCGTACAGGGAGGAGCCGGCACCCCAGTCGAGCATGAGGTAACCTGGAGTGGGCACATCGTAGCCGAAATGGGCATAGTTCTCCTCGATGCCCCCGAGCACCGATGGCCGGAGCGGGACGTACGGTCCGCTGCCCAGGTACATGGTGGTGAAACAGGCCCGCAGGGTGGCGATGCCGCGCTCGAAGTACTCCGGCTCGCCCGTGGCATGGTAATAGTCGACGAGCAGAGGGGCGATCAGGCCCTGGCGGGCGTCGTTCCATTCCGCGTCGGTGTTCTGGGAGGCAAACCCGCCGAACACATCGATGGAGAGAAACGGGGGATTCCATACCTGGTGGTAGGCGAGGAGGCGGTCGAGGGCCTTGCGCCCCGCATCCAGGTAGCGTTCCTCGCCGCTGGCCCGGTGGAGATGCAGGAAGGCTGCCGCGGTCCACAAGACGCACATGGTGTTCTCCGGGCGGCAGCCGCTGCGGGGATCGGTCCAGCCGACTGGCTTGGGTGAACAGGAGAAGAAGGTCTCGTAGTCATACCATATATTGGGAGTCACAACCTTGTCGATGAGGAAGTCTCCGCCCGCCCGCGCGCTGTCCAGGTACTTTTCCTCGCCGGTGATGTCCGCGAGAAGCGCCAGGAACATCACCGCGGAAGCGGACTCGGCGCTCTCCGACAGGCATGGATCGACGACGGCCTTTCCGCGCTTGAACCCGAACCACGCGGGAAATGCCCCGCTGGGGAACTGCAGTTTCATGACCTCATCGGCTTGCCGGCGGCAGGCCTCCATCACGCCGGGCTCTCCCCCGAAATCGCGGCACCATTCCAGAAGGTGATACGTGGTGGTGCAGCTGTCAGCGAGATGGTAGCGGTTGAGAACGGTGAACCCCTTTGTGCCCTCTCTCCAGACCATCCTGTCTCCCACGAGGTAGAGGACGGCAGGAAAGAACCCGTGAGGGCGGGGAGATGCCAGGGCGAGTCCGAGTACCCGCGATGCCCTGTCACCCAATCTTATGTCCCCCAGCTCACGCGCCAGCCAGGCGGCCCCGTACGCGGAACGCAAGTTATTGAACCAGCTCTGCAGCTCGATCACCGAGGGGGAGGCGCCGGGGTTCGAGCCGAGCGAACGCTTCAACAGCCGGTAGAAGAACGGCCGGCTGGTTATGTGCGAGGCACCGAACCTGAGAATGAATGCGTAGAGACCCGGCAGGAGGATGAACGCGGTGTTCGTCAACCTGTCCTTGCGCAGTGGCGGGAACCTGGAGTTCATGTTGTATGCGTAGGCGCCGCCGCAACGTGCTCCGCCTATGTCCAGGTCGATCCAGTTCTCGTCGCCGAGGAAGGCCCACTTCCCGGCGAGTTCGGCTGCCTTGTCCAGGGGAAGACGCTGTGGACCCGGTTCGGCCAAGTGCTCGCGGCCGTAGTTCTCCCATAAAAAGGAATTGATACGGCGGTGCAGTCCCGCCCCCTTGTCGCCGGTGACGAATATGAAGTAGGAAAGAAGGGCCTCCTGCCCCTTGGTCATGGTAAATCCCGGAAAGGCACGAGCGTAAAAATAAACATGCCCCTTAACGCGGTGGTCCACAATGCCGTAGGTCACGGTGTTTCCCTCGAGGACGAAGGCGGTCCGGAACCCGGTCTTGTTCAGCTCCCCCAGGGATCCCAGGTCAGGCACGACGGCCAGGGTCGCCGATCCCCCTTCCAGTATGGTGCAGGGGGAACGGAATATCTGGTCGGGAGCGATCATCCACGGCTCGGGATGGAGATGGGGGACGAAGCGGAATCCGTCCTCAGCAAGGGAGCCGGCCAGGCGCAGCGAAGCGAGGCACCTGACAAGAGAGGTCCTGCGTCTTGCGCGCAGCCGGTGTTCTATGCGGAAAACGCCCTCATCGATCTCCTGGAACGAGTTCTCGATATCCAGGGAAGCCGTGGTGTCCGATTGCAGAGTCAGTGTATAGGGATTGCGGGTGAGCACTTCCAGCAGCGGGGAGCCTGCGGCGACTGCCTCGTCCCCGTCACCTTGCCGCCGATAGATGGTCAGGGTTGGTATGCCTGCCGGCGCGGACAGGCTCAACGAGAACGATTCCTTATCCTGCTCCCGCATGCCGTCTCGGCCAACTCCACGGTACATCGCCTCACCCCCCAACTTCAATGCCCTGCGCGCGGCGCCCGAGATAAAAGGAAACCCCGCAGATGCGGGGTCTTACGTTTGCCCTCCGGGAGCATCTAGCGGACAGCGAGGCCGTAGATGAGGTAGTCGGTAACCGCCTCTGCGATCCTCGGGATGTCTAAGTCCTGGCTGAGCATGAAGAGCTGCAGGCCGACATGCTGCGGTATGCCCGCGACCACGGTGGCGACGATATCCACATCCATACGCCGGAAGATGCCTTTCTCGACTCCCTTGTTGAGCAGCGTTTTCACCAGCTCGGTGATCCTCTGCTGCCATTCCACGATGCGGTAGTCGATCTCGGGGTTCATGCCCATGACTTCCTTGATATATATGGCTGAGAACTCCCAGTTCTCGCTGTAGAACTTGTAGAGTTCCTTGATGGTATTGCTGGCCTTCTCCTTGAGCTCATCCAGGTTAGTGGGGATGTCGCTGAGTTCCTTGGCTACGATCTCGTACATGTTGTTCAGTATGCCGTCCACCAGTTCGACGAAAAGCTCCTTCTTGCTGTCGAAGTAGCTGTAGAAGGTGGCGCGCGCCACGTGCGCCTCCTGCAGGATGTCCTCGACCGAGCAACGGCTGAACCCTTTGCGGGAGAAGATTCGTATACCTGCATTGACGATATCCGCTCTTTTGTCTCTTCTGGGCACCTTGTCTCCTCCTCCGTCAATGAACGACTCCAACGATTTTATATATTTTCCACAATATTTATACCTCTTGTCAAACGCGCCGTCGTCACGCCATGTCTGTGCTATGCTGGGGAAAGCGTGAATCCGATATGTGCACGCAGGGTTAAGTAAGCCTTAAAGCGAGAAAACATACACACGCCGGACGAAAATAGGGAAATGAGAACTGAGACGGGAAGCCGCAAGGCACCGCAGGGGAAAGCGACGGCGAGGTCCGTGCGCGATATCGACCGCAGGCTGCTGCGCTGCTACGGAGACCGCACCTGGTCTCCCCAGTTCGGCGAGTTGCTGGACGGACTTGTTCACACCATCCTCTCCCAGAACACCAGCGACGTGAACTCTCACCGCGCCTTCGAGTCCTTAAAAGAGAGGTTCCCAACCTGGGAAGAAGCAGCCGCGGCGAAGAGCGCGGACATCGAGGAGGCCATACGTTCGGGGGGCATCTCGCGCGTGAAGGCGGAGCGCATCAAGGCCGTGCTGGGGATGGTTTATCGGGATTGCGGCGAGTATTCCCTGGAATGTTTGAGAGACATGGACGGCGAACAGGCACAGCGGTATCTTCTGGACATGCCGGGGGTGGGGAGGAAAACGGCTGCGGTGCTGCTGCTGTTCCAATTGGGGTTACCCCTCTTCCCGGTGGACACGCACATCTTCCGCGTGGGCAAGCGGCTCGGCGTCATCCCGCCGCGGGCGAACCCCGAGCAGGCACACGATATCATGGACGCGGTGGTGCCGGACGATATAAAGTTCAGGCTGCATATCAACCTCATCGAGCACGGCAGGCAGGTATGCAAGGCCAGGAAACCAGACTGCGGCGGGTGCTGTCTAAGCGGTATATGCCCACGCGCAGGAGTGGAAGAGGAAGGAAGCGGTGATGCGTAGGATACTGGCGGCATGTGTCCTGGCACTTTTCGTCGTGGCGCTCTCGCCGCTGCCGGCACTGACCCAGGCCGACCAGGCGGAAATAGCGGAGGTGCTCGCGCAGGTGGAGTCGATACGGGGGCTTGACGCCAGCCCGGACATCCAGGCGAATTACCTCAACCGTGAGGAGCTGGAGGAGCGCATGCTCGAGGACTTCGAGGAGGACAACCCGGAGGAGGAGATCAAAGACGCCGAGAGCATCATGGTCATGCTGGGTTTCGTGGAGCCCGACCTGGACCTGGAGGAGTTCTACATCGACCTCCTCACCGAGCAGATAGCCGGGTTCTACGATCCCGAGGACAACGGGCTCTACCTCATCTCGGAGACGCAGTCCATGAGCGCGATGGACCGTTATACGCTCTCCCACGAGTTCGTGCATTACTTGCAGGACGAGAACTTCGACCTCATGCGCCCGCCCTTCTCCGACCCCGAAGGCTCCGAGGTGGAGACCGACGACGACGCTTCCTTCGCGGCGACTTGTCTCATCGAGGGCGATGCCGTGCTGACATCGGAGTTGTGGCTGACGAAATACATGGACGCCGAGGACATGATGGACATGTACGCGGAGAGCGAGGAGTATTCGAGCAAGATACTGGACAGCGCCCCGGAGTACATCTACGAGAGCCTCCTCTTTCCCTATGTCGAGGGCCTGGAGTTCGTGCGCTACATACACGATGAAGGCGGGTTTGACGCCGTCGACAGGGCTTTCAGGGAGCCTCCCTCGAGCACCGAGCAGATCTACCACCCGGAGAAATATCTCAAGGGGGAAAAGCCGGTCGAGGTGGAGTTGGAGGACATCTCCCCGCAACTGGGTGGCGGTTGGGAACTGGATTATGACAACGTTCTGGGCGAGTTCGACGTCTACCAGCTCTTCAACCCCTATTTCAACGATAGGGATGACGTGGAGGACGCGGCCGCTGGCTGGGGAGGGAACCGCTACCATTATTACAGCAACGGGGACGATGAGGAGCTGCTCGTCCAGGCATATGCCTGGGACACGGAGAAGGACGCCCAGGAATTCGCCGCCGCCTATACGCAATACCTGAAGTACCGTTTTGAAGACGAACTCGAGAAGGAGCAGCCGGTCGGCTCGTGGATGATATGGTCCACGGACGATTACCTGCTGGGGCTGAAGAGAGACGGCATGAGCACGCACCTGGTGCAGGCGACGGTTGGCGAACCCTTTGATACCGCCATCGCCGCGCTGGGCGAGAAGGGTGACGTGATAGATGAAAAAGCCCTGGAGGTAGAGTCCGGCAAGACCGGCGAGGAAGAGACCAATCTCAGCTGGCTGATCATCGCCCTGGTGGTGGGGCTCCTGGTGCTGGGCATCATCCTGGTCATCGTGATGCTGGTGATGTTCCGGCGCCCGCCGGCGCCGCCCGCCCAGCCCCCGGCGGGGGCCCAGGGCCCGTATTACTACCCTCCCGGTGGGGGAGGAGGCGGTTACGCGGTACCGCCGGGCGGAGATATGCCTGGCGTGCAGGCGCCTTTGCCGCCGCCTTCCTACCAACCCCCTCCTCTGCCGCCCTCGCAGGTGCCTCCGCCGCCGGGTACGCAGCCGCCGGGGACGCAACCTCCTGCCCCGCATGGTCCTGTCGGGTAGGGGTCGAGCGGTAACGTTGCTCGCATAAAACACGATGCATCATCATTGCCGTCGCCAGCGCCCTTCTGTCGCGATTGGGAATATGCGCCCGCACCAGTAGCATGACACCTGCAACGTCATCGCGAGCGATAGCGAAGCAATCTAAACAAGCCCGGCCTGGCCTGGTAAGCACTTGTGGATGTATTACATGAGCTCCGCAGGAATAAGCCCCGCTCTTGTTCAACCCCCGGCCACCGTGCGCTATAATATTCATCTGTGGATAAGGCGTACGGGCCCATAGCTCAGTTGGTCAGAGCAGCGGACTCATAATCCGCGTGTCGCAGGTTCGAGTCCTGCTGGGCCCACCAGAAAAGAGCAGGTCAGGATACATAATAACCTGATCTGCTTTCTTTTGTTGGTGAGCGTTCCCCAAATATTCCCCACGGATGATAGCCTACAGCTTCTGGGTGATTTTGTACTAATTCTAATCGTTGTAATGTATCCTTAT
>CAYPZH010000186.1:0-6350 GCA_964415205.1 uncultured Actinomycetota bacterium | reverse complement strand
CTTCACTCCACCAGGGCGCTGCGCAACGCCCTGTTGATATCCCCGGCCTCGGGAATAAGCGCGCGGATGTGATATTCTACCATCATGTCCGCCAACCTCTCCACATCCGTTTCGCTGCCCTGCTGCAGGTGCTCCATTACCAGGTAGATCACCGAGCCCATCACGATCGAAGTGATCACCTCCACGTCGCACTCGCGCATCATGCCGCGGTCGTACATCATCTGAAACTCCGCTGCCAATCTCTCCCGCGCCAGGCTGGACAGCTCGCCGACGCGGGCCGAGAAATCCTCGTCCCGGCCCATGGCCTCGCGATAGACAATATTAGTGAGATGGGGGTTTTTTTTATGGTACTCGAGCACCCTCAGCATGTTACCCCTCCAGGTACGCAGGACCTTGCCGCCCCCGTTGAAGGCCTCTTCCAGGTGTAGATGGTTCTCCTCGAGCAACCTGGCGTATCCTCGGAAGAAGGCCTCTATCAGTTCCAGGAATATCTCTCTCTTGGAATCGAAGTAGAGATAGAAGGTGCCCCTGCCTATGCCCGCCCCATCGACTATGTCTGAGACGGACGCCAAACGGTATCCCTTGCGAGAACACCTCCGCGGAAGCGCGCAGTATCTGTTCCCGCCTTTCCTGGGCAGGCAGGCGCTTTTTTGGTACTGACATGTCATTACAATAATATCGCCTCGCCCCCCTGTCAAATATGGACTTCCCACTACCTCCCACCCATCGCCCCGATGATCTATAACAACTCCGTCCGCTCACTTCCGTTCGCTCTGTTTGCCGTGATATGGTCGGCGTTGCGCTGCGAGCCTAGGGCTAGTGATGTCAAAGCCGCCCTGTCCATGCCGGGGAGGCGAGTGATGCGTATGCGCTGGTCCAGTATTTATCCTGGCCCCAGCCGCAATCGCACTAGGAGAAGGTCCGTTGCCTGCATTCAGAACATGTATGGCAATTCCCTGCTTCCAGGGCCAAGGCTATCTTGTAGTCGCCCCCGCCTCCCACCCCCCTTCCCTGACTCGCCCGGGTAGGCCGCAGCCTCCGTCTGCGCTCCCGCCAGCCCGGGGAGCCGCGGGTCGGTCGCAGCGTGCGCGCAAACCTCAGGTATCTTCCTCGAGGTCGTCAGGATACGCGCTAAGCGAGACCGTTACCTGGAGGCTCGGGCTGGTAAAGCACCGGGCAGCGATACCGTTACCCGGCGGCCCGGGCACTAAACCCTTATGCCAGCTTCTTCGGCCAGTCGTTGAGCAACAGGCTGGACACGGCCATGCCGGATATCATCGCGCCCGGAACGCCCAGCCCCGGATTGGTGCTCTGCCCCGCCTGGTAGAGCCGCGCGATGAAACGGGAGCGGTAATTTGGCCGGAAAGGTCCCAGGTTGGGCAGGCTCATCTCGATGCCGAAGAAAGCCCCCTCGGCGACGTTCAGGCGCCTCTCCAGCTCGGTGGGGGGTACGGAGTCCATCCACTCCACCCGGCTGGCCAGCCCCGGATAGCACCTCTTGTCGAGGTAGTCTATGCATTCCCACGCCCAGTCGTCGGCGATATCGTCCCAGTCGTCGTACTTCAGGTGATAAGGCCCTATGTAGATGACGTACAGCACCTGCTTGCCGGGGGGCGCCAGCTCCGGGTCGTCGAAGGAGGGGTCGATGACCAGGTACATGCCGTCGGCCGCGCGGTAGAGCAGGCCGCGGTCGTAGAAATCCGTCCATACGTTGTCGACCCTCTCCCTTTTCTGGGCCACCAGGGACATGTGGGCCTTCACGCTGTCCAGTCTCTCCGACAACCCCACGTAGAACATGGGCGCGGGAATGGAGCAGGGCTGGCGGCGCACGGTTCGCGTCACCCATCCCGGCAGTTCCGCGTGCTTGAGCAGGTTGAAATAGGTGAAGCGGGAGTGGGTGCTCGAGACTACCGCCCCGGCGGTAAGCACCTCTCCATCCGCCAGCTTCACCCCCCTCGCCTCGCGCCCCTCGAGGACGATGCTGTCCACCTCGGCCTCCAGGCGCATCTCCGCTCCGAAGTCCTGCGCGATGCGCGCGAGCGCCTTGGGGATGGATATCATGCCGCCCTTGGGATAGTAATAGCCCACGTGCCCCATGTAGGTGATCATGGCGAAGAGCCCGAAACAGCGGTGCGCAGGCAGACCGGCGTACATGTTCTCCCAACCGAATATCAACTGCATGTACGGGTCAGAGAAGTAGCTGCCCACCACCTTTTCCAGGTTGTTCAGGGCAAGCTTCATCTGCACGGGTATGGAGGGGATGATGGCCCTGGTGGTGAACAGCTTCGCCAGGCTGGTCAGCTTGGTGAGGTCCCTGATCTCAGGCATGGGGTTCTTGATGAAACCGTCGATGACGCTCTGGACCTTGCCCAGGTCCCGGCAGTAGCGGTAATATCCGTCAACGTCCCGGGGCGCCAGCTCCCTGACCACCCTGGCCATCTCGTCCATGTCCCGCGGAAGCGCCACGTCCCTGGCGCCTTCAAGATAGACGTGATAGACGGGGTCCAAGAGATCCCATGCGAGGTAATCCTCCAGCCTCAGGTCAAGCAATTCGAAGAGCTTGTAATAGAGCTCACCCGCGATGACGAAGACCGCGCCCACCTCCGGCTTGAAGCCTTTCACATCGTAGTTGGAGCAGCACCCCCCCACCCGCTCGAGCCTCTCCAGCACCAGGACCTTCAGGCCTTCCTTGGCCAGGAGGGCCGCCGTGGTCAGTCCGCTTATGCCGGCTCCTATGACGATGACGTCGTAGTCGTTACCCATCTCAGCCACCCCCTAGATGAAGAGCCTGAACGGCAGCTCGCGCAGCTCGAAAAGGTTCTTTTTTACCCTACGCCTCTGCTCATCATCGAGATGCATGGCCCAGGCCGCGCCAAGGCATGCCCCCAGGCAAAGACAGATGATAGGCAAGGCGGATTTAAGAGGTGGTCTTCCCGCAGTCCCCATGTGCAGCCTCCCGCGCTCATACCCCTCCCAGGGCGCGTAATATCTTTATATTTAACCCTTCCCCATACGTCAAGCGCAGTATTTGTTCGCTCCCCATGTCTTTGAACCCTCCATTTGCGTAAATCCGGCACGTTCTTTTCCCCGAAGGGTGGGTTCAGAGCCTTGAGTTGCCAGTTCTACGTGCTTCCTGCCACAGGAGTTCGTGGCCACTAGGCCTGACCCCGATTCCCATTACCTCAGCCAGACGTAAGCCTTAAGGACCATCATCCACCATGAATGTCGAAAGTCAGCTTCTCCGCGATACTCGGTACGGTAAACCCCGCCGGCGTCTTCCAGTACTCCACCGGCCATCCTCTCTCCGCGGCGATGCGCTTCACCGCCCGCTGCGGGTTTACCGCCACCGGGTGCCCCACCGCCTGCAGCAGCGGCAGGTCGGCCAGGGAGTCGGAATAGAACCAGCAGTCCTCCAGGGGCACCCCCCTGCCCTCGGCGTAGCGACGCGCCAGGACCTCCTTGCCCTCGCCGTAGGGCATAGGCATCTCCACCTCGTCGGTGAGTCTTCCGTCGCGTACCGCCGCGATGGCCGCTATCTTGTCGTCCGCCCCCAGCTGCACCCTCACCTTCTCCGACATGTACTCGCCCGCCGCGGTGGCTATGACCGTGTGGTGCCCCCGGGCCTTGTGCTCCTGCACGCACGCTGCGCCCTCCGCGAACAGGCGCGGCATGACGTACTGCTCGTAGGACTCGTCCAGCATGGCCACCAGCTCGTCCATGCTGTATTTGCCGCATTCCCGGAAGGTCCAGCGGTATACCTCCTCGCGGGGCAGGCGGTCCAGGCGGTAGAGCACGGTGAACTTCACCGCTTTCCACACCGCCTCCGCCCCCATACGCCGTGTCCTCACCATGTATTTGACCACCAGGTTGCCGTTGGCCCCGTCCAAAAGAGTGTGGTCGAGGTCGAAAAAGGCTATGGGCGGCGGTGACATGTGCCCTCCTCTTCTTACATGATCTCGTATGCGTGTATCTTATCGTCAAGGCGTGAAGACGATCTTGATGGCCTTCTCCCTGCCCTTGTTCAGGGCGGTGTCCAGGGCTTTGTGCCACTCGTCCAGGGTGAAGCGGTGGGTAACGAGGTGGGAGAGGTCTACTTTGCCCTCGCTGTACAGAGCCAGGGCGAGTTCGAAGTCGTGCACGGTCTTGCCGTCTATCACCTCGTCCTGATAAGCGTAGATGCCGCGTACGGTGAGTTCCCTGAACCAGACCGGCGTCCAATCGACCTTCTTCACCGGGCTGATGCCCAGGAGGTTATACCATCCCCCGCTTGCCACGACCCGCAGGGCCGCATGGATGGTCGAGGTGGAGCCGACGGCATCGAATACGCGGTCCACCCCACCGGTGAGTATGGGCCTGGCGGCAGTGGGGGTATGCATCTTGGCGCCGGTGAGTTCGGCCACCCGTTTGAAGAACTGCTTCCCCCCCGGCTTGATGATCTCCTCCACCCCCATGTTTTTTGCGACCTCGGAGTGGAAGGGATCTTTTTCCACTCCCAGGATGCGCACGTCGGGATGGAGGGCCTTGAGCGCTGCTATAGTGCACAGCCCCATCACCCCATGGCCTATCACCATCACCGTCTCACCGGACTCGACGGGGTTCGCCACCACCATGTGCAGAGCGGTAGAGAAGGGCTCGGTGAGGACGGCGTTCTCGTCACTGACGTTTTCCGGCACCCTGTACAGCATGGACCGGTGTGCAACCCCCATCTCGCTTATGAAACCGGGGGTGTCGGCACAACTTCCGACGTACATCCCCGATGCGAGGCTTCCCTCGGTCAGGTTCTCGCACAGGTGGTATCTCCCCCTCGCACACATACGGCACGGAGGGTCGATGTGCCGTGTGCGGCAGCTCAGGGCGGGCATCACCGTGACCCTATCGCCAGGGGCGAATCCCTCGACCTCTTCCCCCACTTCGGCGATGTCCCCGCACACCTCGTGGCCCAGCACAAAAGGGTAGGACGGAAAAGGCTCCAGGGTGAGGCTCTCGTGACAGAGGACAGTGCTCAGATCGCTGCCACAGAAGCCGGAGAGTTTGGGCCTGATGGTGACCCACTCTGGACCGATGAGCCCCGGTTCAGCTATCTCCCGCATCCGCACCGGCACCCATGAAGAATGTGCCACCTGGGGCCTCTTCCCCGACAAGGCTCCCGTGAGCAGGTAAGCCGGGATGTTCATCTTGAAAGTCAAGGCCTTCATGTTCTGCCCCCTCCTATCATCAAGACCAATCATGCAGGCCTGTGTCTCAGCAGCTCCTGCCGGTGAAAGTAGGAGGCCGTTTCTGCAGAAAAGAGGTGATGCCCTCCACCACGTCCGGGGTGCTCACCGCGATGCCCTGCAGGGAGGCCTCCATCTCCAGCGCCGTCTCCAGGTCCGTCTCGAAGGAACGGTTGAGCATCCTCTTGATCATGCCGATGGCCCGCGTCGGACCCTGCGCCAGCTTGTTGGCCATCTCCATGGCCTCGTCCATGAGCTTCTCGTGTGGCACTACCTTGCACACCAGGCCAAGCTCCAAGGCCCTGGCGGCGTCTATGGCCTCGCCGGAGAAGGCCAGCTCCTTGGCCTTGGACAGCCCTACCAGGCGCGGCAGGAAAAAGGTGCCACCCATGTCCACCACCAGGCCGCGGCGGACGAAGACCTGTATGAAACGTGCCTTCTCCGAGGCCACCAGCAGGTCGCAGGCAAGAGCGAAGTTGCACCCCGCGCCGGCCGCGTCGCCATTGATGGCCCCGATCACCGGCTTCTCCATGGTGGTGAGGCCCCGGATGACCGAGGAATAGATGTGTGTGGTCAGTCGCATGCCCACGGGGGTGGCGGCGTCCGCGCGCGCCCCGGTGCCGGTGAGGTCGGCGCCGGTGCAGAATCCCCTTCCCTCCCCGGTGATGACCACCGCGCGGCAGTCGTCGTCCTGGTGTAGCTCCGCGAACCGGCGCGACAGTTCGTACAGGATGTTGTTGTTGAAACAGTTGAGCGATTCCGGCCGGTTGAGAGTGATAACCTCCACCTGGCCTTCCCGCCTGAAGAGTACGTCCTCCAATGCCCACCTCCTTGCCTGTCGGCCGCCGTGTCGCCCTCGGGGTGATCCAGCCGCGGCCGTCTCCTCTATGTCCCGGTCAGGGCCAGTAGGTCCGCTCCCACCAGCCGGTGCACCGCCTCCTTTATCTCCTGCGCCGTGCGGCGCATGAAATCCATGGACTGGCCGAGCGGGTCGTCGATGGTGAAGCTGTGGTCATAGATATGGAAATAGTGCAGCATGAACATGCTCAGCCTCCTGTCCAGGCCGCCGGGTCCCGCCTCCAGGCCCTCGACGTGGCGGATCAATCTCCGCAACTCCCGCACGCGCTTTTCCGGGTC
>CAYPZH010000185.1:0-6357 GCA_964415205.1 uncultured Actinomycetota bacterium | reverse complement strand
AGAGCGGGGGGCACGCCTGCTCATGGGGGACTATTCCTACGGCAAGGAGTCCAATTACAGCGAGGCCACCGCGGAGCTGATAGACCGGGAAGTGAAGGAGATCATCACCGCCAACTACGACCGCGTGAAAAGTATCCTGGAGGAGAACACCCCGGCGCTCGAGGGCATCGCGGAGGTCCTCCTGGAGGAGGAGACCCTGGAGGGCGACGCCTTCCGTGAGCTGCTGGAGGAACATCGCGCCGGCCGCCAGGCGGCGTCGTGACAGAGGGCGGGAGAGCGTATGCACGACGTGCTCATCATCGGGGCCGGTCCGGCCGGGCTCTCGGCCGGGGTCTACTGCGCGCGCAAGATGCTCGACACCCTGGTGGTCTCGGCCAATGTCGGAGGCCAGGCCACGTGGTCCTGGGAGGTAGAGAACTACCTGGGGTACCAACTCATAACCGGTGTGGAGCTGGTGGAACGCTTCCGGGAACACCTGGACAACTTCCAGGTCGAGCTGCGGGAGGGGCGCAACGTCACCGCCCTGGCCAGAAAAGAAGAGGCGTTCGCCGTCATCACCGACAAAGACGGCGAGCTCGAGGCGCGCGCGGTCATCGTGGCCTCGGGCAAGATCCCGCGCCTGCTGGGCGTGCCCGGCGAGGAGGCCTACCGCGGGCGCGGCGTGGCCTACTGCTCCACCTGCGACGCCCCCCTCTTCCGCGGCAAGAAGGTGGCGGTGGTGGGTGGGGGTAACTCCGCGCTCGACGCCTCCCTGCAGCTCGGCCACATCGCGGAGAGTGTCTATCTCGTGGCCGCCGAGGAGGCCCTGGGCGGCGACGAGATACGCCGCAGCCAGGTGCTGGCGTCGCGGAAGGTCGAGGTCTTCACCTCCACCCGCGTCACCGCCATCCGCGGCGAGACCTTCGTCAAGGCCATCGATATAGTGCAGGACGGCGCAGAGAAAGCCCTGGAGGTCGAGGGGGTGTTCATCGAGGTCGGCAGCATCCCCAGCACGGGCTTCCTCCCCCCCGAGGTGGGATTGAACGAGCTGGGGGAGATAGTCATAGATGCCAACAACCGCACCGGCGTCCCCGGGCTCTTCGCGGCCGGAGACGTCACCAACGTGGTGGAGAAACAGATCATCATCGCCGCCGGCGAGGGGGCAAAGGCGGCGCTCGGCGCCTACGCCTGGCTGGTGGAAAACAACCGCGCCGCCCCGGTCCCTTGATAGCCCGGCATGTCGGCCTGCTCCGCTCAAGGTGTATTATGATCTGAGAACCGGACCTGTCTGTGCCGCGGGAAGGGGGGCCAGTCATGAAGAACTGCTCGAGATGCGGGAGCGAAAACCCCGACGATGCGACGTTCTGCGCCAATTGCGGGAACGCTTTCACCGTGGAGGAAGCCGCTACGGGGGAGGTCCCGCCGCCGATGCCGCAAGCGCCGGCCGCGGGAATAGGCCCGCAGCCGGGAGCTGCCCAGCCGCCGCCTCCCTACGGGCAACCGCCGGCGGCCTATCCGCCTCAGGCACCTCCGCCCGGCGCCCCCTACGCACCGGGGCCTTACCCGGTGGTGGCCCAGACCACCAACGGCAAGGCGACCGCATCCCTGGTGCTGGGCATCGTGGGCCTTTTCATCTGCCCCATCGTGTGCTCGGTGCTGGCGATAATCCTCGGCTCCACCGCTCAAAACGAGATCGCGGCGAGCGGCGGATATCAGACGGGGGAATCGAACGCGAGGGCGGGTGTGATCCTGGGCTGGGTCGGGCTGGGTATTTACGTGGTGGTCATCGTGGTATGGGCTATCATCGCAGCCATCGCGGCATCGACCTCGATGATGTTGCCTTTGCTGTCCACCCTTCTCTGAACCACGCGCCAACGCCGCCGAGGGGCACTATGATGTGCGCCCCTTTTTCGTCCGCGCCGGCGTGAGGACGGGGAACCCGCGGGATATAATGGTATGGGGTAGTCCGCGGCGATCTCAACAAGCGGAAAGGATAGGCCGGGAAGTGCAGACATGCGCCAGATGCGGGGCGCCCAATCCGGATGATGCCGGTTTCTGCAGCACGTGTGGATACAGCATGGTCCCTGCAGACGATGATCGGCCGTTTGCCACGCGGACGGACGGCGTTTCAGAGGCGTCCGCGCGCAGCCCGGATGCGGCCGTAACGGGTGACACTTACAGACAATATTACAGGTACCCGCCCCTCCGGGTGGCCACCATCGACAACAACAGCAAGGCCGTCGCCTCCCTTATCCTGGCTATATTCGGGATCGCCTCGTGCCCGTTAATCGGTTCTATATTCGCATTGATATTCGGATATCAGGCCAGGCGGGAGATCGCGGCCAGCGGTGGCTGGCAGACGGGCGAGAAGCTGGCCAGAGCGGGGATAATAACCGGCTGGTCGGGGATCGCCCTCTACGTGGTGTTGTTCATCGTCATCGCGATAATCGCCGCGGTCGATGCCGGCGCTTTTTCCCTCGCGCCCGGCGTCCTCATGGCCCGGTGATGATGACGTAGGTGTGGGCTATCTTGTCGTGCCAGGCCTGTTTGCGGTCGTCGAAGCCGGCCCAGATATAGCCGATGGCGCAGACTATGCCTGAGAGGAACTTGCCCACGATCTCGCGCAGGGCGGCGGTGCCGTACGAGACGGGGGTCATGTCCTCGCGTACCACCTTCAGCTTGAAGAGCATCTTACCCAGGGTGGCCCCGTAGCGCCCGGTCATGATGACGTAGTAAGCCCAGCCTATGGCGATGCTTATCACGTTCACCAGGATCAACAGCGCCAGTTGTCCGGGGTCGTCTCCCGCCTCTCCCCGACTCCATCCCCCCCACAGGTCGTACCTGTTGTCCAGGATGAACATAACCAGGTTGAGGGGAAAGCGCAGGACATAGAGGGTGAGTCCGTCGATGAAAGCCGCCGCAAACCTGATCCAGAACCCGGCGTAGCGGGGATAGCCCGGCGCATAATACTGGTATCCTTGTGCCGGATAAGGTCGCTGACCGGGGGGCGCAGTATGTGGCTGCTGTGCGGGAGGCGGGGGGTATTGCTGATGTTCCTGCAGAGGATATGAGGGCTGCGCGAGCACGCCCGCTTCCTCGAAGCGGAAGGCGCATCTGGAACAGAAGGCCGCGGCGTCCGGGTTGGCGGCGCCGCAGCTCGGGCAGTTCTTCAACTCGATAACCCCTTCTGCCTCCTCCGGCTCCGGCAGACTTCTCGAGTCCCCATCATCCTTGCGGCATGAATCGGCTTTTATTGCTTTCTCCGGCGCCCGCGCGATCCCCTTTCTGATATCATGTTGAATTGACGCATCGGGGTATCGGACCGCACTCCGGGAGCGGTCAGGGTGGTTCCCCGGCAGGGGTGCTGTCCCCGCCGGTCGCGGGGAGGTCATGGCCTCGCACCATGGCTCTTTCGTCCTGGGAGGGGTTCCGTAAAAGGGGGAGCATATGGGCGAGCTCATCGTGGTGGGCGCGGGCCTCGCGGGGCTGTGCGCCGCCATCAACCTGAGGCGCGAGGGGTACGAGGTAAGGGTGCTGGAAAGGCGGGACGGTGTCGCCGGCCCTGCGCGCGACATGTCCACCGGCGAACTCACCTATATCATGGCCGACGGCACTCCCATGCAGACGGACAAGCTCTCACGTTACATCGGCATCGACATCACCCCGGCCTGCGAGCCCCTCACGTCCACCCGCATGTACGCCTTCGGGAAACGCTACGACACCGACTTCCCCGGGAACGTGCCCGCGGTGCTCGTGGAGCGCTCCTCGCGCAAGGACTCCCTGGACATGCTCCTCTACCGCATCGCGGTGGAGGAGGGCGTGCGTTTCGAGTTCAACCATCCATTGAAGACACGCAAGGATTTCGACGACCTCCCCCCCAAGAGCATCATCGCCTCCGGCCTCTTCGAGGACGCCTTCAAGGCGCTGGGAATCCCTTACGTGCACGTGGACGGGTTCATGGGACAGGGCTTGGACACGAAGGGCTACAAAGGGCCCAGCGTCGTCCTTTACATGGACCGCTAGTCCTGGGACTACGCCTGGTTCTCCACCATCCACGGGCTGGGGGGAGCGGTGATGTTCCAGCGCAAGAAGCCCCTGTCGCAGGAGGCGAAAAAGTGGTTCCCGGAGCAGCTCCATAGGGACGAGGGTATCGAGCTGCCGCGGTGGCACGACCTGGACGTGGGTGTGCTCCCCATGGCCTCCTTCAACAACCCCCGGCTCTTCCACGACCGCTTCATCCTAGCCGGGACCCTGGCGGGCGCCCAGGACCCGGTGTTGCTCTTCGGGGTGCACGGGGCGCTGGTCACGGGAAAGATAGCGGCCATGGCCCTGAGCCGTCCCGAGGAGGCATACCGGGAGTTCCGCAAGGTCAACCTGCTGTGGAAGGTGAGCTACCTGAACCGCCTGCTCATCGAGGCCACCCATCCCTACGGCCTCATGGCCGCGACCCGGGTTGGCCTGGGTACTTACCCGCTGCACGCCTGGTTCTCCCTGCGCCTCGGCTTCCTCTTCGTGCCCGGCTGGCTGCGGGTGTGAGGACCTGGCTTGCGGAAACCTCGCCCGCGCCTCTTTTATCCGAGGACAACGGTGCGCGGAATAGCAGGCTTTGCGATAGCGTGTTCCCGCGCCGAGGCTCCATGGGGTTAAAGGAACCTGTACCCGGTTCCGATGAAAGCTTAGGTATTATACGGTAACCGACGGCGAAAGGAGGTAGCGAATTGAAGAAGTTGCTGGTGATCTCGCTAATCGTACTGGTTATGGCCTCGCTGCTGGTAGCCGCGGGCTGCGGCGAGTCGGACGACACCGACACCGGCAAGGGCGAGACGGAGGTAACCCTGCCGGTGGGCGGCGGCGGAGAAGAGGAGGAAGTCGAGGAAGGAGCCGAGGCGGAATACGCGGTGAACGGCACCTACGAGTCAGCCGAGGGCACCTTCATCACGCTGATGGTCGACGGTACCTTCGAGACGGACGCCTGGGGCGGCATGAAGGAAGGCACCTGGTTGTACACCGAGGACGAGATGGGGAAGTGGGTCGACCTCGCCTTTGAAGACGGCTCCTCGATAAGCATGAGCGTGATGATAGGCATGGACGAGGTCGCGGCCGTCGTCGACATGGACACCGGCATACAATACACGAAGAAATAGCGCAGCCGCTGAATATTACCGGGCAGCCCACACGGACCGCCCGGTTTTTTTCATGCGTCGTGAACAAAGGCCCGGAGCGGGCATACAGGCCGGAAGGTACACTGCGGCGAGACCACGGTGCGGAGACCTTTCCCAGCCACCCGCCGGGGAGATCATCCACATGAAACGCCTTCACCCTGCCATCGGAGCCCGCCAGCGCATAGGCGAGGGAGGGGGTCCCGTCGGTCGAGCGGTCATCCACCAGGATGAACTGGAGGACAGTTAATCATCTCGCAGGCGTTCGTTCACCGCTCCCCTTGCGTTTTTCTCCTCGTCACGCAGGGGGACGATGACGGGGGCCCGCGGCCATTCCTCCCGTTGAGGCTCGGGCGACCTCTGCGGCAGAGGGACCGTCCTGACGACGTGTACGATCAGGCTGAGGACCACCAGCCAGTAGATACAGCCGCCGCCTTCTAGGCGATGATGAGCAGGTCGAGGATTATCGTCTTCGGGATATGAGTCGGAACCTGCGGTAAGGGGTTTTAACGGGCATCACTGGCGCTATGGCCGTCTTTCGGGGCGAAGAAAAAGGCATGGCGTTGGTCGGATGTACGGATATCCGCACTAGGGCCGGTAAAACATCCGCCACAAAGACCGTTACCCTAGGTTCTCGGGGACTACAACCCCTATTCGAGGTAATCCCTGAGCTTGGCGGAACGGGTGGGGTGGCGCAGCTTGGCCAGGGTCTTGGACTCGATCTGCCGGATCCTCTCACGCGTGACGCCGAACTCCCGCCCCACCTCCTCCAGGGTGCGGGGGTGTCCGTCGGTGAGCCCGAACCTGAGGCGGATGACCTCCTTCTCCCTCTCGTTCAGGGAGTTGAGCACGTCCTCGAGCTGCTCCTGCAGCAGGATGAAGGAGGCGGCGTCGATGGGCACCACCGCGTCAGCGTCCTCGATGAAGTCGCCCAGGTGGGAATCCTCCTCCTCGCCGATGGGGGTCTCCAGGGACACCGGCTCCTGGGATACCTTGATTATCTCCCGCACCTTCTCCGGGGTGAGCTCCATCTGCTCGGCTATCTCCTCCGGTGTGGGCTCGCGCCCCAGCTCCTGCAGGAGAGAGCGCTGCACCCGGATGAGCTTGTTGATGGTCTCCACCATGTGCACCGGTATGCGTATGGTGCGCGCCTGGTCGGCGATTGCGCGGGTGATGGCCTGCCTTATCCACCAGGTGGCGTAGGTGGAGAACTTGTAAC
>CAYPZH010000184.1:0-6371 GCA_964415205.1 uncultured Actinomycetota bacterium | reverse complement strand
AGCGGCATGCCGGCGTCGCTCACCAGGGCCACCCTCTTGCCCGCCTGTACCTGGCCCGCGATGGCGTCCGCTTTCTCGCGCTCGTTGTGGCCGTGGTAGCTGGTCACCGTGGTGTGGATGTCGTGGCGCGAGAGCAGCTTGCGCGCCCGCCTGGTGTCCTCCGCCGCCACCAGGTCGGCCTCGCGCAGGACGCGCAGCGCGCGCAGGGTGATGTCCTCCATGTTCCCGATGGGCGTCCCTACCAGGAACAGCTTCCCCTCATCCATACCAGGATTATAGACCTTGGGGTTAGCCCCTGACATGCGACATCTCTAACAACGTATGATTGCAGACTTACCTTGCAGGAAATGTCGCATGTCAGGGGCTGACCCCATCTGACCCCATCAGGAGCGGTCGAGAAGGGTGTTCACCAGCTCGATCTGGGCGTCGTAGTCCATCTCCGGCGCCAGCTCGGCGATGCGTTTAAGCAATTGCGCGGACGCGTAATACATGTAGATGGGCTCGGGGCGCGCCGGCACCCGGTGGCAGAGGCCGTGCTCGGAGAGCTCCTCCAGCGCCCTCTCCACCTCTTCCCTGCTCCGGCCCAGGCGTATGCACATCTTCTCCGCGCTGTCCACCGTGCCCGGGTTATCCTTGAAGAAGGTGATCAACTCGAGCTTTATCCGGTCAATGTCCATGTCCCGGACGATGATATTGCCTATCCTCGCCAATCTTTACACCTCATATCGATACGTCTTGACCGCGGGAGCCTCGTGTCCCGCCCCACCTGCGCCCGTCTTGCCCCGTCGTCCAGGCATTCTCAGCCGCGACCCGTTGCCTTTCGCGGTCCGATGGGCTCTGAACATGCGCACGCCCTCGGACCTGGACGATGGAGATGAACCGGCGTTTCTCCGATCCTCCAACCGTTTGCCTTCTCCGGGTCTGAAGGCGCTCTTTTTTCGCACGGTTGTCGTTTAACGCTATTAGAATCGGCATCATCAGCCGCCTCCTTGAACCGCGGGCTTGCGCCGATGCAGCCCTCAGCCATAACGCCTTTCCCGCCTCTTCTGCAGGCGGCAAATGCCCTTGTAAAATGATTTCCGCATGCCGATAATAACCATTGTGCCCGGACGCTCATCCCGGACCTCGTGGTCAGACAAAGGAAGCAAGGTGAGTGCGGTTAAACAAGGTTCGTTCTTCCGTAAATACCGGCTGTTGCTCCTGGCCGTGATGCTGTTCGCCCTCTTCAGCGCGCCCGCCGCGGCGGCCGCGCAAGAGAGCCCTCCCCCGCCCCGCGACGCGCAGGAGACGGACCCCGACTTCGAGGCGGCGGTCACGGTGCGTAAGAGCATGGTCATCTCCATCGCCGAACAGAAGCTGTACTGCCTGGAGAACGGGCGCGTGGTCTATATCTTCCTCGTCTCCACCGGGGCGGGGGGCACCCCCACCCCCCTCGGCCAGTTCCGCATCCTCTACAAAGACCAGGCCCACCCGGTGCCCAAGTACCCCGGCTGCGTCTGCTACTACTGGATGGGTTTCTACGAGGATTACGCCATCCATGCCTGGCCCACTTACAACGGCGTGCAGTCGAACTACGAAGGCCTGGGCTACCCCGCTTCCCACGGCTGCGTGCGCCTCGACCCCACCCAGGCCCACGTGCCTTTTTACTGGGCCCCCATAGGCACCCCGCTCTCCATCATCCCCGGTCCGTTCCAGGCGCCGCCGCCGCCCATCCAGGGGGGCACGGTCTCCAGGGGCACTCCCGAGACCTCCACCACCTGGTTTTTCGCCGAGGGGTTCACCGGGGGCGAGTTCGACGAGTACATCCTCATCCAGAACCCCAACCTCCAGGACAACGTCGTGACCATCTCCTGCCTCAAGCCCGACGGCAGCGTGACCAGGCACGACGTCCTGATATACGGGCAGAGCCGGCTCACGGTGAACGTGGGCGCGCTCCCGGGCATGGAGGGCACCGACGTCTCGGTGCGCCTCGACTCCGGCTATCCCGTGGTGGCGGAGCGGGCCATGTATTTCTCCTATCTCGGCAAGACGGGCGGGCACGTCTCGCTGGGCGTCACCGCCCCCTCCCGGGAATGGTATTTCGCCGAGGGATACACCGGGGGAGGGTTCGACGAGTACGTCCTGCTGCTCAACCCCGAGCCCGCGGACGCCGCGGTGTCCCTCGACTGCCTCAAACCCGACGGTGGTGTTTACACGCACGACGTCCTGGTGAGGGCGAACAGCAGGCTCACGGTGCCCATCGACTCGCTCCCGGGCATGGAGGGCACCGACGTCTCGGTGCGCATCACCTCCGACCGCCCCGTGGTTGCGGAGCGGGCCATGTACTTCGGGTACCAGGAATGCCCGGGCGGACACGTGCAGACGGGATATACCGAGCCGGGGACTCTCTTCTACATGGCGGAGGGGTGTACCTCGCCGTATTTCGACACTTACATCCTGGTGATGAACCCCGGCGACGCCTCGCTCTTCGCGGGGATCAAGTTCATCGGCACGCGCGAGACCATCTCGGAGTGGGGTATCGACGTGGCGCCGCACAGCCGCGCCACCCTCAAAGTGAACGACCTGCCGCGCCTTTCCAGCACGGAGTTCGCGGTCCGCGTGGACACCAACGCCCCCGCCGTGGTGGAGCGCGCCATGTACTTCAGCATCCCCCGCTAGGATGGGGTCAGCCCCTGATATGTGACATTTCTGACAGCGTTTGATTGCAGACTTACCTTGCAGGAAATGTCACATATCAGGGGCTGACCCCCAAGCGAGCAACTCGACGGCGGCGGTTTGCGTCTATAATCCAAGGTGACGCGCGGCGGCGGAGAGAATACACTGAGTGAGGAAAAAGAGAGGTTGATGAGTTGATCTGTCCCGAATGCGGCAGCTACCAGCCGGACAGGGCGAAATACTGCGGTATATGCGGCGCGGGGCTCTCCCAGGACGGACTGGTGGAGAGCTTCCTCAAGCGCGAGCCGGATCATGATATCGTCCTTCCCCGCCACCGTAGCCTGTGGTACTACGCGGCCGTCCTGTGCATCGTGATAACCGCGCTGGCGGTCGTCGCCGGCGCGGGTTATCTCGTCTACCGCATCGCCTGGGGAGAGGAAGAAGCCGAGGAAAGCGGCGGCGGGACCGTAGACACCACCCAGGAATACATCGACACCGAGCTCGGATACAGTTTCTCCTATCCTGATACCTGGTCGGTCGCACAGGAGGTCCCGGGCGAGAGCGAGGTGGCCGCGCTATCCATCGACCTTACCACGCGTAAAGGCATTGACCTGTGCGTGCTTCAACTCGACCCGGTCATCTCCATCGGCGGCATCGGCGCCATAGAGGAATACCTGGCCGAAGACGCCGCCGCTCGCATGCTGGGACTGGGGGGTAGACCGGGCCCCAGTGATGTCTCTCTACCAGCCGGTGGCCAGGCGGGCTACGGGCAGGAGGGGGATGCGCAGTCCCAGCCGGAGGCGGGAACGCCCCCTGAGGGCACGGAGCAGGCAGCGCCCAAAGACCTCTTCGACTCCACGCGTGTCTCCGGCCTCCCGGCCTTCTACACCGAGTTCACCGCGAACTACATGGGGGAGGAGACCGAGTTCCTGCTCTACTACATCGTCGCCGGAGATTCCGTATTCGTCTTCCAGGGACACGCTCCCTACGCGGAGTTCAAGGACGTACGTCCGCAGTTCTTCGCCATCACGGGCTCCTTCAAGTGGGAAGAGAGCGACGGCGAGACGGCCCCCGACGAGATCCCCGGCATAAGCGCCCCGGCGGGCATCGGCCGCTCCCCTGTGATAACCTTTTGATTGAAAGGGACGTATCGGCAAACAAGAGCGCGTCCTGCCGGCCGTCCATGCCCGGCAGGGACGAGACGGGGAGGTGGAGCGATTGCGCATCGTAGTAACGGGCGGAGCGGGGTTCATCGGATCCAACCTCGTGGACACTCTCCTGGAAGAAGGGCACGCGGTCACCGTGGTCGACAACCTGTCCACGGGCAAGTTCGACAACCTCGTGGGAGTCAAGGAAGCCGCCAAGGAGAGCCGCTTCTCCTTCCTGCATACAGATATCCGCGATGACGCGCTGATAGCCGCCTTCAAGGGAAAAGAACAGGACGCCGTCATCCACCTTGCCGCCCAACCCGACGTAAGGGTGTCGGTCAAGGACCCGGTGATGGACGCGGACATAAACATCCTGGGCACCATCAACGTGCTGAAGATGGCGGTGGATAACGGGGTGCGGCGTTTCATCAACACCAGCTCCGGCGGGTGCGTATACGGCGAGCCGGATACCATCCCCGTGCCGGAAACAGCGCCGCATCGGCCCGATTCCCCTTACGGCGTCAGCAAGCTCGTGGCCGAGGAATACATCCGCTACTTCGAGCGCACGCGCGGCATCTCCTGCTGCACCCTTGCCCTGGGCAACGTCTACGGGCCGCGCCAGAACGCCTTCGGGGAGGCGGGCGTGGTGGCCATCTTCATCGGCAAGATACTGTCCGGGGAGGAATGCACCATCTTCGGCGACGGCGGGCAGACACGCGATTTCGTCTTCGTGGAGGACGTGGTGAACGCCTACCGCGCCGCGCTGTCCGGCGGCGACGGGGAGTTTATAAACATCGGCACCGGCGTGGAGACCTCGGTGAACGAGCTCTACCAGGGTATCGCCGACATCATGGAGTGCGAAGCAGCCGCCGTGTACGCCGAGGCGCGGGAGGGCGAGCTCGATCATATTGCCCTCGACGCGGCCAAGGCCGGGGAGCTGCTCGGTTGGGAGCCGCGCGTATCCCTGCGCGAGGGCCTCTCCCGCACCGTGGACTGGTACCGACAGAACCTGCGGAGGTAGACCTTGCCCTTTACCGACCTCCATTCCCATATCCTTCCAGGATTTGACGACGGGGCAGCGGACGACGCCGAGTTCCTGGCCATGGCCCGCGCGGCGGCAGGCGGGGGAACCGCGCGCATGGCGGCCACGCCCCACTGCGACCTGGATAGCGGAGGCCTTGAACTGGACGCCGTGGAGGAGGCGGTAAGGGAGCACAGCGCCCTCCTGCGCAGCGAGGGAATAGGGCTGGAGCTCATCCCGGGGGTCGAGGTGCGCATCAACGTGGGCCTCTTCCACCTGGCCAGGGAGGGGGGCGACCTGGAGCTTCTCACCCTGGGACGGCGAGGGAAGTACCTTCTGGGGGACCTCCACCTCATCGACATGCCCGCCGCCACCGCGGACGTACTCTTCCAGGTACAGCTGTGTGGGCTGGTTCCCATCCTCGCCCATCCCGAGCGCAACCGCTACCTCGCCACCAGGCCCGCGGCGGTGCGGGAGCTCGTGGAACGCGGGGTGGAGATGCAGATAAACAGCGGCAGCCTGGAGGGCTTGTACGGGAAGGCGGCTCGCAAGAGCGCCATGGAGCTGCTCGCGGAAGGGGCGGCCCGGCTGGTCGCCTCGGACGCGCATGCGCCCGAGGGCCGCGGCCCCGACCTCTCCACCGCGGCCCGCATCATCGAGGAGAGATTGGGAGAAGAGGCTCAACATATACTGCTGGAGGTCAACCCGGAGCTTGTACTGGAGGGAGAGCCTCTGGTGGACGCCGTCGAGAGGGCGCTCCCCAAGGAGGGCCGGGGCCGCAGGCGCCTCTTCGCTCTCGGGAGGCCGCGGTGAGTCCCGCCGGCGACTGGATGGAGCCTTTCAGGGCGGAACCACAGCGCTCCGGTATCTTCCTGGACTTCGACGGCACCATCAGCGAGATCGCCCCCACCCCCGCGGGGGCCAGCCTGCATCCCCGCGCCGCTGAGCTGCTCCCCGGGCTGGCCCGTCGCTATCCCATGTGCGTGATGTCTGGCCGGCGCGCGGCGGAGCTCGCCTCGCTGGTGGGGTTGGCCCACGTCCATTACGTGGGCGCGCACGGCATGGAATGGATGGAGGACGAGGCGCGCATCGACCCCGAGGTCCTCCCACACCTCCCCACCCTGCACCGCGCCCGCGAGGAACTCAGCGCCGCCCTTGCAGGCCTCCCGGGGGTTTCCATGGAGGACAAGCTGGTCTCGGTCACCCTGCACTTCCGCGAGGCGCCCGAGCTGGAGAGCGAGGCGCTACGGCTCGCGGAGGGGCTAGCCTTGAAGCTGGGCCTGAAGGCCAAGCGCGGCAGGAGCACGGTGGAGCTGCGCCCGCCCGTGGACATCGACAAGGGCACGGTGCTCATCCGCCTGGCGGGGGGCTGGAGGCTCAAGCGCGCCCTCTACGCCGGGGACGACCTCACAGACGTGGACGCCTTCCGCGGCATGCGCTACCTCATGAAGGAGGGCGGCTTCGATGGTACGGCCATCGCCGTGCTCTCCCCCGAGGTCCCCATCGAACTGGAGGCGGTGGCGGACCTCACCGTGGACGGGCCCGAC
>CAYPZH010000183.1:0-6375 GCA_964415205.1 uncultured Actinomycetota bacterium | reverse complement strand
GCGGCAGCCGGCACTCGCTGGCGCGCAGGTTGTGCATCTCCCCCAGCGCGCGGGCGGCCACCGCACTCACGCCCGCAGAGGGCTCGGAGAGCCTCTCGCTTATGGGCGCCCAGAGGCTCGGCTCTTCCATGCGGGACAACGATTCCACCGCACGCAGGCGCACGATGCTGGCCGAGTCGCTGAGCGCCTCGATCAGAAAGGGTATGGCTCTGCGGTCGCCCAGCTTGCCGAGTGCCCTTACCGCGCTGTAGCGCAGGGATAGACTGTGGCTGCGCGTGGCCTTGCACAGTTCGCCCGTCACCTGTGTATCGCCGATGTCCGCCAGGGCGTCGACCACGAATTGGCTAACCCCCGGGATGTCTTTCTCGAGGCGTTCGAGGAGAGGTTTCACTGCCTTTCTGTCGCCGATTATGCCCAGGGCCCTGGCCGCCCCCTTGCGCACCTCGGGGTTGTCGTGGGTAAGCGCGTCGATAAGGTACGGGAAGGCCGTATTCCCCAGCGAGCCGAGGATATCCGATGCCGCGAAGCGCATAAAGGGTTGCGAATGGCCCATCGCCTCCACCAGGCCGCGCAGGTCTCCAGCGGCTGCCATATTATGTAAATCTTCTCTCTTTTCCATGCTAAAGATTATAATATATGGCCCGCCTACTGTCCCGTCCCCAGCCGCCTGGCCAGGAAGGCGGGGAGCCCGGCGGCGATGATCTTGGCCTGGGTCGCCGCCACGTCGTAAGCAAGGAACCGGAACTCCACGCTCATATCGTCGCTGTCCATCAGGCAGAGCGTGGCGACGGGCACACCGCCGCGGTACTGGCCGCAGCTTCCGGCGTTGAACATATAGTGCGCGCCGGCCTTGAGGCGGAAGCGGTCCCCGCTACCCACGGGACTTTCTCCCACGCGGTGGTTGTCCGCATCGAAGACGTACGCCGCGCAAACGTGGGTATGGCCGATGAAGCAGAGAAAATTGGCGGGTGGGGAGTGCTCGAAGGCCAAAGCTTTGAAGGCGTAGGCCGCCTCGAAGGCGTCGAAGACGTATTCGTCGGGGTCGGATGGAGAGCCATGAAAGAGGTAGAAGGAATCCTCGACCACGAGTTCCTCGGGGAGGGAGAGCAGCCAGTCGCGGTGGTCGTCACTCAGTGTCTCACGGGTGAAATACAGCGCCTCCAGGGCCACCGGGTTCATGTTCGGATCGAAGCCCTTGTCCAGTTCCCGCAGCCCCCGTTCGTGGTTCCCCTTGATGCAGCGCACCCCCTTGTCCCTCACCGTTTCCACGCAGGCGTCGGGGTCGGCGTTATAACCGATGATGTCGCCGCAGCAGAGCAGGACATCCGCTTCCATGCGCTCAGCCTCGGCCAGGACGGCATGCAACCCCTCCAGGTTCGAGTGTATGTCCGAGAACACGGCGAAACGCAAGCCTACCCCCTTTCGTTCTTCATAGATTATATACGACGCGGGCGCGGTGCCCTTGAATCCGCCGCCGGGGAGGTGAGGTGCGGCGCACGGGCGTGCCCGGGAGACTGCCTTATGGTGGTTAGAACACTCGGTATGGCCTATGATAAATACGGAGAAAGGAGGCCGAACATGAGAAGCGCCATAGCGATAATACTGGCCGTAGTGCTGGCGGTACTCATCACCGGATGCGGCGGTGGGTCCGAAAAGGGCGACGGGGAAGGGCTGTCTCTGCTCCTGGAGTCAGAGCAAGCCATGATGGTCGTGAGCGGCTACCGCACGCAGGGAACCATCGATATGGACATGGGAGGACAGGGCGAGATAATAAGCATGGAGGTCAGGGCTGAGGTGCAGAACGTGGACGGCGACATGCGCCAGCACATGTTCATGAGCCTGGGCGGATACGAGGTCGAGTCCTTTATCGTCGGCGGCGTCTATTACCAGAACATGCCCGGCACGGGGTGGATGAAGCAGAGCACGGGCGTCTCGTATATGGGACAGAACACGAGCCTGGGGATGCTGAATGCCGAGCAGATGGAGCTCATGGCGCAGGTGGCGAAAGATACGGAAGTGGTCGAGGAGGGCGGGGGAATAAAGCGCCTGTCCTTCCGCCTCGATGATGAGTACGCGCGTGTTTCCCTGGAAAGGCTGCGCAAGATGAAGGAGGAGGGGGACGCGCAGTTCAGCGAGGAAGAGCTGCGTATGGCGGAGGAGTACCTGGTGGATTTCCAGGCCGCAATAAGCATGTGGATCAGGGACGAGGACAAGCTCGTCCAGCGCATGGAGATGTCTTACGCCATCGGCGGGACACCGGAGGTGGGGGACTTGAGCAGCGTCGCCAAGCTGGAGGTCTACGATTACGGCGCCGACATCAAGGTCGAGCTGCCGCCGGAGGCGGAGCAGGCGCAGGAGTACGAATTGACGCAGTAATGACAGGCCGCCGGGTTTGATCTTCGGGGGGCCCGGGAAGTGTCCGATTACTTGGAGGGAAAGAGCCGCTGGTGGGGCTGGGGTGACCTGGACCAGAGGTTCGATGTCGAGAACCGCGAGAACATACTGCCGTTCATGCGGGAGAACCTGGGGATGCCGTTGGACCGCGAGAGGTTCACCGACCCCAGTCTGGACGAGGTCGACCTCCCGGCACCGCGTATAGAAGACGATGTGCTGGAGGGACTGCGCCGCCTCTGTGGCGGCGAGAACGTATCCACGGAAAAGTTCCATCGCGTGAGCCGCTGCATGGGCAAGAGCTACCGCGACATGCTGCGCATGCGTATGCGCCGCATAGACAGGCCGGTCGACGCGGTCGTGTGGCCGAGTGACGAAGGCGAGATCGCAGCTATCCTGCGCCTTGCCGAGGAGAAGAACCTCGAGGTGATACCCTTCGGCGGGGGCTCGAGCGTCACCGGGGGGGTCGAGCCCGTGTCCGTGGACAAGGACGGCGTGCTCAGCCTTGACCTGGCGAGGCTGAACCGAGTACTGCGCGTGGACGCGACCTCGCAGACCGCGGTCATCCAGGCGGGGGCACTGGGACCTGAGATAGAAGAACAGCTTAACGGGCATGGCTATACCCTCGGTCACTTCCCGGAGAGCTTCGACCATTCCACCCTGGGCGGCTGGATCGCCACCCGTGCTTCGGGGCGGCAGTCCACCGGCTATGGGGATATCGAGGACATGGTCCTGGCCCTGCGCATGGTCACCCCGCGCGGGACGGTGGAGACGCGAAAGGTCCCCAACACGGCATCCGGCCCTTCCGTATTGCAGCTCTGCATCGGTTCCGAGGGTGCCTTCGGGGTCATCACCGAGGCCACCATGAAGATCCGTCCTTACCCCGACATCATCGATTACCGCGGGCTGCTCTTCCGTAATTTCGCGGCCGGGGTTTCGGCCATCCGCGAGATGATGCAGCGGGGCATGGTGCCGGCCTGCGTGCGCCTCTCGGACCGCACGGAAACGGCGCTGGCCAAGAACTTTCGCTCCACCGCTGGCAGTAAATGGAAAAGAAAGGGAGAGGAGTTAGCCCTCAGGGCCCTGGCAAGGCGGGGCTATTCCTTCGACGACGGGGCCTTCATGGTGCTGGGCCTGGAGGGGGAGAGAGAGGAGGTGGAGTACATGCGCGCGGGCATACTGCAGCTGTGCCGCGAGCTGGGGGGCTTCCACCTGGGCACAGGCCCAGGTATGCAGTGGTACCGCAGCCGGCACGACACCGCCTACTTCCGCGAGCAGCTGATCAACTGGGGCGTCCTGGTGGACACCGTCGAGACCGCTACCACTTGGGACAACCTGCTCCACCTCTACGGCGAGGTGCGCAGCGCCCTGCGCGGGGCGTTGGAGGAGGGGGGAGGCAAGAGCATGGTGGGCTGCCATGTCTCCCATTCCTACCGCGAGGGCGCTTCCCTCTACTACACCTTCTTCGCGCCCATGGCCGGGGAGGGCGGGGAAGAGAAGCAGTGGGAGAGGGTAAAACGCGCCGCCTCCGAGGCCATCATGGAGTACGGGGGGACCATCAGCCACCACCATGGCATCGGGTACGAGCATGCGCCATGGATGCAGAGAGAGGTTGGGGGCATCTTTCTGGAGGCGCTGAGAGCGGTAAAGGGAGTAATGGACCCCGCGGGCGTGCTGAACCCCGGCAAGCTCATACCCCCACGCTAGCGCTCTCGCAGGCGGCGGCTCGCGGTACTGGTTCCGGACCCCGTGATTGAAGGCGGCACGAGGATGGGGCGGGATATTGAAGAAAGCCGAAGAGCGTGAAGCGCAGGCGGCAACGTCGCGAATCGGGATCGGGCTGATCTCGCTCGGCGGCCGCTCCCCGGAGGTCGTGGGGGCATGCCGCATATGGCTCGAGCGCTATCTCTCCTCGACCTTTCCCGCCTTTGAGTGGCAGATCGCGGAGGAGCATTGGGAACAGCCGCGGGCGGAACCGTTATGGCTAATGGACCGGGCACGGGAGAACATGGAGAAAGCCGGCTGGCAGTTCTCTTTCCTGGTGGGTGAAAAAAGCGAGTATGCTTCCGCCGACGGCTCGGTGACCACCCTCTCTTTCAGCCATTCCGCGGCTCTTATCCGCCTGCCCGCCGCCATTCCGGACGGCGATGCCTCCCGGGGCGGCGATACGGCCGGCTGGTGCTGCCGCCTCATCCTCGCCTGCTTCGCCCGCCTCAACGGTCTCCCGTATATGGAGGAGATGGAGGTCGAGGGGCGTGACCTCGAGGAGGAGGGGGATCCGCTCAAGCCGGAGGATAAAAAGGCGCTGGAGGGAGCCCTGCACAGCCTGGCCGACAACGCGCTGAAACGCGGCATGAAAGAGATAAAGGGGCTGACTCTTTACGTGAGAATATTCCTGTCCCACCCCATGCGCGTGTTCCGCTCGGTGCTGAGCCACCGGCCTCTACGCATTGTCTTCAGCCTGGGGAAGCTGGTCTTCGCGGCGATGGCCGCGCTGGTGATAGCGCTGCTCTCCGCGGAACTCTGGTACCTGGGGATGGGGATGAACGCATGGAGGCTCGTGCTCATCGCTGTTGCGGTGCAGATGGCGGCGACCGTTTACGTGGTCTTTCGCCAACGCCTTTTCGTGCGACGGGTATCCCGTTCGCTTTCCGAGCAGGCGGCTTTTTTCAACCTCACCAGTTTTCTGACCGTGTTCAGCGTGCTCTTGACCCTCTTCGCCATCATCTTCATCGTGACCATACTGGTCACCCTGGGCGCTTATCCCCGCTACATAGTGGAGGACTGGGTGATGAGGAGCGAGGTGGGTTTCTTCGACTATGTAAGGGTATCCCTGCTCATCAGCTCCATGGCCATGGTGGTGGGAGCCCTGGGAGCGGGCCTGGAGGAAAACCAGCATTTCCGGCAGGTGATGTACGCTGATAGAAACCGTTGAGGAGCAGCGATGGATATAGTGCCCGTGTTCGCCTACGGGACCCTCAAGCCGGGCGAGAAGATGTTCCGCCACATCAGCCACACGGTAAGGGATATCTTGCCGGCGACCATACGGGGGACCCTGTACGAAACCCCCTTCGGGTACCCGCTGCTGGTGAACCCGGGCAGGGCGGAAGACCCCGTTATAAGCGGCGTATTGCTGGTCCCCCTTGAGGAGCAGTACGAGGAGATGCTGCGCATCATCGATGTCATCGAGGGCGAGGGCGGCTTCGAGAAGGGCGAGATGGAAGTGACGCTCGACAGCGGGAACACGCTGACCGCCCTCGTCTATTACTACCGCGAGGCGCCGCCCTACGCCCGTCCCTTCTGCGGCACGGACTGGCCTTGAGGCCGCGGGCGTTCACCCCACGAGGACTTCCTCGGCGCGCACCGTGAACACGATGCTCGCAGCGTCGGGGCGGTGCCATTCCACCGCGGCCCTCTTGCCCTCCGCGGCCTCGAAAAGCGCCGCCATCTGGCCAGCCAGGAGATGCTCGTTGTAGGGGTTCTCCACCGTGACGGCCAGGCCTTCGAGGCTGTAACTGTAGTCCACCGGGTTCCCCTGGCCCCGCGGCGGAAGGGTAGCCAGCGCGTTCTCGTATATGCTATCCCTCTCGCGGCGCGGGAGGACCGAGCCTTCACCGCCGGCCATGCCCAACTCCCGCATGCGCCGGTGGGTGTAATCCTTTTCCGCCTGGATTATCAAGGGGTAGATGGCCTCGCCCAGCTCGCTTTCCAGTTCCCGGAAGACGATGGTGGGGACGTAGCCGTCCAGGAAGGCCAGGCGCGTGTTGCGGCGGGTGTCGGTGATGATGCCCTCCTCCTCGTGCCAGCGCAGGTAAGCCAGTTCGCGGGGCACGCCGCAGGAGCGGCAGCGGGGCATGTAGAAGTCCCCGGGCTTGAGCGGGGGATACACCAGGTCGAGCCGTGTGGAGAACTCGGACTTTTTCTGCGCGGGCCTGATGGAGATGACGTCCGCGTCTTCCTTTTTCACCCAAGTATGTTCGAAGG
>CAYPZH010000182.1:0-6469 GCA_964415205.1 uncultured Actinomycetota bacterium | reverse complement strand
TGAGCAGCGCCAGGCCGATGGCCACGAAGCATATCCCCCTGACTGCGAACTTCTTCATCTTTCACCTCGCAAACACATGCGCAGCAGGCCGACAAGCGCATCTATACCATCGCCGAAGAGACTCCCCCGAACAGGACCCGCATGCCTTAGCGGCCGCCCGTGAGATCATGGTCCGTCCCATTGCCACCCTCCTGAGTGCCCTGGATCAGCCCCAGGTCAGAGAGGAGGACCTTCGTGAACACCCTCCTCCCGTTGTCGTTGAGGTGGTTGGAGTCGCCGAACATGGAGAGGTTATTCGTCAAGCGCTTGTCGCGCGAATAGTCGATGTACGGGATACCGTATCTTTCCCTTACCTCCTTGACCCTGGCGTAGAACTCTTCGCGGATCTCCTCCGGAAACACGTTATAGTAATACTTGGTGACCGGCGTGGTGATCAGCACCGGCTTAAGGCCGTTGCTCTCGCAGTATGCGATGATCCCGTCGAGACAGGCCATGTTGAACCCCACGTTCTCGCCCTGCCCCGTTATGCGGTGATAATACGCGAGGGCGTCGCGCGCGCTCTGCCTCCACCCTTTGGGCTCATCCTCTTTCAGCTCGATGCCGAAAAACGCGTAAATCCAGTATATGTCGAACTCAATCCTGTCTTTGTCTTTTACCAGGAATTTCGCGTTGAAGGACGCCGAGAGGAACGGCCAGAGGCCGAGCCTTACATAATCGGTTATCCTGTGGCCGGTAACGGTATTGTAACCAAGGAGCTTGTAATACCACCTGTTCTCCACGTGGTAGCCCGCCTGCTGGTCGAAGGAGAAATACGACAGGGGGATCACGACCGTGCAGCCCTCCGCCAGCCTGTCGCCGAACCTCTCCAGCATTTTCAGGTCGTAGTACAGGCTCTGTCCCGGCAGGGCGAAGTTGAACCCCGTTATCTCCTCGATATCCTCGTAATAGAGCCCGTACGCGGCGTGAGAGGAACCGAGGTTCGCGACTTCGATGCCCTCCGGCATGAGGTAGAACTTGAACATATCGTCCAGGCTGCGGTAGCCGTTGGTGCGGATATAGAAGTGGTTCACCAGCGTGAGCAGCGCCAGGCCGATGGCCACGAAGCATATCCCCCTGAAGATGAACTTCCTCATCTCCTCCCCCGGAAGAAGCGTTTCGCTAAACGAGCGTCAAAGCCCCGCCTCCCGTCCGTTATGCCCCGGGGACCGGGCTCTCTCTTATCGACGTGCTTTTGCCGCATCATGATCCGCCCCGCCCTTCCTGCCCGTCCCGGATGATGCCGAGGTCGCCGAGGATGATCTCCGTGAACACCCTTCTTCCCTCTGGGTTGAGGTGGTCGGAGTCGGCATACAGCTCCAGCGCCCTGGCGAAGCGCGGGTCGCGCGAATAGTCCATATAGGTAACGTCGTGCCGATCGATCAACTCACCGACGGCGGCGTAGAACTCGTCGCGGTCCTCCTTGGTGTACCAGTAGTTGTAATAGTCGGTGAAGGGCGTGGTGGCTAAAACGGGGCGGAAACCCTTTGCGCGGCAGTACTCGATCATCTCCCCCAGCGTCTTCAGGTTTTCCTCGTTCGTCGCCCCCCCCCGCTTCAACTGGCAGAAGAGGTCATAGTAGAAAAGCCCGTTCGCGGTGTAGAAATCCTCGTCCGGACCCTGGCCGGGGAAAAGGTCGCAGTCTACGACCGGCTTGTCCTTCACCAGGTATTTAACGTTGAAGGACGCCGAGAGTATGGGGAACATGCTGAACCTTATGTATTCCGCCGCATCGTGGCCGGGGATGGACCCATAGTCGAGAACCCCGTAATAGTGGGCTCGCTGTTCGGCGTCCACTCCATGCAGCAGCGAGTAGTAGGATACCGGCATGATCACGACACAGCCCGGCGCGAGCCTGTCGCTGTATTTCTTCAGTATCTGGAAGTCGAAATAGTGGCCCTGCCCGCGCAGGCCGAGATTGTATCCCTTTACCTCTTCGATCTCAGAGTAGTCAAAGCCGAACTCACCGTGCGAAGAACCCAGATTGATGACGTCCAGGTCTCCAGGGACGGTGAAGAACTTCTGTGTCCCGTCCAGGCTCTTGTAGCCGTTGGTTTTGACGTAAAAGAGGTTCGATATGAAGATGACCAGAAAAGCGATGGCGACGAAACACGAACCCCTGATGATGAACTTCTTCATTTCTCCTCTTAGAACTGCATGTATATGAACCGGCCCCCGGCGGTCACGGCGAAGATGATCATGGTGAACAGGAAGATGTAGTACACAGGCCATCTGATATAGATGGGCAGTCTGTTCAAGCGCTCTATTATCGAGCCGCGCAGGCCGATCAGGCCAACCACGAATATGAAGAGGATCACGAGAAGGTACGTCCCGTATCCCTTGAAATACGAGGTGAAGAAGTATGAGATATCGCTCCATCCGATGGCGAACATGTTCCTGACCACATAAAGTGCATCACCCACGGAATCCGCCCGGAAGAACACCCACGCGAAGGAGACTAGGCAGAAGGTGAACACTATGCTGCAGACGGCGAAAAGCCTGCTCGCCTCCTTTTCCTCAGCAGGTTCCCTCCCGCCGGCCTTGAGCCGCCTGGCGGCCAGGTAGACCACGAAATACAGGCCGTGCAGGGCGCCCCACAGCACGAAGGTCCAGCTTGCCCCGTGCCACAGGCCGCTCACCAGAAAGACTATGAGCACGTTGAGGTATAGCCTCCATGCGGACACCTTGTTCCCACCCAGCGGAATATAGAGGTAGTCCCGGAACCAGGAGGTCAGCGACATATGCCAGCGGCGCCAGAACTCGCGCACGTTCCTCGAGAAATACGGCTTCTCGAAGTTCTCCAGTAGGTCGTAGCCCATTATCTTCGCGCACCCCCGCGTCATGTTGGTGTAACCGGCGAAATCGCAGTAGAGCTGCACTGAGAAGAAGAGGGTGGCCAGAAGCAGGGGCAAGCCCCGGTAACCGCGGACGTTCCCGTAGACCTGGTCGGCGTATATCCCGAGCCGGTCAGCGATGACGATCTTCAGGAAAAGCCCCCAGGCGAACAGCTTGATGGCGTTGGTGACCCGGTCGTAGTCGAAGCGGTATTCGCCGTGCAGCTGTGGCAGGAGGTGGGTGCCCCTTTCTATGGGCCCCGCCAGCATGGTGGGGAAAAAGGAGACGTAGAGGGCCAGATAGCCCAGGTGCCTCTCTGGCTTTATATCCTCCCGGTACACGTCGATGAGGTAGGCCAGTGTCTGCAGGGTGTAGAAGGAGATGCCCAGCGGCACGAGAAAGCGCAGCTCGGTGGACCCGCCGAAGAAACGGATGTGGGACAGGATGGTCTCCATGTTTACGCCGAACATCTTCAGGTACTTGAAAAAGAGCAGGAAGGCCAGGTTGACGGCGATGCTGGTGAATAGATAAGGCCTCTTACCGCGCCGTGTGTCTCTCTCCCCCATCCTCAACCCGCAATAATAGGTGACGAGGGTGGTCGCTATGAGCACCAGGATGTACTCGGGTTTTCCACCCGCCACATAGAAGTAGTAGCTCGCGGCCAGCAGCAGGACCCACCTGTACCTGGGGGGGACGATGAAATAGGCGGCCGCGACGATCACGAAGAAGGCGATGAAATGATAACTTGTTAAAAGCATAAGAGCATTTAACCACAAAAGAGCCCGTTTAAGAACCGTCAATGCGGTTTTTTACCGCGGGCGGCGGGGTTTTTCGCTCGTACTGCTGAGACGAGCGTCTAAACATACCGCGCCATGATAGAATCATTGCACCGGCAGTTTATTGAAAAGACACGCGCAGAGGACCGGGCCGGCCATGCTGGCTGGGATCATACCCAATGGCGTTTGAGGGTGGTCGCATATGGAGCGCTTGATGGATCGCTTTAACTCCTTCTTCCTCGGCCACACGTCCCTGATGAACCGCATCGGTGCGGCCTTGATGAAGGCGAACCTCATCTTCCTCAACCACCCCGTGAACCCGGAGCCCCGCTACGGTTACGGCAGGCCACCCCATCCGGAGCTGTACGGGATCATCGCCGGACACGAGACGACGTACGAGGTCATCCTGAAGAGGTTGCTGGATTACCGGGAATACTATCTCGACATCCCCAGGACCGCTCTCGCAGACGACCCCACCGCGCCCGCGTGGATAAACCGCGGCATCGGCGCTTTCGACGCCCTGCAGATATACGGGTTCCTGTGCATGTACGAACCCGCCAACTATTTCGAAGTGGGCTCGGGAGCTTCCACCGCATTCGCGCGGCGCGCGATCTCCGACCACGGCCTGAAGACGCGCATCCTGTCGTTCGGCCCCAACCCCAGGTATGAGATCGACGCCATCTGCGACTACGCCTGCAGGCTTCCCCTGGAAGAGACCGACTTGAGCCTCTTCGACGGACTCGGGGAGGGGGACATCATCTTCGTGGATGACGGCCATCACGTGTTCGAAAACCACGGGCCCACGGTCTTCTTCCTGGACGTCTTCCCCCGCCTGCGCAAGGGCGTGATCGTCGGCATCCATGATATCTTCCTGCCCTACGATTACCCTCCCGAATGGCTGCGCCTCTATTACTCGGAACAGTATCTACTCGCTGCCTACCTGCTCGCGAACAGCGAAAGGTACGAGATCCTGCTGCCGTGCAAATACGTGAGCGAGAACCCGCGGCTGCGGGGGATCATGTCGGGTTTCTGGGACGACCCCAGGATGAGGGGCACGGAGTCCGATGGGATCTCCTTCTGGATGAGGATCAGATAGGCAGTCCTGCGGCCGGCATGCCTCACGTATCATCTCCCTGCTCGGTCGAGAGCCGCCGCGAACGCGCCCTGCGGCGCAGCAGGAAACAGCCCAGCAAGAACACCCAGGTAAAAGCGGATACCATTATCCCCAGGTAGAAAAGGGTCTGGGGCCAGTAGTAGAGGGTCAGGTCGTATTCGCCCGCCTGGTCGATATACCATGCGTTGGCATAGCCATTGGCCTTGAAATGCTGCGCCGGTGACCTGCCGGACCCCAGTAGTATGCTCAGCCAGCCGGGCGAGCCCTGGTATGCCCTCCAGCCTGTATAGAAGGCCTGGTTGAGCACCAAGAAAAGCGGTCCGTCCGCCTTCACCCTCACGCTTACGAGCCACGGGGAGGCCTGTTCCGCCGTCACCACGGTCCCGGCGCCGGCCTTTCCGCCGTCCTCCGCCAGCCCCAGCCTCTCCGCGTCCTCCACGCTGATGGAAACCCTCTCTACCGCAGCCGGGGTTGTGTCCCCTGCATCCCCATGACCCTCCCCGCCGGCCGCCTGTATCCAGGGCTGCTCCATGAGGACGAAGTCCCTTATCTCGATGGTGGCGCCCTCGCGCGGCTTCATCGACAACCTCAACTCCGAGCTGGCCGCTCCACGCGGTCTCATGATCACCCCTGAAAACCGCGTCCAGCCGGTATCGCCGTCGACCCTATTCTGCAGGTAATCCGTGTCCAACAGCTCGCCGTCCTCGCCGTACCACCTGACCTTCAGGTGAACCCGGTCGGTATCCTCCGTCCTCGCCTCATAGGAATAGACGAAGGGGCCCTCGCCCAGTTCTATGGGGCGCCTTATGCCTACCCATTGCGGGCCGCTATCCGACTTGCTGGTCACCGACAGATGCCCCGGCCCGTCGCTTTCCCAGCTCACTTTGCCGATGGCCCTGACAAGGCCCTTGTCCCCCCCGTCACTCGGCGCGTCCGGTTCGCCCTCAAAACTCTTCAGCAGGTTGGCTTCCTCCACGTTTACGGCCCGGAACCCACCGCAGGCATCGACGAGCGAGGGCCGCCAGTCGCGGTTGCGGAAAAACACCAGGCTGCCGAAGCGGGCCACCGGTTCCAGCCAGTCCTGGCTTCCCAGCGTCTCGCGCATCGCGTCCAACGGCTCATAGATGTAGCCGACCGTCTTTTCGGGTTCGTATTCCCCGATTATCTCCCAGTTCGCGTCCTCCCTGAGCATGATGTATTTAACGTTCAGGCAGTTGCAGAGCGCGCGGGCGCTGTCTCCCCCGGTGGCGACCTCGTAGGCGGCATCCTCTGCAAGCTCTCCTCCGGTGAAGCCGAAAGACGGCGTCATGATGTCGCTCTCCAGCGACCACCTGGTGTGATCGTGTCCCTGGTACCAGTCGAACAGGGCAAGCGCCCAGAAACCTCGGTTGTAGGGCAGGGGAAGGACGCGAAAGCCGTCTTCCTGTTCTTCAAGCCAGGACTTGGCCTGTTCGTAACCATCCGGTATTCCCCCAACACGGAGCGAGGGCATGGTCCCCTCCGCACCGTAGATGACGTCCCCCGTCCACAAGGGCCACACCAGGACCCCGAAGAGCATGACTACCAGCGATGCGAGCACCACGGCTCCCGCAATCCTGCCGGAGCGCTTTTTCCCCCACCATGCGCGAAGGCGCCCGTAGATGCCCTCTATCCCCATGCCCAGCAGGGGAGCCAGGCCGAGCAGCGCCAGCATGCTGAACTTATCAAA
>CAYPZH010000181.1:0-6544 GCA_964415205.1 uncultured Actinomycetota bacterium | reverse complement strand
GACGCCCCCCGCTCCCGCCACCCCGGGGAAGAGTCCCCGCCGCCCCCCGCCACCAGGCTTTCCCGCTTCGCCGCGGGCCACCTCGATGAGCTTCCTCGCCATCCCCACTCCGTTCTCCAGTTGGGGGAACCCCTCGTATTCATCCCGAGGCGGGAAATCCTCTCCTGCGATCTGGTAGAACTCGTCGGAAGCGAAGAACATCCTGCGGCCGTGCTCCTGCATGGCCAGGGTCTGGTATTCCTCCACGATCTCGATCAGCGCGCGGGCCGTCTCGCGGTCGTGCGGCCGCAATGCCCGCGGCAGCGGACGCGCCCGATCGTTCAGGCTCACCGGCACTACGCCCAGGGATGCCGCCGCGTAGTCGCTGAGCACGTCGCTCAGGGTGCTCCTGAGCTCTTCTCCGTCGTTGATGCCCGGGCACGCCACCACCTGAAGGTGGACCTCCAGCCCCTCCGACAGCAGCTCCCGGAGGGCTTCAAGGCCCGTGGCCGCGCCGCTTCCCATCAATCTCTCGCGTAGTGCGGGGTGCGTGGAATGCAGGGAGACGTAAAGAGGTGCTATGCGCATCCTTTTAATCCGCTCCAGGTCGCCGCGGCAGAGGTTGTTGAGGGTCACGAAGTTGCCGTAATAGAACGAGAGGCGGTAATCGTCGTCCTTGACGTAGAGAGAGGGGCGCAGTCCCCGCGGCATCTGGTCGACGAAGCAGAAGATACAGCGGTTGCGGCATATGCGTATGCCGTCGAAGACCGGGTCCGCGAAGACGATGCCCAGGGGGACTCCGGGCTCCTTGCGCAACCTGCGCGATATCTCCTTGCCCCCACGCAAGAGGCGCAACGACACCCTCTCATCCCAGCATGCCTCCATGTAATCGAGGATGTCGAGGGGGACCGTGCCGTTCAGCTCCAGCAGGCGATCTCCCGGCATCACCAAGCCATCGCCCATGGAGCCCGGCCTTACTCCCACGATCAGGGGAGGATCCCAGCCGGCCGGCCGCTCGCGCGCGCGGCGGGAGAGCCTTCTCACCGTTTTTCCCGCCCCGTTTCCGTCTTCTCCCTCACCAGCCGGGTCAGCCTTCTCGCCACCTGGGTCGCGTCTTCATGCGTGGTGTCCACCGTTACCGCGTCGGGAGAACGCTTCAGGGGGTTGTGCTCGCGCGTAGAGTCCAGGTGGTCCCTGCGCACCATCTCCTGCGTCACCGCGTACAGTGTGACCTCGTGCCCGTCTTTGAGCATCTCGAGGTAGCGGCGCCGGGCCCTTTCCCTCACCGAGGCGGTGACGAAGAACTTCACGTCCGCCTGGGGGAACACGACCGTCCCCACGTCCCTTCCCTCCACCACCACGCCGCCCCCAGAAGCCAGCAGGCGCTGCTTCTTCACCATCTCCCTGCGCACGCCGGGATGGGAGGAGACCTGAGAGACGTGCGCCGAGACCTCGCGCGAGCGAATCGCCGAGGTGACGTCCTCGCCGTCCATGAGCACCCGGTATGGGGGCCTGCGGCGCGCTTCATAGCGCATCTCCAGCTCCAGGCGCGCGGACGCCTCCGCCAGTCCCCGCTCGTCCGAGAGGTCGATATGTTCCCGCAGGGCCTTGAGGGTGAGGGCGCGGTACATAGCGCCAGTATCCAGGTAGGCGAGGCCGAGGGCGCGGGCGAGCTTGAGGGCCACGGTACTCTTCCCCGCCCCCGCCGGACCGTCGATGGCCACGATGATGCCTCTTTCCGCAGCGGGCGGTATCTTCTTGCTCATGCCATCATCATAGAGCCATATAGGGACGCTTTGAAGACCCGCTACCGGGACGTAGCCGTGAAGGGTGTGAAAGCAGCGGCAGTGACCGTCACCATGAGCTATAATCATCCTGCAGCCTGTTGGCGACCTCGCGGGGAGGTGAGGGTGATGAAAGACTTGCGGGGAAAAAACGTTCTGATCACTGGCGGCGCGCTGGGTATGGGCAGGTCTCTGGCCGGGCTCCTGCTGCGGGAGGGATGCCGGGTGGCCATCGTGGACATACGCGAGTCGGATCTCGCCGATGCCCTCGAGGAACTCTCCCACCACGGCGAGGTCTCCTCCTACCTCTGCGATATATCGCGGCGCCAAGAGGTGTACGCACTGGCGCAGAGGGTGGAGCGGGAGTTCGGTCCCATCGACATCCTGGTCAACAACGCGGGCGTGGTGAGTTCCGATCCCTTCCTGGAAAAGCCGGACGAGGTCATCGAACGCACGGTGGCGGTGAACCTGATGGCGCTTTTCTGGACCATGAAGGCGTTCCTGCCCGCGATGGTGAGAAAGAAAGAGGGCTATGTCGTCAACATGGCCTCGGCGGGCGGACTGCTCGGCGTGCCCTATATAAGCGACTACTGCGCCACCAAGTTCGCCGTGGTCGGGCTCACCGAGTCCCTGCGCCAGGAGTTCAAGCTCAAGGGGCTGCGCAAGATACGCTTCGCCTACGTCTGCCCCAACACCGTGGGCACGGGCATGTTCGCCGGGGCCAAGCCTGTGAAGGGGACCAAGCTGCTCACGGCGGAGGACGTGACAGTCAAGATAGTGGAGGGGATAAAGAAAAACCGCTCCTTCATCGGCGTGCCCTTCTCCGTCTATCTCGTCCCCCTTACCAAGGCTCTTACGCCCATCCCCGTGCTCGACCTCTTCAACCGCGCCATGGGCATCGCCACCTCGTCCGAGACCACCGTAGGCCGCGGCGATTAACCCACCCTCCCCTCCACGGCCCGGCTGAAGTCGTTCAAGACAGGCCGCGGAGGGTGTTCTCGAAGCTCGGGAAGGAGATGTTCACGCACTCCCAGCCCTGGATGACCGTCTCCCCCTCCGCTGCCAGGGCGGCGACCGCCAGGGCCATGGCGATGCGGTGGTCGCCGTGCGCCTGCACGCGCGCGCCGCGCAGCTTCACCGGTCCGCGCACCGCGAAGCCGTCCGCCGTCTCCGTGATGTCCGCCCCCATCTTGCGCAGTTCCCCGCATATGGCGGCTATGCGGTCGCTCTCCTTCACGCGCAGCTCTCCCGCGCCGCTCACCACCGTCTCGCCGCGAGCGCGGCATCCCAGTACCGCCAGCAGGGGCACCTCGTCGATCATGGCCGGGACGAGCATGCCGCCTATCTCCAACCCGTGCAACTCCGCCGACCTGACCTCGAGATCCCCCCGGGGCTCGTTGCTGGTCTCGCGGTAGCCGGACTCCATCACCAGCGCTCCCATGGTGTTGAGCACTGAGAGGAACCCGGCACGCGTGGGGTTGAGCCCTACCCCCTTGAGCACCAGATGCGAAGATGGCACCACTGCCGCGGCCGCCAGGAGAAAGGCGGCGCTTGAGATGTCTCCCGGTACCTCTATCTCGCCGCCCCTGAGTGTCGAACTCCTTACCGCCATGGCCCCGTCGGGCTCGAAGGTGAGGTCGGCCCCCATCATCAGCATCATCCTCTCGCTATGGTCGCGGGATAAGCGCCCGCCCGCCACCCTGGTCGTGCCCCTGGCCTGCAACCCCGCCAGGAGCAGGGCGGACTTCACCTGCGCGCTGTCCACCTCCATTTGGTGGTCTATACCCTCGAGGTCGCCGCCGCGTATGGTCAGGGGCGGCCTGGTGTTGTCATCCCTCCCCGTGATGTCCGCCCCCATGCGCCGCAGGGGTTCGATCACGCGGCCCATGGGCCGGCCGCGCAGGGAATCGTCTCCATCGATGACGCTGGTGAAGGGTCGTCCAGCCAGGGCGCCGGCGAGCAGGCGCATGGTGGTGGCTGAGTTGCCGGCGTAGAGGGCGCGCGCGGGCTCCCTCCAACTCTCCGGTCCCCGGCCCTCGACCGTCAGCACCTCGCCCTCCAAGTCCAGGGAGACCCCCAGCTCGCGCAGGCAGGAGAGCGTGGACAGGCAGTCGTCTGAACGTAGGAAGGGCCGCGCCGTCGTCTTCCCCACCGCCATGGCCCCCAGGATGGCGGCGCGGTGGGATATGGACTTGTCCGGGGGGACCGCGGCCTCCCCCGAAAGCCCCCCGGGAGGCTTAGCGAACCGCATCTCCATGGCGCTTTCTCTCCTCCACCCCTCCGCGGCCGCGAGCCATATGGACTCGCGCCCTCACTCCCCTCCCAACGTCTTGCCGATGTTGGCGCGATAGCCTTTGCGCCGCAACGCCTGTGCCACGCGCAACGCGTCTTCCTCCCCGCTGATGGTCAGGCGCAGCAGGCCCTGGCCGCTCTCCAGCGGGTGCATGAGCTCGATGTCAACGATGTTTATGCCCATCTCACCCACCGTCAGGGTCACGTCGCTGATGACCCCGGGGCGGTCGTCGACCGCCAGGGTGACGCCGTAGAACCCCGCCATCGACTCCCCCAGTACCGGCGCGATGCTCAGCCTGCCGCTGCTGGCGCTGCGCATCCATCTGACCAGTTCCTTTTCGTCTCCCTGTTCCAGAAGCTCCGCGATGCGCAGCATGGAGGCGACGCACTCGCCCAGCGACTCCTTGACCGCCTCGCGGTTCTCCATCAGTATATCCAGCCACAGGACGGCGTCCGAGGCGGCGATGCGCGTCATGTCGCGGAACCCTCCCGCCGCCAGTCGCAGTAGAGGATATTCATCCGCGCGCTGCAGGGCCACGTTCATCAGCGACATGGCCATGACGTGAGGCAGGTGGCTGATCACGGACACGGCGCGGTCGTGCTGCCGCGGTTCCATGGCGATGACCCGCGAGCCCAGCGAGGCCAGCAAGGCGTGCAGCCTGGAATATGCCTCTGCATCGCATTCCTCGCTTGGGGTGAGCACGTAATACGCGTCGCGGAAGAGCTGGGGGTCGGCGAAACCCACCCCCCTCTGTTCCGAGCCCGCCAGGGGGTGGCCCCCGATGAAATGGCATTGCGGGGGCAGTTCCGCCAGGGCGGCCTTCACCACGCGCTCCTTCACCGACCCCACGTCGGTCACGGTCGTGCCGGCCCGCAGCGCTGGCGCCATCTCCCTCAGGGCTGCCGGTATCGCTCGCACCGGGACGGCCACGAAGACCAGGTCGCAGGCGGCGGCCAGCTCCCGCACGTTGCCGGCCGCTTCATCCACCGCCCCCCTCTGCAGGGCCTGCTCGAGCATGTGGGCGTCGGCGTCGAACCCGATCACCTTCCCGGCTGCAACTTCGGCGTGCAGCGCCAGCCCCAGGGAACCACCGATGAGGCCCGTCCCCACTATGCCGGCGCACTCATACACGACCTGCTCCATGCCCAGCTCCTTGCCTCTCCGCTTTTTCTCAGCTCCTGCCCATGTAGGCCGCCAGGCCTTTGAGCTCGTCCATCATCGCCTTGAAGCCGTCCACGGTCAGTGACTGCGGGCCGTCGCAGAGCGCCTCGCGGGGGTTAGGGTGCATCTCCACCATCACCCCGTCCGCGCCTGCCGCCAGGGCGGCCCGGCACAGAGGCGTCACCAGCTCGCGTACTCCCGTGGCATGGCTGGGATCGACGATAACGGGGAGATGGGAGCTGTTCTTGACCACCGGCACCGCCGATATGTCCAGGGTGTTGCGGGTCCCCGTCTCGAAGGTCCGGATCCCCCGCTCGCACAGGATGACGTTCTCGTTGCCCTCCTTTAGGATGTACTCCGCGGCCATCAGCCATTCCTCCACCGTCGAACTCATGCCTCGCTTGAGCAGCACCGGCTTCTCCTGGCGTCCCAGGTCCCTGAGCATGAGGAAGTTCTGCATGTTACGCGCCCCTACCTGGAGGATGTCGGCATAGCGTGATACCACCTCGATGTCCCTTACGTCCAGTACCTCGGTCACTATGGGCAGGCCGGTATCCTCGCGTGCCATGGCGAGCATGGACAGGCCCTCCTCACCCAGGCCCTGAAAACTGTAGGGGGAGGTGCGCGGCTTGTAGGCGCCGCCGCGGAAGATGTCCGCTCCCGCCTCCTTCGCCGCCCTGGCCGCCGCGATCACCTGCTCCTCGCCCTCCACCGAGCAGGGCCCCGCGATGACGGTAAAGGCCCCTCCACCTATCCGTGCCCCTCCGACGGATACTACCGTGGGCCCATCCCTGAAGTCCCTACTGACCAGCTTGTACGGTTTCATGATGGGGACGACTTTCTCCACCGCGGCATAGGCCTCGAAGGGCATCTGCATTACCCTCTCGCGGTCTCCGATCACCCCGATAACCGTACGGTATTCGCCGCGCGACACGTGTGCCTCCGCACCCACTTCGTGCAGGAGCGCCACCAGCTCTTCGATTTCCGGATCCGTCACGCCCTCACGCAATACGATGACCACGTTCACCACGTCCTTCCCGAACCAGAGTGGCCCGGAACGGGATCAGTCTCCCCTTCCAGCCGCCTTGCCTTGACCGACGCCTTTCCGTTAGGAAGCTTGCCGTGGAGCCGAGCGCTCCCGGGGTCTTCCTCGCCTCTAAATCCAAGGAGTTCGAGCCCCGGGCCCGAACTCCCCTCTCGCTCTATAAGGTTGTGAGGCGCTGCCGGCTTTTTACTCGGGGAGGTCCGTCCTCAGCTGGCGCGCCCCCTCCAGATATGGATGGCGCATCTCGTGCGGATGTTTTCGCGTATAGAAATGCATCAGTAC
>CAYPZH010000180.1:0-6583 GCA_964415205.1 uncultured Actinomycetota bacterium | reverse complement strand
GGTGGTGTTGTGAAAGCCTTTCTCGGAGAAGAGCTTGAGGGCAGCTTCCTTTATCTGCTTCTCCCTGAGCTCCCTCACCGGGTTATCTCGCCTGGCCATCATCCCGCCTTAAAATCGACCGACCATCCGGTCGATATATTATCACGCGGGCCCTTCCCCCGTCAATCGTACCGGCGCACGAGGTTCTCCGTCCCTCCTCGCCGAGATCAACCGCCCCAAGCCAGCGAGAAGAATAACCTTCCTCCGTGGGAATAATAAGTCGTAAGCAATTAACCCGATACGGCGGGCCCGCGGCGGCCACGACGCGCTAGAACGCTTGCGGACAGAGCTGACCGCCTACGGGCCGCGTTATCCGGGGCCGTTCCGGGAACCCCGGATGATCCGGGTGCGTGCAGATTACGGATCGGACCAAGGAGGAAAAATGCTCGAAAAAGTGCTCTTCACGGTGGACTTTTCGCCCTTTACCGATAACCTTCTGGGATGCGCGGCGGAACTGGCCTCCGTGGGTATGAAGGAGATGGTGCTCCTGCACGTCCTGGAGACGGGATCCGGCCGGGGGGGAGGCGGCGCCGACCCTGGCCTGGAGGCGGCCACGAGAGAGGCCGAGGGGCAGCTCGACTCGCTCATCGACAAGATGGGCATGACTTCATTCCTGGTCAAGAAGATGGTCAAGGTAGGCAACCCCGCGCTGCAGATCGTAGAGACGGCCAAGGATGAGGATGTCTCTTTCATATTCATGGCGGCCCACGGCAAGGGGTTTATCAACCGCCTCCTGCTGGGAAGCGTGAGCGAGAAGGTGATAAAGCTCTCCGACCGCCCGGTGATGATCCAGCAATGCAGGGTCAAGGGCGACGCGGACAACCTCGTATGCGAGAACGCCTGCAGCCTCCTGCTGGAGCACATCCTCATCGCCAACGACTTCTCCGGGTACGCAGAGCGCATCGAGCCAGTACTCAAGGAGTTCACCAGCTCTTTTTGCGCCCCCGTCACCCTGTTGCACGTGCAGGAGAGCGGCAGGTCGACCTACGGCTGGGACGCGACATACAAGGCCGAGAAAGAATACACCAAAGACAGGATGGACAAGATGCAGGATCTCGCCGCCTCCCTGGAACCGTCCTGCCGCAATGTCAGGACCTCCTTCGTGAAGGGCAACCCCGGCGTACTCATCCCCCAGATCGCGGAGGAGATAGGCGCCTCGCTGATCATCATCGGCGCTTTCGGTCACCGTACCACCGGCGGCCTTCTTGGCGGCGTGGCAGAAAAGGTGGTGCGGGAGAGCGAACGGCCGGTCCTTATCCTGAAGGCCTGAGCGCTGCACGGAGTCGGGGCGCCTTACCGGGCTCCGGGCAGGTGCCTCTACCCTGACGGCCTTTTTGGCCTATGGAAAAAGGGCCGGGGTGACCCGGCCCTTTGCGGTTCCATATGACCTTCGGGGATCAGCCGAGCAGGTGGCGGGCGATTACCACGCGCTGCACCTGGTTGGTACCCTCGTAGATCTGGGTGATCTTGGCGTCGCGCATCATGCGCTCCAGGGGGTACTCGACCATGTAGCCGTAGCCGCCCAGGACCTGCACTGCGTCCACGGTGACCTTCATGGCCACGTCCGAGGCGAAGCACTTGGCCATGGCGGAAACCGCCGACGCCTCGCGCCCCGCCGTCTCCACCAAGTGGGCCGAATAGTATACCAGCTGCCTCGCCGCCTCCACCTGCATGGCCATGTCCGCCAGCATGAACTGGATGCCCTGCAGGCGGGCGATGGGTGCCCCGAACTGCACCCTCTCCTTGGCGTAGGCGACGGCGTGGTCCAGGGCTCCGGCGGCGATGCCCAATGCCTGGGCGCCTATGGAGGGACGGGTGCGGTCGAGGGTCATCATGGCGATCTTGAAGCCCTCACCCTCCTTGCCCAGGAGGTTCTCGGCGGGCACTTCCATGTCCTCGAAGACCAGCTCGCAGGTCTGTGACCCCCGTATCCCCATCTTGTGCTCTATCTTGCCGATGCCGAAGCCGGGGTAGTCCTTCTCCACGATGAAGGCGGAGATGCCTTTTACTCCTGCGCTCTCGTCGGTCTTGGCGAAGATGGAATAAGTGTCGGCGATGCCGCCGTTGGTGATGAAGCACTTCTGCCCGTTCATCACGTAAACGCCGTTCTTCTTCACCGCCCGCGTGGTCATGGCGGCGGCGTCGGAACCGGCGCCGGGCTCGGTGAGGCCGAAGGCGCACTGCTTCTCCCCCCGCGCCAGAGGGGGTATGTACTTCTTGAGCTGCTCGTCGTTGGCGGCCAGCATGATGGGCTGGGAGCCGAGCTTGCAGACCCCGAGGATCAGGCTGGTGTTGGTGCACACCTTGGCCAGTTCCTCGATGGCGATGCACACGGTCAGGAGGTCCGCACCGGCGCCGTCAAGCTCCTCGGGAAAACACAGGGCCAGGAGGTCGTTGTCGCGCAGGAGCTCGAACATGTCCCAGGGGTATTCGCCCGTGGCGTCGATCTCCATCGCCCGCGGCTCTACCTTTTCCTTCGCCAACTGGCGTACGGTCTGCTGCAACATCTTCTGTTCTTCGGTCAGTTCGTACATCTCACCCTCCTAAGACTCATATCGGAGCGGCGCCTTTCGCCTCGCTCTTCACTTCCGTCGATGTCATCTCGATCGTTCCGGTGGCCGGCCTTTCCCCTCATCCCACCTTTATTATCATCCCGTCGCCCTGGCCGCCGCCGCCGCAGATGCCCGCGCCGCCGTAACCGCCGCCGCGGCGCCGCAGTTCGTAGGCCATGGTGGTGATGATGCGTATGCCGCTCACCCCGACGGGGTGCCCGAAGGCGATGGCACCGCCGTTGACGTTGACGTTTTCCATGGTGGCCGGGTCGAGGCCGAGCAGCTCGGTTGAGCGCCAGGTGACGCTGGCGAAGGCCTCGTTGATCTCCAGCAGCTTGAGGTCATCTACTTTCATATCCGCCTTCTCCAGGGCGCTCAGTATCGACATGGCGGGGCAAGGATGGAGGTCCGCGAACTCCCCGGCGTTCCATCCGTAGGAGACCACGCTGCACAGGGGCTCCAGCCCCATCTCCTTCGCCTTGTCCGCGCTCATCACCACGGCGGCGCAGGCGCCGTCGTTGATCTGGGAGGCGTTGCCCGCGGTAATCGCGCCCTCCTTGTCGAAGGCCGGCTTCAGCTTGGCCAGGGCCTCCAAGGTGGTGTCAGCCCGTACCCCCTCGTCCTTGTCGAAGATGGCCGGGTCGCCCTTCTTCTGGGGGATCTCCACCGGCACTATCTCCTCCGCGAGGCGCCCGGCCGCGGTCGCCTCCGCCGCCCTCTGCTGGCTGCGCGCTCCCACGAGGTCCATCTGCTCTCGCGTGATGCCATACTTTCTGGCCCACAGGTCTGCTCCCCTGCCCATGTGCATGTCCTCGAAAGCGTCCCATAAACCGTCGTGTATCATGCCGTCCACCAGCACTCCGTTGCCCATGCGGTATCCCATGCGCGCCTTGGAGATGAAATAGGGCGCGTTGGTCATGGACTCCATGCCGCCCACCACCAGTACCTCCGCCTGGTCCAGCTTGATCATCTGGTCCGCCATCTCGAGGGCGGACATGGAAGAGATGCAGACCTTGTTCACGTTAATACACCACTTGTGCTTGGGTATTCCGCCCTTGATCGCGGCCTGGCGTGCAGTTATCTGGCCCTGGCCACCGGTGATGACCTGGCCCATGATCACACAGTCCACCAGTTCCGGGTCGAGCTTGGCCCTCTGCATCGCCTCCTTGATCACGATACCGCCCAGGTCCTGGGCCGTGAAATCCCTCAGCGCCCCCGCCAGCCTGCCGAAGGGCGTCCTCGCGGAGCTGACTACCACCGTCTCTTTCATCTCTCTCCTCCCGATCGATGTCCTTCTGTATATACCATCTATTCCATCATGATCCGCGCATGCTCTATCTCAGCCCGATCTCGCGGGCGATGACCATGCGCTGCACCTCGGAGGTCCCCTCCCCTATCTCCAGTATCTTGGCGTCCCGGAAAAAGCGGGAAACGGCGTATTCGTCCATGTAGCCGTACCCGCCGTGCACCTGCACCGCCTGGGTGGTGGCGCGCATGCACATCTCCGAGGAGAAGAGCTTGGCCATGGCCGCTTCCTTGGTGTGGGGAATGCCGGCGTCGCGCATGGCCGCCGCCTTGTAGGTGATATCGCGGGCCAGCTCTATCTCGGTCGCCATGTCGGCCAGCTTGAACTGCACAGCCTGGAACGTGGCTATGGGCCTTCCGAACTGTTTGCGTTCCTTGGCATAGCTGACGCTCTCCTCGAAAGCCCCCTGCGCCGTCCCCACCGCCAGGGCGGCGATGGCGATGCGCCCTCCGTCCAGGCAGTCGAGGAACTGTTTGAAGCCCTCGCCCCTCTTGCCGATGAGGTTGGACTCCGGCACGTGGCAGTCGTCGAAGCTGAGTTCGCGGGTATCCGAGGCGTGCCAGCCCATCTTCTTGTACTTTGGTGCTATGTTGTACCCGGGCGTGCCCTTGGGGACGTAGATGTTCGATATCTCCTTCTTGCCGTCCTCCTTGACGCCGGTCACCACGGTGAGAGTCACCACGCCGCTCATGTCCGTCCCCGGGTTGGTGATGAAGCACTTGGTGCCGTTGATGACCCATTCCCCGTTCACCAGATCGGCCCTGGTCTGGGTATTGCCGGCGTCGGAGCCGGCCTCGGGCTCGGTGAGGCCGAAGGACCCCAGTATCTTGCCCTGAGCCAGGGGCACCAGCCATTCACGCTTCTGCTCCTCCGAGCCGTAGTAATAGAAGGGGCTGCTCCCCAATGATATGTGTGCTTCGACGGTGATGGCGCAGGAGCCGTCCACGCGGGCGATCTCCTCCACCGCGATGGCGTATGCCAGGTAATCGCCTCCCGCCCCGCCGTATTCCTCGGGGAAAGGTATGCCTAGGATACCCAGCTCTCCCATCTTGCGCACGATGTCGTAGGGAAACTCCCCAGTCTCCCAGAGATGCTCTACCTGTGGGCGGATTTCCTGTTCGGAGAAGTCCCTGACCGTCTTGCGGAAAAGCTTCTTTTCGTCGTCGAGCTCATACAGCAACCTCATCACCTGCCTCGTCTCTTGCTCCCTGCCATGCTCCGACTTGATGTACGGTAATTTCTGCGATTATCGCTGCAGGGGACTGCCGGAAGGTCCCCATGGGATTATATAAGAAATCGGGGTAGCATCCAAATGACGCGGGAGCGGGATCACGTGTGCGAGGTGGAGTCTCTTCATCGTCATGCCGTCTTCCGGGCAGCCGACTCCGTCCCGGTATCATCGATAGTCAAGCCAGGCATACCGATGGGGGGGAGGCGGGGCCTCCCCCCCAAGGCGGTCATCACCGCCGCGCGGTGACAAGTCTTGCTAGGCCGGCTCGAAATGCATAAGCAGTATGGGGTGCTCCACCTGCTCGTCCGTGTAGGCCACCTTCACCTTCATGCCCATCTTGATATCGTCTACCGATGCGCCATAGTTCTTCAGCTGGTGGGTGAATGGCGTGTCCGCGCCGTCCATCTTGACGATAGCCAGCACGTAAGGAGTCTCTACCTTCATGAAGGCGGGCACGAAGTTCGACACCGAGTAGCTCTCCAGGGTGCCCGTGCCCGGCAGTTCCTTCCACCTGCAGATGCTCATGCAGTCGGCGCACAGGGGGCGGGGGATGCCCCACACCTTGCCGCAGTTCGTGCATTCGGTGGTGATGAACTTCTTGTTGGCGAGCTCGATGAAGAACTTGGAGTACTTTCCCAGAACGTGCTTGTAGGTGAAATCCATCTTCCACTCTATGCGCATGACCTCGCGGAAATCAGCCCAAGGGTCTCCGTCGGGATGCTGGAAAGCCATGGGATCTTCCGCGGTGTAGACTTCCATGAGGTTCTTGATCTGATCGAGTCCCATGTCAATCCCTCCTCTCGAAGATGTTGATGGCACAGAAGGTGCCGGTGCCGCCGTGGGAGTCCATGCCGCCGCGCTTGGCGTTCAACTCCACCTGGCGCTTGGGGTCGGCCTCCTGGCGAAGCTGGCGCAGGACCTCGACGCCCTGGGCGATGCCGGTGGCGCCCACGGGATGCCCGAAGCCGATGAGCCCGCCGGAGGTGTTGGTAGGCAGCTCGCCGCCCAAGTCGAAGACGCCCTTCTCCATCAGCTTGCCGCTCTCCCCCGGCTTGCAGAAACCCAGGTCCTCGTAGGAGACCAGCTCCACGCCGGAGTAAGCGTCGTGCACCTCGAAGCAGTCGAAGTCCTTAAGAGGGTCCTTGACGCCGGCCATCTTGTAGGCCATCTGGGATCCCACCTGCTTGCCGCGGAAGTGGAGGATGCCCGGGTCGGGGTAGGGGCGGTCCGCCATGCGCATGAAGTCGGTGCCGCAGCCGGTCCCCGTCAGCTCTATGGTGGGCTTTTTCTCCCAGGTGGTGCTGTGCTTCTTCGCCCATTCCTCGGTGGCGAAGATGAGGCAGGCTGCGCCGTCGGAGAGCAGGCAGTTGTCCAGTAGCTTGTAGGGATAGGTGATCATCTTGGAGTTCATGACGTCGTCCACGGTGATGTCCATGGGGTAGTGCGCCTTGGGGT
>CAYPZH010000179.1:0-6608 GCA_964415205.1 uncultured Actinomycetota bacterium | reverse complement strand
CGGTGAAGTTCGGGACCACGGCCGTCACCAACTACGTCTCCTGGTCCAACACCGTGGTCAAGGTCAAGGTGCCCTCCATGGCCGCCGGCTCCGTGCAGGTCAAGGTGACCACCCCGGGAGGCACATCGGCCGGCAAGACCTTCACGGTGAAGTAGAAGGCAAGTCCATAACAACGACGAGGGGGCCTACCGGGCCCCCTCTCCATTACCCTTTTGAACCAGGCCTTGAGGCCACGCCCGGAAATCTACACGGGAACATACTGGGAGTTGATTGCTCGCATCGGTGCGCAGCGGCACGAAAACGAGCAGGGCGGTAAGCGCGGGGGACCGCCTGGCCGGCCATAAAAGACCCGGGGGCCTTCACGGGCCCCCGGGTTGTTCTTCAGGAAGTGGAAATCCTAGTAGCGGTAAGAACTCCGCGACTCGGTATTCCGAGGCTTGGCTTCACTCACGTTAAGGGCGCGTCCGTCCAGCTCCTTGCCGTTGAGCGAGCTTATGGCTGACTTGGCTTCCGCATCGTTGCTCATCTCTACAAAACCAAAGCCCTTGGACCTGTTGGTATTGCGATCCATGATCACGTCGGCTGATTCCACGCTGCCGTACTCCTCGAAGGTTTTCCACAGGTCCTCAGAACTAGTTGAGTAACTCAAATTTCCTGCGTATATCTTCATCCTCTTTTCACCTCCTTTGCTGTTCAAAAAAATCCCGAGGATACCGTCTCCTCGGGACAAGCGACAAACCTACCTAGAAAAAACTGTATGCAGGGCAACAATAACAGATATCTCGCATTAAAGCAAATTGGGGTCAGAGCTCAAAAGTTGCATCAATTCCTAAAACGCAACTTTTGAGCTCTGACCCCACGGAGGGGGCGGAGTGCCGTTACGGCACGTAGCCCAAAACGTCGTGGCCGCCCGGCCACGCTCCGCCGAAGTTGAAGTACATGGGCCTCTCCACGATCACCGGCTTACTCGCTTCCACCTTGGCCGAGATGGACAGGTTCGGTCCGGCCCCGGCAGGTCCGTTCACATAGACGGTGCTGCGCGTGTTGGCGGGCACGGTAAGGGGGGGCTTTTCTATCGGCGTCCCGCCCTCGGGGTAGTAGGTGATGGTCACCTGGGCGTCGGTCGCCCCCGGGTTCTGTATGCACAACCACTCCTCGAAGTTGTCCCCGGTGTAGCCCTCGGCGAAGAACCATACCTCGGCCCTCTCCGTGGCCCCGATTACGCAGTGCCCGCCGGGCCAGGAGTGCCCTCCCATGCCGCTGTAGTCGAAGTACATGGGCCGCTCGGCCAGGAATGGTTCGCTGCAGGAGAGGCGCACCGACACGTCCACGCCCGGGCCCACTCCCCTGTCCACGGAGGGTACGTAAACGGTCTCCCTGCCCCTGGCGGGCACCTCGTAGGAGCGTTCCACCGGGCCGCCCTGCCCCCGTCCCAACTGGTAGTCGGCGTCCACGGTGATGGGGTCCTGGTTCGGGTTCTGGATGCATAGCCACTGCTCGAAACCGGGGCCTGTGTATCCCTCGGCAAAGAAATACTCGCTTGCAAGTGAGGACGCCCCCATCACGCAGTGACCGCCGGTCCAGGAATTCACTCCCACACCGGTGTAGTTGAAGTACATGGGCCGTTCCGCCACCACCGGGACGGAAGATTCGAGCTTGAGCGAGGTCTCGAATATCCCGGACAGCAGCTGGTTGGCATTGAAGGTCTCGCGGGAATGCGCGGGGACGGTCTTACCTGTGACCACCTTCTCCCCGGCGTGCTGGGTCTGGAAGCGGAAGGTGAGGTCGGCCGGGGAGCCGCTGGGATTGAGCACGCATATCCACTCGTCGAACCCCAAACCGGTGTAGCCCTCGGCGAAGTACCATGTGACCGAGGGGGCGCCGGCCCCTACGGTATCGTGCCCGCCGGTCCAGTGTCCTCCCGTCCCGGTGTAGTCGAAGTACATTGGCCGCTCGGCGATGAAGGGTGACTCGGCCTGGCACATCATGGAAACGTCCTGCCCCTCGCCCACCACCCCGTTGACCTCGGTGGTGAGGCGGGACTGCGGCGGCACGGTATATACCTCCGTCTGGGTGCCGCCGCCCTTGAACATGAAGGTCACGGTGACGTCCAGGGGGGCGTTGGCCGGCTGGCCCAGGCAGAGGAAGGTGTGGAAGCCCGACCCTGTGTACCCTTCCGCGAAAAAGAAGGTGGTGGGGGCCTCGAGTTCCTTGCGGAAGACCTGTTCTTTGCTTACGGGCGTGGTCACCAGGTTGTCCGCATGCGATTCGAAGGCCACGAACCTGCCGTCGGGGGTCATGGATGGGGCCGCGCTGCCCGCGTCGCCCTCTTCTCGCGCGGCGTTCGACGATGCCAGCGCGACCTCCTTGGTCTTCAGATCCTTGCGGAACACCTCCCAGTCGAAGGTGCCGCCGGGGACGAGGTTCTGCGCCGAGCTGTAGAAGGCGACGAACCTGCCGTCGGCGGAAATGGAAGGCCCGGAGGCGTTGCTCTCGGCCTCTTCTCCCGCGGCGTTGGCCGAGCACAGCAGGATGCCGTCCGTGTTCAGGTTCTTGCGGAAGACCTGCTGGCCGCTGGTGGCCGGTGAGACCAGGTCCGGGCTGTAGGAGCTGAAGGCCACGAAATCCCCGGAGGCGGATATCGAGGGATGGCCGCACGAGCCCGTGCCCTCGTTTCCGTCAGCGTCGGCCGAGCACAGCGCGACCTCTCCCGTCTGGAGGTCCTTGCGGAATATCTGGCTGCCGCTGGTGGTCTCGCCGGCGATGAGGTCGGTCGCACTGGATTCGTAGGCGACGTACCTCCCGCCGTCGCTTATCGAGGGGTCCCTGCTGATGTTGTTGCCCTCATCGCCATTGGCGTCCGCCGAGCACAGCGCGACCTCTTTCGTCTCCAGGTCCTTGCGGAAGACCTGGTTTCCGCTTGTGGTCTTGCCCGCCACGAGGTTGGCCGAGTCCCCCCAGAACACCACGTACCTGCCGTCCGGGGTCATGTCGGGAAGGGAGCTACCGCCGTCGCCTGCATTTCCGTCGGCGTTCGCGGAGCACAGCACCACCTTGCCGGTCTGCAGGTCCTTGCGGAAGACCTGGTCGCTTCCGCTCAGCCCCGAAGCCAGGTTGATGGCGTTGGACTGGAAGGCCACGTACCTGCCGTCCGCGGAGATGGAGGGCGCGCCGCTCCAGGCGTCCGCCGGGGTGCCGTCGCCCTTGGCCGAGCACATCACCACCTCGCCGGTGAGGAGGTCCTTGCGGTAGACCTGCGAGGTAGCGTTCGTGTTGTCCGAAGTAAGGTTGGTGCTCCAGGACTGGAAGGCCACGTACCTGCCGTCCGCGGAGATGTCGGCGCTTGACGAGTCGTCGTCCGCGCATGTGCCCGCGGCGTTGCGCGAGGCGAGCAGGACGTCTCCCGGCGCCGCCTGCGCCTCTTGCGGAGGCGCCGCGGCGAGTACGATCAACGCCAGGAGAAAAGCCAGCGCCGACCTGAACGCGACTCTCACGGTCCTCGTCCCGATGGTATTACCAGTACTACAAACGCTCATCCCGCAACCTCCCCGTAAACGGCGACCATCCTTATTCCTTCATGAGAGTCTTCCCCAGACCGCTGAGGATAAACAGAACCAAGCCCGAAGGGTGACCCTCGGCCTTGAGACACTCGGCTTCAGGGTTATGGGAGCACGCTCACCACGAGGGTCACTATAGACCCCTTGTTAACCTGCCGTCCAGCCGCCGGGCTTTTTCTCAAGACTTGGCCGGGGGAATCGCGGAATTCTCCTCCTGGACCTTCACTGCGACCAATTGGGGTCAGAGCTAAAAAGTTGCATCACTTCACAAAAACGCAACAAATGAGCTCTGACCCCGAGGTTTACTCGCTCAGCACCTCGGCGGAGATAGACCAGTAATCGCCGAGCACCAGGACGGGGATCTCCTCCATAGCGTCGCAGTTATAGGCCGGCTGCTGCAGGGCCACCTCTACCATAATGGGCTGAGTCGCGGGCGGCACCAGCGGCTCGTCCACGTCCTTCTGCACGTTGCAGCGCAGGTGGTCCTGGCTGCCGAAGAAGAAGTCGTGAAAGTCATCCAACTCTTCGTCGCTGAGGCCGGGGATATAGTCGGCGATCTCGGCCGCGGTAGTGTCCACCGGTATCCAGCCGTAGTTGGGGAGATATACTTCCGCCCAGAAATGGCCGGCGAAGTTGCCGGAAAAGAGCTGCCATCCGCCGGTGGTGCGCGCAGGTATGCCCACGGCGCGGCACAGTGCGGAGAAGTACATCGATTGGGCGCCGCAGTCGCCGCAGCGGTGTTCGTGCACATACACCGACTCCGGTTCCCCCCGCGGCCACAGCGCCGAATGGGGCATGTAGCTGTAGGTGATGTTCTCCAGGACGTAGTCATAGATCTTCTTGGCCGCGAGGTAGGGATTGGCCTCACTGCCCACCGCCTCGAGGGCGGCCGCCTCGATCTCCGGCGTAATGGAGATGTTCCCGGCCGATGCCGTGTACTCCCGGTATAGTGCGCCCTCGGTGTCGTAAGCTCCCACCTGAGCGGGATCGACCACGAAGTGCTGCTCGTAATGATCGAACTCGAACTGCACGCTCAGTTCGAGATCAACGTCCAGCTCCTCCAGGGGTACCTCCATGTACACTATCCCGATGTCGCCGTCGATGGAGGGCGGCTCCACGACGTAGTCGTCGGGTACGATCGAGGTCACCCGGACTGACGGCTGGGGGCCGGTGATGATGGCTATGGGAAACCATATTTTGAGCAGCCCGCTTGCGGGTAATTTATCCCTGGGCACGTCAAGGGTGTGAGTTCCGCGATAGGTGATGGGGTTGTCGAAAGGCTGCCAGTCCGGCCCGCGCGGCTCATCCATGATCTCCGTGAGCACGTCGTAGCCCATCTGGTAATGTGACAGCATCTGCGCATCTTCCTGGAAGAGAGCGGTGTCTCGAAACTTGATGTTGGGGATGACGTCATAGAAATACATGGGCTCGCCGTCGATGGCCATGTGCTCCAATTCGCCCGAGGTGATCCAGGCCTCGCGTTGGTCTTCCGGAACTTCCGGGAAGGCCTCCGCGAGTTGGTCGCGCAGGTCGTCTTCCTCGACGGGATAAGTCAGCTCGATCATGCTCAGATCCTGGATGCGGTTGAGGCACTCCCGCGCGTTAGCCTCATCTCCCTCGGAATCATAGGCCTCGCGGGCCTGCTGGTAGAGGTCGGCGGCCCGGGTGAAGTTACCCAGTTCCTGCTGCGCCCAGGCCTGTTCCACAAGGCTTGCAGCCGCGGAGTCCTCCTGCGCACCGCCCCCGCCTCCACATCCGATACCTGCGCACAGCAGCAGGGTAAGGACAAGGGCCAGCGTGATAAGAATCCTTCCTCTCATGAAGCATATCCTCACTTTCCTTGCGGCGCTCGATAAGCACGACTGTCTTGATATCGGCTCTACGCGGCGAGAACTTATGGGGTCAGAGCTCAAAAGTTGCGTTCTTGCCCTTCTCAGAACGAACAGCCCTGCAAACAGAGGAATGATGGAGGTTGAGGTAATTCGCTATCTCTTTGCATGTATATCCGTGCGAGGAATGAGCTTCCAAGATTTTTTGGTTTCGCCTATCCCTATCGAGTTTGTCAGGACCGAATATGGACGCGAGCTCAGGTCGTCCAGCGTAAAGTTGGCTTCTCTTGACTCCCCTGATATTCGGAATAAGTCCGATACGGTTCTGGAGTTGCGAGGCAAACTCATCGCTTCCCAGGATTATTCCTCCACGCAGATTCGCCCATAAGTCTGTTCCCAGGCCCGAAGACACGAAAGCCCTGTACTCGTCCTCGCTCTTTCTTCCCGGCTGAGAGAATAAGGAGAGGACATATGAGGTATCAAGGAAAGGAACGGCCTTTCGCTGGTACAGAATACCCAGGTAACAGCTCCACCTGTATTCGGCTGGGTTCCCGACCATGCCGGCACGCACGGGGTTTAGCACGATATAACGGCAGACCTCCAGTAGATACTCTTCTTTGTCCACTATAACTGAATGGTAGCGACCCTGAAGAACATGTCCGACCCTTTTATGGCGATCGTTGAACTTTTGAGCATAAGTCCCGTTCAACAGTTGCATGCCACGGGAAAGGTTAGCCTTGGGTGTTTCGACCAGAAGGTGATAATGGTTGTCCATCAGGCAGTAGGAGTAGCAGTTCCATTCGAACTCCTTAACTACTTTGCCGAGTAGCCTTAAAAACAGAAGCATGTCTTCGTCATCAAGAAAGATGACCTGTTTGGCATTGCCCCGGCTGGTGATGTGGTATAGCGCACCCGGGTATTCGATTCTGAGTGGTCGTGACATTTCTTCAGCGATTATAGGACTTATCAGTTCTTGGCCTTACGCCGGCAATGAGTTTGCCAGCAGCGTGTTATACTATAATATACAATTTATATAACATTGTCAACATAGACTAGTATAAGGCTGCTGCGGACAGCTTTGGACGAGTTGGCAACGCCGAAAAAGCAACTTTTAAGCTCTGACCCCAGCTGTGGACGAGGCAGCAGCGCTGAATGACGCAACTTTTAAGCTCTGGAATGATAGTGAACGGACACCTCCGAACAATTAGGTGGGTCATACTGG
>CAYPZH010000178.1:4318-6680 GCA_964415205.1 uncultured Actinomycetota bacterium | reverse complement strand
TGCCTGGAGAAGCTATTTCACGTTATTATTTATTCTGGGTTTATGCGACAGGCTCATATGTCAGTACATTCCGCACTTATATCAAAAGGCCTGTAGGCCTATACATGTTAATTCTGATTATTAGCTAAAACCAAAAAATTATCAAAACCAGATTAATTATCGCAACCTTTTATTCGTTTGCTTAGTAGTAATAAATGACTATTATCTGATGGAATGGTAGCGAAGCCCCGTTGAGTAGCCACAGGGGCTTCGCTCCTTCTTTGGATGTACTGCAGTTACAACCCCAACAATGCCACAGCGTCCTCTGCAGCCATCACCACCTCCGAGTCGATCTCGTATCCTTCCACCTCAAAATACACTGTCATGCGTTTCGAGATTTCTTTTATCCCCTCATCTTCATGTCCCTTTTCTATCTCAACCAAATAGTAGCTCTTGATGCCCTTTCCCCCATATCTAACATAAAGTCCGATTTCGTTAATGTAGTCTGGCCGTGGGTCTTTAAGGGCTTCGGCGTATTTCTTTGCTGCTTCGAGCGTTGACTTTAAGGGGTATGTAAGCGTATACAGAATGATCATCGTTGATTCCTCCTTCCTGATCAGTGCATACTTTTTATTATCTGGAGCAATACGATAAAAAGACTTAATATGCACTGCTATCCGAGCCTATTTATTAGTTTCAATATCGTGGTACTTATTACCCCCTCTGCTCTGTAATGGCGAGTGAACACCTTGTTTATCAAAGCGCAAGAGCTGTCGCCCCTACGATGTTTGCGGTTGAAATCGGTGTGATGTTCTGAATTGAAGAATAGCCCTCAGTACATAACTACCCATTATGCAATATATGTAAACCGATATTTCCCATATGCACCTCCTTATATCAAATCATTTATCTCATCAGCACAGTCAATGCTCAGTTAACATCTCGATATATTTTCCTTCTTTGGAGAAATAGAAGTCCCATAATTGATTATCTCGAATCCTCCCTGGGTACTGGATTCCACCCTAGCCGTGACTGGTATGCTTTTCGTGCCACTCTCAACATTAATGATTTCATAATAACGAACATTGAATGAAAACTTCCCATATGCACCTCCTTATATCAATATTCTACCCCCCCTGCGGGCAAGTAGAAACGTCCAAAACCCGGTTTCCTCCTTCCCCCTCGAAGATCCTAACAGCCACAGGGGAAAAGACTCCCTCCGGAGTGATATCCGGGAAGGCTTGAGCAATTACAGTCTGTTCCATATGCAGTATTCCTCGGTCCCCTCAAGGGACCCCATTGAAGATTAACCCCCGCCCCTTCCTCTCCATATATCCGAGATTTCCCCATATGCACCTCCTGATATCAATATTCTACCATTCAGCGGGCTTGCTAATGTGTCAAAACGCCGGTTTTTCAATCTCACCATGGGTATCCTACTTGACATGGCGTTGATGATTCCCTTCGGAGAGATCTCCAGAGATGTTTGAGCGATTACGATGTGTTCCATATGCACTTCCTTTCGTTATCCGCTGCCTCATATCGAAGCAACGGCCAGGGACCGGATACGAGGACCTCAGCGAACAGCTCCCCGGGCACTGCCACCTCCGCCATCTGGAAGATCGTCCTTCTGGCATGGTGTATGATCCTTGCTCCTATCTTGATCAGTTTGAGCTGGACGCTTCTGAGCGACCAGTGGGATATCTCGCTGGGAAGGGCGAAGCGCCTGAGAAAGTTGCCGAGGTTTTAGGCGAGTACGAAGAGAGCCAGCCTCACCTGGTTGGAGATGAAGCAAGAGCAGGAGAGGCGCGTCCAGGCCAGAGCGTATTTACCCTCCTTGATCCATTGCTCGCAGTTGCCCCGCTGGTTGTAGAAGCGCACCACCTTCTCCGCCCTGGCGCTCAAGTTGGTGACGATGAAGCCGATGCGGGGGAAGAGCTCCCCTTGATGCCACTCTACCTTGGCGATGACCCTACTCTGTCTCCTCCAGGACTTCGCCCGGTAGGGGAAATCATGATAGAAAACCTTGGGTCTGGCAGACGGCCTTCCCACCGGGCGGGTCATGAGGTGATCCACATGCTCATAAAGCCTGCTGTTGGCCTTTATCCTCATGGCGTAGAGGATGCCTTCATTCTCCAGATATTCATACATATCCGGGGAAGCGAAGGCAGCATCGGCACGGAAGTAGATCCTCTTTCCTGCTGCCTTGTACCTATCCACTGTGGGTTCCAGCAGCTTCCTCCAGCCGTCAGCCGAATGGACGTTGCCCGGCCGGAGTACGGCGCCCTCACAGTCCCCTAATGTTTTTAAACCTTGGGGGGTTTTAAAAAAATTTATTGTAAATCCCCGTTTTTGCCCTAAACCACTGGGGTCCGGTCCCCGG
>CAYPZH010000178.1:0-4308 GCA_964415205.1 uncultured Actinomycetota bacterium | reverse complement strand
ACTGGTTGAAGACGAGGAGGGGATGATAACACCTGGATAGGAAATGCCCGTTGTAGGCCGATCCCTCCTGGCTGCCGTGCACCGGGAACTCCGACGAGTCCATGTCCAGGATGACCTTTCTAGCACCGCTCGCGCGCATCGCCTTGGATACCCAGGCGTAATTGATGGATGAAAGAGCTCTTACGTTCTCATTCGTGGCCAGGGTCTCGGTCTCGAAGCGGGATACGGTCTGGGAGCTGGCAGCGCTATGCTCCAAGGCCTTTCTTCCGATTACCGCCCGCATAGCGGGGTCGCGGGAGAGTACCTCCTGGTCGTTCACATCCTCGTAGCCTGCCAGCCTAGCGTAGACGGATTGGCGCAGCAACCCCGTCATCTGGTGCCTGATGTTCCTCCCGGTCCTTTTATCCTGTATCATCATCCCTGCCATCTCAGTCAGTCCCAATGCCTCGTCCAGCTCCCTCACCGCCAGCAATCCCGCGTCGCTTGTGACCTTCGCTCCCCGGAATTCCAGCCTCAGCTGGCCATCGAAATCAAGCCTCAGACGACCGTTTTCGCCTTCACCCATTGGGTTTTCTCCTTATGAAATACCTGTTTTACCGATAAGCTTGTTCTGATGAATTGTTAAGCAAAGCTAGCTAGTAGTCCTTTGAAGTTTGAAATGAGAAATGCGGGATGTCTTATATCATGGTCTGCCCCGGGCGCAAAGGGAAGAATGTCCGTGATATATCCATCGACAAGGAGGTACGAGGATGAGCGCCAGGAAGATAGTGATCATCGGCGGGGTGGCAGCGGGGACCAAGGCTGCCGCCAAGGCCCGCCGGCTGGACCAGGACGCGGACATAACCATCATCGAGAAAGGGCGGTACCTGTCGTACGCGGGCTGCGGTCTGCCCTATTACATCTCGGGGGTGGTGAAGGAGCGCAACGACCTCATGTCCACGCCCATCGGGGTGCTGCGCGACCCCGCCTTCTTCAAGGCCGTCAAGGACCTTACGGTACTCAATTTCCACGAAGCCGTATCCATCGACCGCGGGGGCAAGGAGGTCGCGGTAAAGGACCTCAACCGCGATTACGTCTTCAACATACCCTACGACAAACTCATCCTGGCCACCGGCAGCAGCCCCTTCGTGCCTCCCGTACCCGGCAGCGACCTCGACGGCGTGCACTGCCTGCAGAAGATAGAGGACGCCGAGGACATCCGGGCGGAACTGGAGCAGAGGAAGGCCCGGGACGTGGTGATCATCGGCGTCGGCCTGATCAGCGTGGAGAGCACCGAGAACCTGGTGGAGGCGGGATGCCGGGTGAGCCTGGTGGAGGTGATGCCGCAGATACTCGGCTTCCTGGATGAGGAGATCGCCCTCCTGGTGCAGCAGCATATGGAGTCCAAGGGGGTCAAGGTGGTCACGGGGGAGAAGGTCGAGCGCATAGAGGGAGAGAACGGCCGCGTCACGGCGGTGGTGACGGAGAAAAACCACCTGCACGCGGATTTCGTTATCATCGCCGCCGGCGTGCGCCCCAACGTAGGCCTGGCGCAGGAGGCGGGGCTGGAGATAGGGAAGACCGGGGCCATAGCGGTGGACCGGCGCATGTGCACCAGCGACCCCGACATCTTCGCGGTGGGAGACTGCGTGGAGAACCGCTGCCTGGTCTGCCAGAAGAACTTCTACGCCTACACCCCCCTGGGCTCCACCGCCAACAAGCACGGGCGGGTGGCGGCCATCAACGCCTGCGGCGGGGACGAGCACTTCAACGGCATCGTGCAGACCGGCATCCTCAAGGTGTTCGATCTCAACGTGGGGCGCACCGGCCTGACGGAGCGCCAGGCCCGCCAGGAGGAGTTCGACCCGGTCACGGTGATCACCGCCGGTCCGGACAAGGCCCATTTCTTCCCCACCGCCAAGCCCATCATCATCAAGCTGGTAGGCGATCGTAAGAGCGGCAGGCTGCTGGGGGCGCAGATCATCGGTGCCGGGGAGATAGACAAGCGCCTGAACGCGGTGGCGACCGCGCTGGCCTTCTCGACCAACGTCGAGGACCTCAGCGACCTCGACCTCGCTTACGCTCCCCCCTACTCACCGGCCATGGACAACCTCATCGACGCCGCCAACGCCCTGCGCAACAAGCTGGAGGGAAAATACCGCGGCATCGGACCCCTGGAGCTCAAGCGCCTGCTGGACGAAGGCGAGGAAGTCTTCCTGCTCGACGTGCGCTCCCCGCAGGAATACGAGGAGGTGCGCATGCCGGGCGCCGAGCTCATACCGCTGGGGGCGCTGCGCCAGCGCCTGGATGAGGTGCCGAAGGACCGGCGGGTGGTCGCTTTCTGCAAGACCTCGCTGCGCGCTTACGAGGCCTCCATCATCCTGAGGCATAACGGTTACGGGGACGTCTGGGTGCTGGACGGCGGCATGGCAGCCTGGCCCTTCGAGAAGCAGGCGGGCAGCCTATAGCGCAGCCTAGCGCGGGCTCCTGCGCCCTATGCCTGGGCCGCCGCGCCTCAGGCCGGAGAACCGCAAGCCGCGATGGCGGCCCTGGCTATGCGCACGTCCTGCGCGTGGGTGCCGCCGCTGACCCCCACCGAGCCCGTCACCGCCCCGTCCTCGCCGAAAATGGGGAGCCCGCCGGGCACGGGGCAGACGCGCTCGTTCCAGCCGCCGGCCGGTATGCCCAGGCCGGGCATGGCCTTCAGCCCGTAGCCGGTGATGTCGGAGCTGGGCAAGCGGAAGGCGGCGGCGGTCCACGCCTTGTCCCGGGCCAGCTCGGCGGTGGGGTAGGGGGCCCCGTCCATGCGGTATAACACCCTGGGCCAGCCCTCCGCGTCGCTGAGGCACACGCTGACCGCAAGACCCATCTCCCCGGCTTTGGCCATGGCCGCCTCCACCACCTTGACGTAAGCATCCAGGCGGCTCTGGAGCGGAGGGTCTTCCGCGTCGTACATGGCCGACCAGCAGCGCTGGCTCACGGTGTTGTCGTCCAGGGCGGAGGGGGTGCCGCTGGTGCCCACGCCACCGATGACCTTCATGTCCTTATCGCGTATGGGGATGCCGCCCATGATGGTGGTGAGCCTGCCCTTGTGCTTGAACTGCAACCCCATGCCGTGGTGCCCCAGGGGCAGCTGATCCAGGGGCATCAGGGCGGTGCGCGGCTCGGTCATGCGCCCCAGCATCAGGGTGGGGGCGAGGAAAGTGGCGGCGGTCCAGGCCTTCTCCACCCCTATGTCGAAGGTGGCGGGCGGGGCGCCCTCCATGCGGTGGGCCGCGATAACCGCCCCCGCTTTGTCCACCACCGCTATGCTGCAGGGCCAGCCGATGAGGTCTCCCGCCACGTGCTCGGCGGCCTGCAGGCCTTTGCGCGCGAGGTAAAGGGTGACCTCGTCTATCTCGTTTCCGTTGCTCATGCTCATCCCTCCCCCCCGGTTGCCGGCCAGTCCGCGGTGGCGATGAGGTCGGCCTTCGTCTTCATGACGTTCTTCACGATGACATCCCCGCTCTTCACCGGGGGCTTGACCCTTATCTTGGCCGTCTCCCGCATGATGGGCTTCATCAACACCTTGAGCACGGGGCGGGAAGTGCGTACCGGCAGCAGCGGGAAGCCCTCGTCCCCAGTGCGTACGGTGGCGGTGAGGGTGCGCACCGGTTCGCGCAGTTCCTTGAGGACGTACTTCTCGCCCTGCTTGCATTCCGCCCCCTTCATGCCCGTTATGGTGCCCTTCTTGTCCTGAAGGACGGTGACGCGACACCCCAGCGGGCAGCCGATGCAGATGACCGTCTCCCTGGCCGCCATCTCAAGCAGTCCCCTGCATGTCGCTGTCCACTACGAGTTCGCCCTTGACGCCGGCCTGCTTGAGCGCGTCGCCTTTGAGGTCGAGCACGATCATCTCGCTGGGCCGCACGGAACGGAAGCGTTTACTGAGAATGCCGCCCACTTTTACCGTGGCCTTGAGCCCAGGCCGGGTCACCCTCATGTGCAGGGTCACGTCGTCCTTTCCGGAGATGAACTGGGGGGCGACGTAACTGATGTTCTCCCCTGCGGCGACCCTCACGCCGGTTGCGGCCTTCAGGCTTCCCTTGTCCGCGAAGGCGGCGGCGGAACGCCCGGCCACCTCCGCTTCCCTGCTCACCCAGTCGACGAGGTCGTGTACCTGCACCACGTTGCCGCCGGCGAAGATGCCCGCTACCGAGGTCTGGCGGTTCTGGTCCACCACCGGCCCGCCGGTCACCGGGTCGAGCTCCACGCCCGCCTTGCGCGAGAGCTCGTTCTCGGGTATGAGACCGGCGGAGATGAGCAGGCAGTCGCAGGGAAAGTTCCTCT
>CAYPZH010000177.1:0-6746 GCA_964415205.1 uncultured Actinomycetota bacterium | reverse complement strand
GCACGTACGCTCGGTTAAGATGGGATGGAAAGCGGCCCGGACGAGAGCAGGAAAGACACCCCGCGCCAAGCATATCGTTCGCAGAAGCCCCACCTCGTGCAGTATGCTTTCGTGGTCTTAGGGGTAGGCAGGGCGAAGCCTAAAGGTGGAGCAAGATGACGGAAGAGCAGGCGATGAGCAAGCCAAAGGCCATGAGGGTCCCCTTGAGGTCGAACCGGCAGCTGATGATACTGCTGGCCACGCAGAGCATAGGTTACATATCCCGCGGCATCTACTTCGTCGGACTGCCCCTTTTCGTGCTGGAGCGCACCGGTTCCGCCTTCTCCATGAGCATCTCACTGCTGCTGGGATTCGCGCCTTTCACCCTCGCGGGTCCCTTCGCGGGAGCCATCGTGGACAGGTTCCCCCGCCGCGACCTGCTAATAACCGGCAACCTTCTCTACGCGGTCTTCCTGTTCATCCTGCCCTTTGCCCACGCCGCGTGGCTCATCTACGTCATCGCCTTCACCGCCTCCCTCTGCGGGGTGGTCATAGCCAACAGCATATCCGCCCTCATCCCCGAGCTGGTCGACATAACCCAGCTGGCCAGGGCGAATTCCACCTATACCTTTCTGCGCTCCGTCGATTTCCTGGTGAGCACCTTCGCGGCTTATTTCCTCATCAAGGCCATGGGAAAAGCCGATATCTTCTTCCTCTCCGCCGCCCTGCTGGGAGTGGCCGGGCTGGGATGCCTGGCGCTGGGGAGGGACCACGTCGAGCGGAAGGCAGCGGCCGCCGGTGAGGGGCGCGAGCGAGCGCCCGGGGGTCTCGGTGATGCTGTGAGGATCATCTGGTCCGACCGCCACATGCGCAGCCTCACCCTTATGCACGTCACCTTCATGCCCATCTTCGGAGCCTTCGAGGTCTTCCTCCCCCTCTTCTGCGAGGAGAGGCTGGGGCAAGTGAACTACTACACCCTGGTCAGCGCCAGTATCGGGGCGGGGCTGGCCCTGGGCAGCCTGATAACCTACCGCCTGCTGGGCTACGTCAAGCCACTGCACCTTGTCTTTCTGAGCTTCCTGGGCTATGCCGCCGGGATGCTGTTGCTTACCGGCAGCGCGCTTCTCGCTCTGGCCCTACTGGTATGCCTGTTCATGGGCATTGTGGACGGGTTCGGCTTCACCACCTACGAGTACCTACGCCAGCGCCTTGTGCCGTCCGCGTTCCGGGGGCGCGTCTTCGCGATCATGGACGCCCTGGTGCTCTTTCCCATGCCACTGGGATACCTGGTGGTGGGCTACTTCGCGGAGAGAGCGAGCATCGTCAACATCGGTATCTGGCTCAGCGCCATCGCGTTCCTCCTGGCCCTGCTCTCCTTCCCCCTCACCCGCAGCCTCCCGGAACTGAAAGAGGGGCTGGGCGGTTAATGGGGTCAGGTCTTGCGTTTTGCATTCCATAATATGGTAAATGTTGCGAAGTCGCTGCATACAACGGTGTAAATAGGTCAAAAACGGGTAACATACCGGAGTATCCAAAATCCAAGACCTGACCCCTAGATGTTTTCGGGGAAGTGGCAGGCGGCGAGGTGGCCGGGTGCCTTCTCCTCTAGGGGGGGTTCCTGCTCGGCGCAGATGTCCTGTTTCTTCCAGCAGCGGGTGTGGAACCTGCAACCGGTGGGGGGGTCGATGGGGCTGGGCACGTCGCCCTCCAGGATGATGCGCTTCCTCTCCCTCTCCTTCACCGGGTCGGGGAGGGGCACCGCCGACATCAGGGCCACGGTGTAAGGGTGCTTGGGGCTGTTGTAGAGGAGGTCGTGCTCGGCCCGCTCCACGATCTTTCCCAGGTACATCACCGCCACCTCGTCGCTGATGTGCCGCACCACCGAGAGGTCGTGGGCGATAAACACGTAGGTGAGGCTGAAGTCATCCTGCAGATCTTTGAGCAGGTTGAGGATCTGCGCCTGGATGGAGACGTCCAGGGCGGAAACCGGCTCGTCGCATATGATGAGCCTGGGGTTAAGGGCCAGCGCCCGCGCTACCCCGATGCGCTGGCGCTGCCCGCCGGAGAACTCGTGGGGGTAGCGGGTGAAGTGCTCCGGCTGCAGGCCGACGCGGTCCAGGAGCTCTACAGCCCTGCGCCTGCGCGAGACTTTGTCGCCCACCTTATGTACTATCAGCGGCTCCATGACAATAGCGCCCACGCTCATGCGAGGGTTCAGAGATGCATAGGGGTCCTGAAAGATGATCTGCATGTGCCTGCGCACCGACTGCAGCTCCTTGCGCTTCAGCTCCAGGACCTTGCGGTCCTCGAAGACCACATCGCCGCTGTCGGCCTTGATAAGGCGGAGCACCAGGCGGGCCAGGGTAGACTTCCCACAGCCGGACTCGCCCACCAGGCCGAGGGTGCTCCCTTCCTTTACCTCCAGGGAGACCCCGTCCACCGCCTTCACCGTCCCCCCCAGCCTGGACAGCAGCAGGCCCTTGCCTACGGGGAAATGCTTCACTAAGTCCCGCACCTCGAGCAGGGCGGCCATCAGCTCTCCACCCCCCGCCCGTGCTGCTCGAAGTCCATGGCGAAATGGCAAGCCGAAAGGTGGCCCGGCTCGACCTCGATCAGCGGCGGCTCCTGCCCGTGGCATATGTCTTCGGCGAAGGGGCAGCGCGGCGAAAAGCTGCACCCGGGTGGCAGGTTTATGAGGGATGGCGGCGAGCCCCCTATGGTCAGCAGCCTTCCCCTCTTCTCGTCCAGGCGGGGCACCGAGCGCATGAGGCTCCAGGCGTAGGGGTGGCGGGAGTTGTAATATATGCGGTCTATCTCCGCGTACTCCACCACCTTGCCCGCATACATCACCAGCACCGTCTCCGCCACCCCGGCCACCACCCCCAGGTCATGGGTGATGAGCATCACCGCAAGGTTGATGTCCCGGCGCAGCCTGCCTATGAGCTCCATTATCTGCGCCTGTATGGTCACGTCCAGGGCGGTGGAGGGCTCGTCGGCGATGAGCATCATGGGCTAGCAGGATAGGGCCATGGCGATCATGGCGCGCTGGCGCATGCCCCCCGAGAACTCGTGCGGGTACATCTTGTATCGTTTCTCGGCCTGCGGTATCTCCACCATCTCAAGCAGCTCTATGGCCCTCTTTCTCGCTTCCCTGCGTGGGAGATCCAGGTGCTCTTGTATCTGCTCCGTGACCTGTTTACCTATGGTGAACACAGGGTTGAGGAAGGTCATGGGGTCCTGGAAGATCATCCCGATATGGTTCCCGCGCACCTGTCGTATTTCCTTGTCACCCAGCTCCAGCAGGTTGCGCCCATCGAAGATGACCTCCCCCTCCTCCACCTTACCCGGGGGGTCCGGCACGAGGTTGAGGATGGACAGAGCGGTTACCGACTTGCCGCAGCCGGACTCGCCCACGATGGCCAGGGCTTCGCCCCGGTCAAGGTCAAGGGAGACGCCGTCAACCGCCTTGACCACGCCGTCCTGGGTGTGGAAAAAGGTCTTCAGGCCCTTTACCTCCAGCAGCCTCTCTCCGTTCGCCGTCATCTCAGATACTCCCTCTCAGCCTTGGGTCGAGGGCATCACGCAGGCCGTCGCCCAGGAGCACAAAGGCCAGCACCCCCAGCACTATCGCCACGCCGGGGATGAACATCATCCAGGGATCGGTGGTGTAGAAGGGGAGGTACTGCGTGAGCATGTTGCCCCAACTGGGGGAGGGAAGCTGCTCCCCCAGCCCCAGGAAGGCCAGCCAGGCCTCGGCCAGAATGGCTCCCCCCACGCCTATGGTGGCGTAGACGATGATGGGCTGGATGGCGTTGGGCATGATGTGCTTCCATATGATGCGGGCATGTCCGCTACCTATGGCGCGCGCGGCCTCCACGTATTCGTTCTCCTTAACGGACAGGATCGAGCCCCGGAAAATCCTGGCTATTGTGGCCCATCCCAGCACGCCGATGGCGATGAAAACGTTCTGCAGGCCCGGCCCCAGGACGGTCATGATGGCGATGGCGCCGAGCACGGTGGGAAAGGCGAAGAATATGTCCGCCGAACGCATGATGACCGAGTCCCCCCACCCCCCGAAATAACCGGCCAGGGCCCCGAAGAATAGGCCAATGACCAGGGAGATGGCGACGGCGATGATACCTACCTCCACCGACACCCTGCTGCCATAGATGAGGCGCGACAGGATATCGCGGCCCAGGTCGTCCGTGCCCAGCCAGTGCTCCCAGGATGGCGTCTGCTTGACTGAGGCCGCTTTCTCCTCGGCGCTCTTACTGGAATCGTAGAGCGGGCTGTACAGGGGGTCCTGGGGTGCAAGCAGGGGCGCGAAGATGGCCACCAGGAGCATGAAGACTATGATGCCCATCCCCACCATGGCCAGCTTGTTGTGGCGCAGGCGGTACCAGACGTCTCTCCATAGGGCGGTGCGACCGTGGACCTTCTGCTTCTCCAGGGCGAGCTCGAACTCCTCTATCTCCATGCCCAGGTCGGGCTCTTTGCCAGGTATAAGGTCCCCGGGGCCTTTATGGTCGTCCAAATCAGCCCACCTCCGGCGTTTCCCCGAGTCGGATGCGCGGGTCGAGGAAAGCGTAGGAGATGTCCACCACCAGGTTGATGAACACCACGATGAGCACGAGCACGAAGACCAGCCCCAGCACCATGGTGTGGTCTCGTTGGAGAACGGCATTGTAGAGCTTGTGGCCCACGCCGGGCCAGTTGAAGATCATCTCGGTGAGCACCGCCGCCCCGATGAGGACGCCGAAATCGATGCCCAGGTAGGTCACCACGGGGATGAGGCCATTCCTAAGAACGTGCTTGTAGTTTACCTTGCGGTTGGACAGCCCCTTGGCGCGGGCGGTCTGTATGTAGTCCTGGCGCATGACCTCCAGCATGGACGAGCGGGCCAGTCGCGCGACATATGCCGTGGATATAGCGGCCAGCGCCAGCGACGGCATGATGTAATACTGTATGCTACCAAAGAACCCCGTTCCCGGCGGGGGAGCGCCTGAGGCCGGGAACCAGCCAAGCCACTGCGAGAAAAACAGCTGCATGAGCCGTCCTATCCAGTAGATAGGCATGGCCACCAGGACCGATGTGGTGATGGTCACCAGTACGTCCCAGAAAGAGTACCTTGTAACGGCGGAGATAACCCCGGCAAGGATGCCGAAGATGATGATGATGACCTCCGCCACCAGGGCCAGTTTGATGGACCACCACAGGCCTTCCTTGATGATGTCCCACACCGGGCGCTTGTAAGTGTAGGAATCACCGAGATCGAACTTGGCTAGGTTCTTGAGGTATATGCCCAAGCGGGTTATGACGGGTTTATCCAGGTTGAACTTGATGCGGATGTTCTCTAGCATCTCCTCTGTGGCACCCTTGGGTGCCCGCATGCGAGCTACGTCGCCCGGTATAATAGCCAAGAGAAAGGATATCAGTACCACTACACCTATGACGACGATTAACGTCTGGTATAACCTGCGTAATATGAAAATCAGCATCTAATCGGCCCGACCTCTCCTCGGTACCCTGAGAGCAGGCTAAAAGTATCACAGTAAAATAGGGGCCTGCAAGGATATCCCGCAGGCCCCCGTCAGCGTCGTCAAACGCCCGTACGGTACTTACTCCGTGAAGTAGACACGCTCCAGAGGTGTAAGGTCATCAGCGGTGCGCATATAGCCGCCGATGCCCTCGGCGTAAACACGCGAGGTCTTGTAGAACATCAGCGGGATTTCGGGCGCATCGGCGAGGATCTTCTTTTCCACCTCGCGGTAGAGTTCGATCCTCTCGTCCTCGTCAGGAGTGCTGCGCGCCTGCAGCAGCAACGCATCCACCTCGGGGTTTTTGTACTGGGTCATGTTGTCTATACCGGCGTTCTCGGAGAAGAACAGCGGGTAGAGGAAGTTGTCCATGATGGGATAGTCGGCCAGCCAACCCAAGCGGAAGAACGTTATCTGCTCCGCCTGGATGAGGTCGAGGTAGGTACCCCACTCATAGCCCTCGATGTTGAAGTTGACCCCGACGTCCGCGAAGTTCCCCTGGACGAACTGGGCGATGGTGTCATGCCCGACGCCGGTGTTATATCCCAGCGTCAGCTGGGGCAATCCCTGGCCTCCGGGGAACCCGCCTGCCTCCAGGAGCTCCTTGGCTTTCTCCGGGTCGTACTCGTACTCCATGGCGTTCTTCTGGAAGCCCACGATGCCCTCGGGTACCAGGCCGGTGGCCGGGTTGCGCTGGCCCTCCATCACCACGTCGCACAGGGTCTGGCGGTCGACGGCATAGTTAAGGGCCTTGCGCAGATCTGGACTGCTCTTCCAGGGCTCGGTGTTCATGTTATAGCCGTAATAGTAGATGCCGAGCATGGGCTCGAAGAGGGCCCTGTCGCCGAACTCGGCCTCCGCGGCCGCGAACTGCCCCTGCGGTATCTGGGCGTCGTGCAGTCCGCCGGCCTTGAAGTCCTGGTAGGCTGTCTCCTCATCCATGTAGATCTTGAACACCACGCTGTCCAGAAAAGCAGGCTCGCCGTAGTAATCGTCGAACCTCTCCACCACCACCTGCTGCTCGTGCACCCACTCCTTGAACTTGAAGGGGCCGGTCCCCACCGGGTTATCGGAGAAGTTCTCGCTTCCTACCTCCTCCACCACTTCCTTGGGGATGGGTGAGAAAACGGGGTGGCAGGTGTGGTAGATGAAGTCCGCATAGGGGTAGGAAAGCGTCACTTCCAGCGTGTAGTCGTCAAGCGCTTTGACGCCCTCCAGCTCCGTGGCCTC
>CAYPZH010000176.1:0-6760 GCA_964415205.1 uncultured Actinomycetota bacterium | reverse complement strand
TATCTCCTCCCATACCGGCCCTCGGAAGGGGTCCATGAGGTAGTGGCACTCGTCAAGGACCACGTAACGCAGCCCGTAAAGGGTGTCGGAGCGCTCGTAGATCATGTTGCGCAGTACCTCGGTGGTCATGATGACCACCGGCGCTTCGCCGTTGATGCTGTTGTCGCCGGTGAGGAGCCCCACGTTGTCCGTGCCGTAAACGGAGCAGAAATCGCGGTATTTCTGGTTGCTCAAGGCCTTGAGCGGGGTGGTGTAAAAGGTCTTATCCCCCGTCTTCTCGGCCGCCCAGACCGCGTATTCAGCCACCACCGTCTTCCCGGAGCCTGTGGGCGCCACCACCAGGACGGAGCGTCCGCGTGAAAGTTGCTCGATGGCCTCGTGCTGGAAGCGGTCGAGGGGGAAGTCATATCGTGACTCGAACTCGATGATATCGCTGTTCTCTCTCTCGCTGTTCACGCCACCATTGTAGCAGAACCTGCGCGAAAACCGCGGGCGCATTTCTGCATCGCATGCCATTTCCAATAACGCCGGGTATGCATTAGGATTGCGTTGATGACGGATCGATAAGAGGGGTGATCATGGAGGAGGACAGGACCCAAACGGATTGGAGGGGAAAACAAGGAAAGCGCGGGGCTTTTCTCATGGGGGCCCCTTTGCGCAGGTTGGAGGATATCTTGTTGGGCCGGAGCGGTGCCGCTCTACTGAAGGAGGTCTTGCCTTCCCTCGATAGGAGCGCGGTTGTCCTCGATGCGGGCTGCGGCTCAGGTTACCTTGGTCTGCAGATCGCGGAAAAGCTCGATTCCGGCAAGGTCATATGCGTGGATCTCTCGGATGAGATGCTGGCCGGCCTTATGAAAAGGGCCCGCGCCAGGAAGGTCGACGATCGTATCGAGGCGATCAAGGCGGCAGTGGATGCCACCGGTCTCGATGGTGAACTTGTTGACCTGGTCGTATCCAATAATCTCCTGCATGAGCTGTTCGAACCGGAGGCGGCCATAGCAGAATGGGAGCGCCTGCTCAAACCGGGCGGACGGATGGCCCTATCCGATTTCAGAGATACTCGATTGACGAAGCTCATGATGAACCACGAGCATGGCGGAGAGGCAAACGAACCCTTTGACACGGAGGGGCTGGAAGCGGTCCTGAAAAAAGCGGGCCTGGAGAACGTGGATGTAAAGCCTTACCGGAGCAAGTTGCTGGCCCTGGCCAGGAAACGGGTCTGACGGATCATACCCCCCCAGACCCCGGGAACGCCACGCGGAGGTGAGTCCTATTCGCATCGAGGAGTTGGAGATCGGGAGGGAAAAGGAGGCGCTGGCCTTCCTTGAACAGGATCCCGTGATCAACCTGCGCATCGCCTGGGCCTTGCGCCGCTGGGGCCTTTTCAACCTGGGGCTTGCGGAGCAGGGCAGGTACTTGGCGGCACGCGACTCCGACGGCATGCGGGGGCTGTTGTTCCTCAGCAACCAGGGTATGATGAGGGTCGCCGCGCGCGGCGATACGGCCGCGTCGCTGGCGGAGCGGGCCCTTTCCCTCTGGGGCCTGCCCGAGGTGCTGGCCGGCCCCGAGGTGGAGGTCGAGGGACTGCTTGCCGCCGTGGGGGGACTGGCTCGGGCTGTGGAGCACCGCGAAGAGGAGATTAGCCTGGCGCTAGAGGCGCGTGATTTCGTCCCCGGCGGGGAAGGCGCCGAGGCCGCCGGAGAGGACGACCTGGAGAGCATGGCCGGGCTGGAGAGGATGCTGCACCTGGAGCTGCTGGAAAGCTGCCCCGAGGCCTGGATCATCCGCTCCCAGATGCGGCGCTGCCTGGAGGAGGGCACCGCCGCGCTGGTGCGCCGTGACGGAGAGGCGGTGGCCAAGGCGGAGATAGAGGCCGCCACCCCCCAGGCGGACGAGCTCGGCGGGGTCTTTACCGTGCCCGGGCACAGGCGGCGCGGCCTCGCGGCCGCGGCCTGCACGCTGGTGTGCGGGGCGAGCCTGTCCCGCGGCAGGACGGTGCGCCTGGAGACGCAGCGCGACAACGCCGCCGCCGTCGCCCTTTACCGGCGCCTAGGCTTCAGGGAACTGTGGCCCCATCTCGCGGTGAGGTTTAAAGCCTAAGGGGGGCCTGGGAGTCAAGCCCTGAGATCGGCCTCCGCAGGGATATGCATGCGTAGGATAGCGCGGCGGGTGGCATCGGGACGGCTAGCGTCAATGATAGAATTGACCCAGGCCGGTGTCTCAGCGTGGTTGACGGGAGATGGTAAGAAAACGGAGGAAGAAGATGGCGGCGGATGGCAAGCACTGGGACCCGGAGAAGGAGACCCTGCAGAGGCGGGAACTGGAAGCCCTGCAGCTGCGGCGGCTGCGGGAGACCCTGGAGCGCTGCACGCGTAGCCCCTTCTACCGCGAATGGTTCCGGGAAGCAGGGTTCGACCCCGCCGCCGTGGCCTCCCTCGAGGACATCAGGCGTCTGCCCTGCATGGATAAGAACACCCTCAGGGGCGGCGACCCCGCCCGTTTTCTCACCGTTCCCATGGACGACATCGTGCGCGTGCATTCCTCGTCCGGCACCACGGGGCAGGCAACGGTCATCTTCCATACCGCCAGGGACATCGAGGCCTGGGCCGGGCTGGTGGCTCGCTGCATGTACATGGCGGGGGTGCGGCGCTCGGACGTCTTTCAGAACATGATGGGTTACGGGCTCTTCACCGGCGGCCTCGGCTTCCATTACGCCGCCGAGAGGTTGGGGGCCCTGGTCATCCCCGCCGGCTCGGGGAACAGCAGGCGGCAGATACAGCTCATGCAGGACTTCCACACCACGGTCATACATATCATCCCCTCCTACGCCCTCTACCTGCTGGAGGTCTTCACCCAACTGGGCCTGGACCCGCGCACGGACACCGACCTGCGCATCGCCTTCATCGGCGCCGAGCCCCATACCGAGGGGCTGAGGCGCCGCGTCGAGGAGGCCTACGGGGTGGACGCCTTCAATTCCTACGGCCTCTCGGAGATGTGCGGGCCCGGGGTGGCCTTCGAATGTCCCGCCAAGCAGGGCATGCACGTGTGGGAGGACAGCTTCCTCCTGGAGCTGCTCGACCCGGACACCCTGGAGCCGGTGCGGGAGGGAGAGGAGGGTGAGCTGGTGTTTACCTCGCTCAACCGCGAGGGCATGCCCCTGCTGCGCTACCGCACGCGCGACCTCGCCTCCGTTATCCCCGGCGACTGCCCCTGTGGCAGGGTGCACCGCCGCATCTCGCGCATCAAGGGGCGTAGCGACGACATGTTCATCGTCAAGGGGGTCAACGTCTTCCCCATGCAGGTCGAGAAGGTGCTCCTGGGGGTGCTGGGGGTGGGCTCCAACTACCAGATCGTTTTGGACACGGTGGGGGCCATGGACGAGATGCGCGTGCTGGTGGAGGTGGCGGGTGAGCTGTGGCACGGGGAGGTGCGGGAGCTGAACCGCCTGCGCCGCCGCATCATGGAGGAGCTGCGCCAGGAGGTGCTGGTGACCCCCATAGTCGAGCTGGTCGAGCCCGGTTCCCTCCCCGCCGGGGAGGGCAAGGCGGTGCGGGTGCTGGATAAGAGAGATCTCGCGAGGGGGGATTGACATGGCCAACCAGGTGAACGTCTTCGCGCAGAACCAGCCGGGGAGGCTGGAGCGCCTGACCGAGGTGCTGCTTGAAGAGGACATCAACATACGCGCCATCACCATCTCCGGGGCCGAGGAATACGGCGTCATCAAGCTGCTGGTGGACGACCCCCACAAGGCCTTCGCGGCGCTGCAGGAAGCGGGTTTCTCCGCCTTCCTCAAAGAGGTCATCGCCGTGGTCATGGACGACCGCCCCGGGGGGTTGCACCGCGTCTGCCGTATCCTCGGGGACAGCGGCGTGAACGTGGAGGATGCCTACGGGTTCGTCTTCCAGGACCGCAAGACGGCCATCCTGGTGGTGGAGGTGGAGAAGGTCGCCGAGGCGGAGGACATCCTGCGCGCCAGGGACCTCGAGCTCCTCTCCGACGACGAGCTCTACTCGCTGTGAAGGCAACGGGCCGGGTCGTCTACACCCTGGGGACGAGCACCCGCTCCATGGAGGAGTTCCTGGACGTACTGCGCGCCAAAGGCATAGCGAGGGTGTGCGACGTGCGTTCATTCCCAGCCAGCCGCAGGTACCCGCAGTTCTCACGCGAGCCTTTCTCCGCGGCCCTGCGGGGTGCGGGAGTGGAATACTTCTGGCTGGGGGAAGAGCTCGGGGGTTACCGCAAGGGGGGCTACGAGAAGCACATGCAGACGGACGCTTTCGCCAGCGGTCTCTCGCGCCTGGAACGGCTCGCCGCGGAAGCCCCGACGGCGGTAGTGTGCGCGGAGGCGCTGCCCTGGAGGTGCCACCGCCGCTTCATCGCCGGGGTCCTGGAGGAAAAAGGCTGGGAGGTCGTGCACGTCATCGACGCTTCCCGCGTGTGGGTACCCGGGGAAGGCGGCGTGAAGGTCCCCCTGTTCGGGAAGGAGGACGGCTGAGCCGGGGCGGGCCATCCCCCGCCCTGGCAGACGGCCGCGACGCCGCGGCGTGGAACTGCGCTCCCGCGGCGTCCGTCTCAAGACAGGTGGCGGTGCAGGAAGGCGGTAAAGGCTACGGAGGCCTGTTACGGACCCGGGATCAGCGCGGGTGCCCGGCTTGCGCGGGAGCCGCCGGGAGCACCAGCTTTTTCCCCCGCCGGGGTTGTGTTATTTTAGTGCGTGCCGGAGTAGTCGCGATTGAAAGCGAGGGTGCACATGCGCAGAGGAGCGATGGGGGCGGTGGCGCTCGTAGTCTGCCTGACCCTGGGCGTCTCCGTTTTCGTGGCTGCTTGCGGCGATGGCGGTTCCGAGGGCCTGATGAAACGGGAGATGCCCGAGAACGCCACCCCGGAGAAGATCATGCTCGACGGGCTGAACGCCACCGACGAGGCCAAGACGCTTCACTACGTGTTCGACTACTCCTTTATCGTCCCCCCCACCAGCCAGCAGGCCTACACCAGCGAGGTCGCACTCAACGGCGAGGGTTATTACGACTCCGAGAGAGATAACGTAAAGGCCCACATGAACTGGCCGTCCTTCGAGATCGATTTCGATTACGTGCTCTACGGCGGCGTGCAGTACTACCGCAGCGAGGAGGACGGGCCCTGGTACGAGCTCCCGGCGGGCTCCAGCCTGAGCATACCCAGCGTCTCCGAGATAACCCGCAACACTGCGGAATACATGGACAACTTTCAGAAGATAACCCGCCTGGAGGACGAGGTGGTGAACGGAAGGGACTGCTACCACATCGCCATGGTACCCAACTTCGACGCCATCATGGAGAACCAGGAGTTCCTGGACATGATCAAGGGTGACCAGGAGCAGCTTCCCGAGGAGACCTTGAGCGAGCTGGAGGAGACAATGGAGTCGCTGAACGAGGCCAGCGTCGATTACGAATACTGGTTCGACAAGGAATACCTGGTCCTCAGGCGCATGCTATACAATATCGAGATGGTGCAGCCGGCGGATGAACAGAACCCCTCTTACACCGTGAAGATCATCATGGAGATAGACTTCCCCACATACAACCAGAAGGTGGAGATAGAAAAACCAGAACAGTCCCTGTTGTACAAGGGATAGACGCTGGGGGTGTTGGACTTGGCCTGGAGAACGCGCGCGATCTTGTTCCCGCTCGTGCTCGTGCTGGCGGCGGCGGTGTTCCTCGCCGGCTGCGGGGAAAAAGCCCGGGACCCGCAGGAGACCCTCGCGGCGGCGGCGCAGGCGGCCGGCGAGGCGGGCAGCGCGCATGTCCAGATGAACGTATCTCTCTCCCCCCTGGAGGGGGAGCAGGGCATGGGCTTGAACCTCCAGGGCGACGCCTGGATGGACCTGGACGCGGGAGAGCTGGAGGCGCGCTTCACGGTCATGGGGATGGAGATCTCCCTGCGCTACGTGGACGGCGCCGCCTACCTGCAATTCGGAGGCGGATGGTACGTTCTAGAGGGCGAGTTGATGGATGGGGTAGGCGAGGGAGCCATCGATGCCGTCGTCGGCATACTGTCCGACATCCCGGAGATCATATCCAACGCGCAGGAGGTGAACGAGCTGGGAGAGAAGACGGTGGGAGACTTTGAGTGCACTGTCTACGAGGTGGTGCCGGACCTGCAGGCTATCTCCGCCCTGGATTCCGTGCGCGAGCTCGCCGCCGAACTCGGAATGAGCGCCGGCGAGATAGTGGAATACCTCGAGGAGGCCGACGTGGTCATCGAGGCCTGTATCCAGACCGACGAGCCGGTGATACGCCAGGTGTTCTTTGCCGCGAGTACCGAGCTGCCCTCGGTGAGCGAGATGTTGGGCATCCCCTTGCTGCCGGAGAAGGCGCGCGTCGAGATAACCATGGACTTCCCCGAATACGGCGTGGCGGTGGAGGTCAAGGCCCCGGAGGGCGCCCAGCCTTTCGAAGGGCTGTAGAGACTTTTATCGCCCGAGCCTGGGGGTAACGGTCTTCGCTCCCCGGTACTTTTCCAGCCCGGGGCCTCCAGGTAACGGTCTCGCTCGGCTGCGCTCCCCGCTTCTTGATAAGAAGAAACCTTGGGAAAGCGCGCTCGCTGCGACCGACCTGGTAGTTCCCCGGGCTGGGGGCAGCTCAGACGGGTCGCTTCAGACCGACCCCCGGTTCTCGGGCTGTGTTTTATATGCAGGCGACACCCCGGCGGGCATCTTCACTTTTAACTACTGATATGCGCGTCTCTTTTTAATCCCGGCCCCCGGTTCTCGGTCTATGGG
>CAYPZH010000175.1:2159-6767 GCA_964415205.1 uncultured Actinomycetota bacterium | reverse complement strand
AGGAAAAGAGGCGGGAGTCGTGCAGGTTGCCGGGGTAGGCGCACCACCACAGGGGAAGACCTGATTCCCTCTCCACCAGAAGCCCCAGGCCCACCTGGCGGAGGTGGTGTTTCCCCTCCTTGTTGTGTCCCCGCTTGGCCAGTTCGGAAGGCGTACGCGTGGCTATGTAGGTGTAGTAGTTGGTGGTGTCGAAGAGCAGGCAGTCGGCGGCCGGCTCCTCCAGCTCGGCTACCTTTTGAAAGAAGCGCCGGCTGATCTCGGAAAGCTCACCCTCTCCCACCCGCTCCCACTTCCCCCAGTAGCGCTGCCTTGAGAGCTGAGATACATCCACCGGCCTTATCTGATGCACCGCGGTCCGTCCGTACCATTCCGGAAGGGCACGCTTGCTCTTCGCCTCAACCATGCGGTTGAAGACGGCGTAGAGGAAGTACTCGCCCACCGTGGGGCCTTCCTCCCTCTCTCCCCTTCCCACCACGGCATCCACAATGCCCGCGAGATCCACACCCTCGTCCATGAGGCTGGCCACAAATAGCGCCCCGAACTCCTCCACCCGGAGCTTTACTTCCTCTCCCAGCTCGCCACGGGCCATGGCGGCCACCTTCTCGGGGGAGCCCACGTACACCTGGGAGACCACCTTGGGTTTTCCATCTACCCGGGCTATCTCCCGCACGTACAGGTAGGGTCTTCCCTTCTTCTTCTTTATGTGGAAGTGAGCCATGTACACAATATATCATGTAGGGTCTTATGTGTCAAGCACAATATGTGCCCTATTTGCACTACTACATGGGCATTTATCCCCTTTGCTTTGTCTTATCAGTGGGGTCTTATGTTTTCAGGCACCTGGAAATGGCAATTATGCTGGGGTTTTATGGGAAAGGGGGGTGTTTATCTCGGAAACTCCTGCTAAATACGGAAGTTATTACTATTGACACTGCGCCATTTGGATATGAACTGGAAAACATCGAGCTAAAATACACTAAGGGAAGCCTATTCATCGATGCTCCAGATATTCTTAAGGAGAGGAAGGATTTTGATATAAATACGTCCGGGAAAGAAATGATTGAAAACAATGCTTTTACACATATACCGCAAGAAATTATGGATCTTATACCTGAAAAGAGACAAATTGTCTCTCGGAAATTTGAACAAAGGTTACAGGGACACGAATTCAATCGTAAAAAGTATGGAGTAATCTCGTTTACCTATAGCAGAAGCATTGAAGGGGAGCAGAACACCCTCAATGCAAAATTTCATTCATTCTGGACACTGAATTGCATCAAGCTGGACACCTGATTGCAGGGAAGCTGGACAGTTAATTGCATCCAAGCTGGACGTTTTTCACCGAGGATGCAAATGGGTGTCCACCTTCATGCAATTGCTGACGGAAACGCCTCAGGCGGCAGACACGACAGCAGAGGCCTCGCCGGATAACCCCCAAGAGCGGACAATCCTCTTCGAGAGAAAGGAGAGGATTGTGTCAGCAAGGAGGTTGTCTATGAGAAAGACGAGAGAGATCCTGAGGCTCGCGCATGAGGTGGGCCTCACCAACCGGCAGATAGCGCGCTCGCTTTCCGTATCGCCCACCACCGTCGGCGAGTGCCTCAGGCGAGCCCGCGTGGCCGCCATCACCTGGCCCCTTGCAGAGGAGATGGACGACGAGGTCCTGGAGGGGCTCCTCTACGGAGAGGAGAAAAGAAGCGAGAAACCCCTCCCGGATATGAAAGACATCCACACCGAGCTCTCGCGCAAGGGGGTGACGCTGGCGCTCCTCTGGGAGGAGTATGCGGCCGAGCACCCGCAGGACCACTACTCCTACGCGCAGTTCACGAGGCATTACCGCCGCTGGGCGGGAAAGCTCGAGCTCTCGATGCGCCAGGTCCACAAGGCGGGGGAGAAGCTCTTCTGCGACTTCGCCGGGCAGAAGATGCGCATCGTGGACCCTGCGACGGGCGAGATCACCGAGGTCCCGGTATTCGTCGCAGCCATGGGATTCTCGAGCTTCACCTACGCGCAGGCCTGCCCCTCGGAGGAACTCATCCACTGGATAGGGGCGCATGCGAGCGCCATCTCCTATCTGGGGGGAGTGCCGCATATACTGGTGCCGGACAACACCAAGGTAGTCATCACCTCTCCCTGCCGCTACGAGCCGGACCTAAACCCCACCTACGCCGAGATGGCCGCCCACTACGGCTGCTGCGTGATCCCCGCCCGGGTGAGGAAGCCAAAGGACAAGGCCGAGGTGGAGAACGCCGTGCTGCAGGTGGAGCGCTGGGTGATCGCACCACTGCGCAACCGTATCTTCCACTCCGTAGCGGAAGCCAACCGGGCCGTAAGGGAGCGGCTGGAGTTTTTGAACAACCGCAAGATGGCCGGGCTGGGCGCATCGAGGCGCGAGCTCTTCGAGCTCATCGACCGCCCCGCCCTTCTCCCCCTGCCCTCCTGCCCCTATGAGTTCGCCCACCGCAAGAGGGCGCGGGTGAACATCGACTATCACGTGGAGGTGGAGGGCCACTACTACTCCGTGCCTTACCGGCTGGTGCGCGAGCGGGTGGAGGTGAGGCTCACCTCAAGGACGATAGAGGTTTATCACCGGGGCAAGAGGGTGGCCTCGCACCCCCGCAGCTACGCGAGGGGACGAGCCACCACGCAGGACGAGCACCGTCCCGCCTCCCACCGCGCCTATCTGGAATGGACTCCTTCCCGCATCGTCTCCTGGGCACGCGAGACCGGGCCCGCCACCGCGCGAACTCGTCTCCGCGATCATGGCCTCCAAGCCCCATCCGGAGATGGGCTACCGCTCCTGCTTGGGGATCATCCGCCTCTCGGCCAGGTACTCTCCCGAGAGGGTGGAGGCGGCGGCCGGGCGCGCGCTCTCCTCGGGCGCCATCTCCTACAGGAGCATGAAGTCGATCCTTTCCGCGGGCCTGGACCGGCTCCCGGAACAGGAGGAGGGCGCCCTGAGGCTGCCGGAGCACGAAAACATCCGCGGCCCCGAATACTACAACTGAAAAGGAGATCGGATATGTTGCTTGAGCAGACCATAGAGAAGATGAACGCGATGAAGCTTTACGGCATGAGAGACGCTCTCACGGAACAGCTGGAGCTATCCGCCTACGATTCCCTCTCCTTCGAGGAGAGGCTGGGGATGCTCGTGGACCGGGAGTGGGAGGACCGGGAGGGACGCAAGCTGGAGCGGCGCATGAAAGTGGCTAAGCTGAAGATACAGGCAAGCATGGAGGACATAGACTACCGCACCAGCCGGGGGCTGGATGCCGCGCTCATGCGCTCGCTTGCGGACTGCCGCTGGGTGGCGCAACGCGCGTCGGTGCTCATCGTCGGCCCCACGGGTACCGGTAAGACCTATCTGGCCTGCGCCCTTGCCGACCAGGCCATGAGGAAGGGGTTCTCCGCCCTCTACTTCCGAGTCCCCCGGCTCCTGAGCGTCCTGCTGCTCGCCCGCGCGGACGGCTCCTGGCCGAAGCTCTTGGCCAAGCTCGAGAGGGCGGATGTGCTGGTGGTGGACGACTGGGGCCTGGCTTCCCTCTCGGACGCAGAGAGGAGGCAGGTCCTGGAGGTCATCGAGGACCGGCACGGCTCCGGTGCGGTGATCATGGCCTCGCAGCTTCCCGTCTCCTCCTGGCACGAGGTCATCGGCGAGCCCACCATCGCCGACGCCACTCTGGACAGGATCGTACACAATGCAATAGAATCGAGCTCAAGGGCCCTTCCATGAGAAAGAAGAAGCCCAAGAAAGAAAGCGGGGATGGAGAGAATGGTGGCAACTAGGTCTCGTCACCGGTAGGGATCACCAATCGAATGAGGACAGCTGGCGGGGCAAGTTGGGCAAGTTGATGCTTCATAACGATATTGATAAAAAGGAGGTGATAAACTCATAGGGAAGACGGAAATTCGATGTCAAGCTGGACAGTTGGGGGTTAGACATACGTCCGGCGTCGCTTCGCTCCGGAAGTGTCCACGTTTACGCAATCGGGTGTCCAGATTCATGCAACTGAGCATGCAGGGTGGGGCTAAGAGTATATCGAGAGTATTGGGGGGATATGCTTGCATCAATTCGGCTATCATCCTACTAGCTGCGCTTGACCATATTTCTCCTTCTAGGGGCCCTGATATTTGGGCTATGCCATGTTTGCTGTAATTGTTCCTAGAGTAATGGGGGTGGAACTCATGAAAGGTACGAGAAGCATCCGTTTTGTAATCCCGGTACTGCTGGCAGCCTTGCTGATGGTCCTCGCCTTCCCGGGGTTTTCTCAACAGCAAGCTTTTGCATATGATGGCAACCCTGCAGGCGAAGTGGCGTGGGCAAAAGCACAAGTAGGCAAGTACGGCTGGTATATGCCGAATGGTCAATGGCAGGAGTCAATTGACAGTAGTGGACAGGGTTGGTGCGCCAGATTTGTGGGGAACGCTTATGGGGCCAATAACGCGGGTGGCAATGCTGTTGAATTGAAGAATGAAATGAAGAAGCTAGGGAGGCTAAAAACCAGTGCGGCAACGAATGCACCCACAGGAGCCCTCGTTTTTTTCAACCTTACCTCATTTGGCCATGTGGGTATTTATGTAGGCAACGGGTATGTAGTACATGCAGGA
>CAYPZH010000175.1:0-2059 GCA_964415205.1 uncultured Actinomycetota bacterium | reverse complement strand
GTATGTAGTACATGCAGGATATAGTCAAAAGGTAAGAAAGCAGCTCTACTCGACAATAGGCAACTATGCTGGCTGGGCATATCCGCCCCCCTCGCGCTGGCCTGGCAGAAAAGACCCTTCGACCTCGACCGATCTCCTGCAGATGTCCGCAAACCTTGTTATAAGCTTTTCCGGTAACCCGCCCAGGGTCGGGTATAAGATGAGAGGTACCTTCAGTGTAAAGAACGTAAGCGGCAAGACCCTTACCATCGAGAGGCTGGCGGTGGATATCCAGGACGGTGCTACTACCCAGGACTTAGACGGCTTTTCCAATATAACGCTTGCCGCCGGAGCTTCCTATTCCTTCTCGGATTCCCGCATCTTAACCAGGACCGGTAGCTATACGGCCATACCTGCCGCGAAGGTCGGCGGGAAATGGATAGCCATAAAGAACCGTAATACAGTGACCTTCAAGGTTTACCCACGCTTACCCGTGCCGAAGTGCGATTTCAATGGTGATGGTAGGGGAGACATCACGATTCTTTACGACTATAGCAATAGCAATTGCCGCTGGCATGTCTGGCTCTCCGACGGCTCCAAATTAAACATCAGCAATGCATACAACGGATGGTGGAAGAACTCTGGAAGTTACACAGCGTCACAAGTAGTTCATGCCCTCTATGGCGACTTCAATGGTGATGGTAAGACAGACATTACCGCGCTGTACGATTACGGCAACCACAATTGCCGTTGGCATGTCTGGCTATCAGACGGCACAAAATTTAATATCAGCAATGGCAGTAACGGCTGGTGGATGAACTCGGGAAGCTATACCGCAACAGCTGTGGCACAAGCTGTTTCCGGGGATTTCAACTGCGATGGCAAGACCGATATCGCGGCATTGTACAACTACGGTGGCACAGCATCGCGTTGGCATGTCTGGCTGTCGGACGGCACCAAGTTCAATATCAGCAACGGTAGTAACGGATGGTGGAAAGTCGACAGTGGATACGATGCCAGCAAGGTAGTAAGGGCGGTTTCCGGAGACTTCAATAAGGATGGCAAGGGGGACATAGCTGCGCTCTATAACTACGGAAGTGGTAAGGTGCGCTGGCATGTCTGGACTTCAACCGGTTCATCCTTTACTTATTCGGGGAGCAGTGGTTGGTGGGCGGTCGACAACTATACTGCCACTGGTATTAAGGATGCCGTTCCAGGCGATTTTAATGCAGACGGCAGGGCCGATATCGCGGTCCTTTACAACTATGGAGGAGGTAAAAGCCGCTGGCATGTGTGGCTGTCAAGCGGCAGCAGTTTCCTCTATCAGGGGAGCAGTGGCTGGTGGGCTGTTGATAGCGGCTACAACGGAGACAAGGTCGTGGGCATTACTTGCGGTGACTTCAACAAGGATACAAAGACGGATGTCGCTGCCCTTTACGATTATGGATCGGGCAACGTGCGCTGGCATGTCTGGGCTTCAACCGGGTCTGGCTTTTCATATAGCGGCAGTACGGGTTGGTGGCAGGGCGCAGGCTATACGCCCGGCAGGGTAAGGCATATTTTGCCGTAGTGTTGTTAGTGAACATTATATTTTGAATACAGGGAGTGGCCCATACCCAATTTGGTATATCTCAACAATGCTTTGCGCCGGACGGGATTACGGAACCGTTCATTTTCCCTCTCCTAGACCTTGTACTCCAGGAGAAGGTTGTTGAGCATGGTGGACATGCCGTCCAGCTCGTGCATGAGGGCGACGACCTCCTCGATCGAGCCGGATTGCTCCTCTATGGACGCCGACACCTCCTGCATGTTCGTGGCCACCTGCTCCGAGATCTCGGCGATGGCCCTGACCGATTCCACCACCCTCTGATTCACGGGCTCCATGGTGGAGGTGGCGTCGGTCACGGACGCGATAAAGCGCGCGATCCTCATGCTTGCCTCATCGATCTCGGAGAACAGGGAATGCGCCTCCCTGGTCACGTCCGTGCCCTCGTTCACCCTCTGGCTGCCTTCCTCCATGGCCTGCATGGCCCTGCTCACCAGGCTCTTGATCTCGGTTATGAGTTTCTCGATCTGCCCC
>CAYPZH010000174.1:3291-6770 GCA_964415205.1 uncultured Actinomycetota bacterium | reverse complement strand
CTTCATCCTTAATAACGACGCCGTCCATCCCCCTCCCAAGCACGGCCACAACCCCGTCGAAGCCGAGGTCGGACACGAGCACGTTGGACCCCCGGCCCAGTACCGTAAAGGGCGACCCCGTCTCCGCCACGGCCCGCATGAGCTCCAGCAGGTCGTCTCTCCCAGCCGGTACCGCCAACAGCGCCGCGGGACCCCCGATACGGAAGGTGGTGAAGCCGGCCAGGGGCACACCCTCTCTCAAGCTCCCGTTGAACCTACCCCGCAACCTATCCCTCAACTCGCCGGCATACAACGCCCCTCAGCCCTCCTACGCATTCCCGGCCATGCCGTCGCGCTCCTTCAGTATGCTCGCGATCTCCGCGGCACATTGGGTGACATCACCCGCTCCCATGGTCAGGACCAGGTCCCCCGCCCGCAGGAAACGGGCCGCGGCGGCTCCCAACTGGGAGCGCCTGGGGATATACGCCACCTGCTTCGCCGGTTCGGCATCCAGAATCGCGTTCACGATGAGCTTCCCGCTCACACCGGGTATGGGCTCCTCTCCCGCCGCATAGACGTCGGTCACGACCACCAGGTCCGCAGGCGTCAGCGCCCTCCCGAAACCCTCCCAAAGCGCGGCGGTGCGCGTGTAGCGGTGCGGCTGGAAAACGCACACTACGCGGCCGGCGTCCTCCATCGCCGCCGCTGCGAGCGTCGCCGCGACCTCGGAGGGGTGGTGGGCGTAGTCGTCTATTATCCTGACGCCCGCCACCTCGCCGATGCGCTCATAGCGCCGCTGCACTCCGCGGAAGGAGCCCAGCGCCCGTGCCGCTACCTCGAAGTCCACCCCCAGAGAGAGGGTCAGCGCCAGCGACGCCATGGCGTTGCGCATGTTGTGCTCGCCCGGTACTCCCAGTTTTACCTCGCCGAGCTTTATCCCGTCCCTGCACACCTGGAAAGAACTACTACCAGGAAAAAGGTGGGTTTCGACGCTCCGAAACTCGTTGCCTTCTTTCTCCCCGAAGGTGACCTCGCGCGCCTTGCCGCGACCGCTGAGGGGAGCGCATCCCGGGTCGTCCCCCGCCAGGACCAGCAGCCCCTCGGGAGGCAACAGTGAGATGAAGCGGCGGAAGTATTCCTCCACCTCCTCGCCGCTGTGAAAGAAGTCCAGATGGTCTTCCTCGACGTTGGTGATGACCTCCGCCCAGGGCCGCAGGAGCAGGAACGACCCGTCGCTCTCGTCCGCTTCGGCGACGACGTATTCTCCGCTGCCGGCGTGGGCGTTGCTGCCCACGTCGTTGAGCTCACCCCCGATGACGTAGGTGGGGTCCAGCCCGGCCTCGCGCATGATCATGCTGATCATGGAGGTGGTGGTGGTCTTGCCGTGAGTGCCGGCCACGGCTATACCTTTGCCTTCCGCCATGATCATATCCAACATGGCCGCGCGTGGCATCACCCGCAGGCCCAGCTCGCGCGCCCGGGCGAGCTCGCGGTTCCTTTCCGGGACGGCGGAGGACGCGACCAGGATGTCCGCTCCCTCCACGTTCTCCGCCCGGTGCCCGATGAAGATACGCGCGCCCATCTGCTGCAGGCGCCTGGTGTTGCGCGACTCCTTGAGGTCGGAGCCGCTGACCTGTATGCCCTTCGCCAGCAGCACCACGGCGATGGCGCTCATGCCCGCGCCTCCGATGCCTACGAAATGGACTTTTTCGTTTCCCTCCATCTTTCCTCCTCTGCCAGCGACAGGACCAGTGCGGCAAGGTCCGCGGCGGCATCGGGCCTTGCCTCCCGCCGGGCCGCTTCGCGCATCGCCTCAAGCCTCGCCGCATCCGACAGCAGCGAATCGACCTCGCGCACCAGGCGGCTCCCGTCCAGATAACGGTCCTCTATGACCACCGCGGCTCCCACCTGGGTCAGTACCCCTGCGTTTGCGTCCTGATGCGCGGCCGTGGCATAAGGGTAAGGCACCAGGATGGCCGGGCACCCCGCGGCGGCCAGCTCGGCGACGGTCGATGCCCCGGCCCGGCACACCACCAGGTCAGCGACGCTGTACAGGAGGTCCATGCGCTCTATGAACTCCAACGGCCTGTAGACGAGCTCTCCCCCCGCAGCCTCCACTGCCTGCGCCACGAACTCACCGTACTTCCCTCTGCCCACGGCATGGATTATTTGCAGGTCGTCGCGTCCGCTCCACGCCGGCAGCGCCTCAAGCACGGCCCGGTTGAGAGAGGCAGCCCCCTGGCTTCCCCCCACCACCGCCAGGGTCTTGCGGCACTTCCGCAAGTCGAAAAGGTCCAGTGCCTCCTTTCTCGTCCCCGCCCCGGGCTTGCGCAGCAGGGGGTTGCCGGTGACCACGGCCTTCTTCTTCCAGCCGGGCCGCGATTCCAGCGTAATGGCGAAGGATACCGCGAGCTTTCTTGCCGCGAAAGCCAGGAGACGGTTTGCCAGCCCCGGGACGGCGTTCTGCTCGTGGATGAGGAGCGGCACTCCCAGGCTGAGGGCGGCCGCCGCACCGGGCACGCTGGCGTAACCGCCGAACGTGGCCGCCACCGCCGGCGCGTCTTTCTTCATCTCGCGCCGGCAGAGTGCGAACGCCCTGAGCATGTCCGCCAAGGCCTTGAGGTTCGCTGCATCCGGGCGGCGGACGAAACCGCTCACCTCCAGGGTGACCACTCTCTTCCCCTCCAGAGAGGCGCTGATGGGAGATTTCCGGCTCAGGAAGAGCGTGAGCTCCACGCCTTCATGCGATGCGAGCTCCTCTGCCAGCGCGAGCAGGGGGTGGAGATGGCCTCCGGTCCCTCCGCCGCATATCGCCACGTTCACGCTTATCCCTCCCATCGCAAGCCGCAGACGGCCCGCATTCCTGGCGCGAGACGTTTATGAGTATACCGGCCAGACACATACAAATCACCAGCGACGAGCCCCCGTAGCTGAAAAACGGCAGCGTTATGCCGGTGATGGGCAGAACTCCCGATGCGGCGCCCATGTTGATCAGGGCCTGCACCCCCAGCATACACGTGATTCCCATGGCCAGCAGCCTCCCAAGCCGGTCGGGCGCGCTGCGGGATATCCTGAACCCCAGGTAGATGAAGAAAGCGAAGAGAGCCAGCACGGAGAGAGTGCCTATCAGCCCCGTCTCCTCTCCGATGATGGAGAAGATAAAGTCGGTATGCGCGTTGGGCAGGTAGAAGAACTTCTGGCGGCTCATGCCCAGCCCGAGCCCGCTGACGTTGCCCGAGCCCAGGGCGATCATGGACTGGATGATGTGAAAACCACCCTCGCGTGGGGCGCTCCAGGGATCGAGGAAGGCGAGGAAACGCGCCCTGCGATACCCCGAGGTGAAGATGAAGAGCAGCGTGGCCGAACTTCCCAGCAGCGCCAGCGCGGCCAGCTTGCGCAAGGGCGCCCCGGCCAGCCACAGGACCGCGCAACCGTTTGGGCCCACAACCACATGCCCCCCCTGTCCCGGCACATTTTGTTTTCCCGGCAGGCAAGGCCGG
>CAYPZH010000174.1:825-3281 GCA_964415205.1 uncultured Actinomycetota bacterium | reverse complement strand
CAGCATGCTCCCCAGGTCCGGCTCCAGTATGATGAGCAGGCAGGCAAGGCCGGTCACCACCAGCACCGGCACGAGCACCTCGCGCCAGCTCTCCAGCCTGTCCTTCCGCCTGCTGTATATATATACGGCGTAGATTAGCAAGGCCATCTTCGCGATCTCCGAGGGCTGCACGACCACGGGGCCGGCGACGATCGAGCGCCTGCTGCCGTAGGCCTCTGTGCCGATGAAGGGGACCAGCGCAAGCGCGGCCAGGGAGAAAAGCATGAAAGCGGGCGATAGTTCCGCCAAGCGGTGGTAGTCGTAATAGGCCAGAGCCGCCAAGGCCGCCAGGCCGACCACGAACCAGATGGCCTGGCGCACGAGGAAATAATAACTCGAGCCGTAGGTGTGGAGGGCCAGGCCCGAGCTGGCCGAGAATATCATGACCATGCCGTACAGGAACATGATGAGGGAGACGCCAAGGATGCCGTAGCCGTTACGCGTCAGCCCCTGCGGGGCCCGGCGGGCCATAGCCTTCTGGGCGGGTACGGCCCGCAGCGGTCTCGGCGCGCCGCTGTCCGGACGCCGGTCCACGGTGTCGCTCATCTCGCGCCGGCGACGCGCCTCCACCAGCGCGCGCGGGGGCTCCTTGCCCCGGGCGCCCTCTTTCCTCGCCGCGGATCGCTCAGTCACCGGCCCCTCCCTTCACGCTCCAGGACGCTGCCAAGGACTGGAAGTGGTCTCCTCTCTCCCCGTAGTCCGCGTAGCGGTCGAATGACGCGCAGGCAGGGCTGAGCAGGACCACGTCCCCCGGCTGAACGGTGCGCCCCAGGTCCCCGAAAACCTCCTCCAGGCCGGGAAGGACCCGCGGTTCGATCCGCCCTCCCACCCGCGCGAGGGCTGCCGCTATCTCCGCCGCCGCCTCACCGATGAGATAGACGGCCCTTATCCCGCCTTCGCCGCCGCGCCTCTGCAACTCCGCCGCCAGAGCGTCGAAGCTCAGGCCTTTGTTCCTGCCCCCCAGGATCACGACCAGCGGTTCCCGAAAAGCGCCGAGGGCGCGCAGGGCGGCATGGGGATTGGTGGCCTTGGAATCGTCGTAGAAACGTACCCCGCCGCACTCTCCCGCGAACTGCAGGCGGTGGGAGAGGCCGCGGAAAGACGCCAGGGCCTCCCCCACCGCGTCCGCCGCCGCGCCCGCGGATATGGCCGCGCCCGCGGCCGCCATGGCGTTCTCCAGATTGTGTTCCCCCGGCAGCCGCATCTCGTCTGTTCGCATTATCTCCCTCGGCGCGGGGGTGTCACCGCTACCCCCGGGTATGCGCGACCACACACGGCCGTCCTGCACGAAAAGCGCCGCGGCCGGGTCCGGGCGGAGAGAGAAAAAGAGCACGCGTGAGGGGGCGGACGCGACGGCCCGCGCGCACAGGGGGTCGTCGAGGTTGCACACCACCACGTCGTCCTCGCGCTGGTTCATCCAGATACGGCTTTTGGCCGCCACGTACTCCGCCATGTTTTCGTGCCAGTCGAAATGGTCCTCGGCCAGGTTCAAGAGCACCGCCACCGCGGGCCGGAACTCTGCCGTGAAGGCGAGCTGAAAGCTTGAGACCTCCACAACCAGCAGCGTCCCCTCATCCGCCTCCCCGACCGCGGACACGAGCGGGTATCCGATATTGCCCGCGGCCACCGCCGGCAGCCCCGCCCGGCGGCATATCCACTCGACCATGCTCACGGTAGTGGTCTTGCCGTTGGTCCCGGTGACCGCGATCAACGGCCCGCGCGCCAGCCTCCAGGCCAGCTCGACCTCGCTCCATACCGGGATGCCCCTCGCCGCGGCCTCGCGCAGCAGGGGTATCCGCGCTGGCACTCCGGGGCTCACTACCACCAGCTGCTTACCTTCCAGCAAGGCGAGGTCGTGATGCCCGAGGGCGCTCGCGGCCCCGCGGCCGCGCAGCTCCTCGACCGTTTCCCGCGTCAGCCCGTTGTCCGAGATATCGTTCAGCGTTACCTCGACGCCCTCACGCAGGAGCCTGTCCGCCGCGGCGCGGCCGGAGATGCCCAGGCCGACCACCAGCGCGGAAGCGATGCCCTGCAATCCCCGTCCCGCCGCCACCGCTACTTCCCCCCCACGTAATTTATATAGAAGATGATGAAACCGATGCCCACGAAAGAGCCCGCCACGATCCACAGCCTGATGAGGGTGGTAACCTCCGACCACCCCTTGAGCTCGAAATGATGGTGGAGCGGCGCCATGCGGAAGACCCGCTTGCGCGTGGCCTTGAACACCAGCACCTGGATGGCGACGGAAAGGGTCTCGATGACGAAGAGCCCTCCCAGTATCACCAGGAGGAGCTCGGTCTTGGAGAGGATGGCCACCGCGGCCAGGCTGCACCCCAGGGCCAGGGAGCCCGTATCTCCCATGAAGATATACGCCGGCGGCGAGTTCCACCACAGAAAACCGATGCAGCTGCCCATGA
>CAYPZH010000174.1:0-815 GCA_964415205.1 uncultured Actinomycetota bacterium | reverse complement strand
GCGAAGATGGCGATGTCCAGCGACCCCTGCACGTGGGTGTAGAGGAACTGGTGGTTGCGGAACTGGGTGAAAGCGATGAGTATGTAGGCGGTCATCACCAGTAGCGTGGCCCCAGACGCCAGTCCGTCCAGGCCGTCGGTGAGGTTCACCGCGTTGGAGGCTCCGGTGATCATGATGAACACGAGTAGGTAATATAGGGATCCCAGGTCGCAGATCACCGCGTCGGTGCGGAACCAGTAGAGCTTGGTGTCCACGCCGAAATGCTGGGTGGCCAGGTAGGCCAACGCCACCGAGAGCGCCAGCTGCCAGAAGAGCTTGGTGCGCCCCTTGAGGCCCAGGGAACGCGCGTAGCGCAGCTTGGTGTAATCGTCGGCGAAGCCGATCAGCCCACCGCAGATGAGGGCCATGCCCAGGGCGAAGCCCGTTCCCGAGTGCAGCTTCTGCGCCCATGCCAGGAAGGCTACCAGGGCGGAAAGGACGATGAGCACGCCCCCCATGGTCGGCGTGCCCTGTTTCGCCAGGTGGGCCTGGGGCCCGTCCTCGCGGATGAACTGGCCTATGCCCCGCTTCCTCAACAGCCTGATGAAGAAGGGCATGCCGAATATGCACAGGACTAAGCCGGTCAGCAATGCGGCCAGTACCCTCAGCAAGGGTATCTTCCTCCTCGCGCGCCGTCGTCCAGGCCGGACCGCCCGGGCTTCAAGGCGACTTGTCTATGATGTAACGGACTATGCCACAAGGTCCACGAGCCTCTCCAGTCCCAGGAAGCGCGAGCCCTTGATGAGGACCACGTCACCAGGTTCTATGATCGCCCG
>CAYPZH010000173.1:4676-6799 GCA_964415205.1 uncultured Actinomycetota bacterium | reverse complement strand
CTACCCGCTCACCGCGCACAACGGGCCCTTTCTGGGCGTTTCCCAGAAATAAATAGCTATTATGTATGGCCGGGATTAAGCTGTAAACATACGGGCAGGGGCTATGTTTCCAGAGAACGGTAAGCGAAAGAGCGGAGACGAGAGAGATGTTCAGGATCAGGGAGTTAGCTGCGAAAGAGGGGTTCATCCACTTGGTTAGCATGCTGGTTGTGGCCCTGGTCTACGTGCTCTATCTCGTCTAAGGGGGTGCGAAAAGTGGAGATGACGGGAACGACCTCTGCGACCGGCGAGGAGACCGCGAAGAAAAGCGAAGCCGGCGTCGCCAGGTGCAGGAGCTTCTTCGCGAAGAAGCTCGAACAACATATGAGCGAGAGGGGCATCGCGATACCGGAGCGCATCTTCTCCATCTTCGACATGCCCTTCAGCCAGTTCACGCCCGAATACCTCAAGATATACGAGGAGAAGATCAAGGGGCAGGCGCTCTTCCAGATATTCTCGGACATGCTGGTGGAGATCTACCAGAAGCTGGACGCGGATAAATCGGGGTGGGAGGCCGCGGCGAACTATCTCGAGGACACCCCCATGAGGATCTGCGCGCTGCACGCCCTGAAGAGGATCGACAAGCTGGAAGATATGCCCGGCGACGATTATCTCTACATGGCGGAGCAGTTCAGCGGCCTCTCCGCCGCGGGGTTAACCCCCCAGGACCAGAAGCTCGGGGCACGCCACTACTATGCGGGCGGTGCCAAGAGCCGGTGGTGGAAGCGCGATGAGCCCAAGCTGGTCGGCAATGGAAAGAACTGAGCGCGCTCATAACAACAGGTTTCATCGTCTGCATTCCGGAAGGTCAGACCATAACATCCCAGCGGAGGCACCGGCGCCTCACGCTTTCCTCGCCTCCACCTCCAGCCTTATCGCGTCGACGTGGACCATCCCGTCCGCGTCGGGCGGGAACAGCCCGATATAGCCGTCGACCAGCTCGTCTATGAAATCGCCGCGCAGCTCTTCAGGGATGCGCTGGGTGAAGGGCAGCCAGGTGGTGCGTATCCAGGCCGCCAGCCCCCGGGGCCCGTCGTGTACCATGTCCTTGAGGACGAGTTCGACCCGGACGGGCTGCAGCCCCGCCTCCCTCAACCAGCGCTCGTACTCCTCGGGGCCGCAGAAGGTGTAGGGGAGATAGAAATCGCTGAAAAACCTGCCCCAATCTTCGCGCGCGATCAGGGACGCCAAGACTCGGACCACCTCGGCGGCGTTGCCCCGTCCCCCCATCTGGAAGAGCAGCCTGCCGCCACCCCGGAGGCCCTTCTCAACCCCCCGCAGCACCGCGGCCTGGTCGGGCACCCAGTGCAGGACGGCGTTGGAGAAGGCCACGTCGAACTCCGCGTCGAAAGCCAGCTCCGCCGCGTCCATGACCTCCCAGGAGAGGTTGGGGTAGGACGCGGGGGGGAAGCTCTTGCGCGCGAACGCGATCATCTCGGACGAACTGTCTATGCCGATCACGTGCCCGGAGGGCAGCAGCTCCGCGATCTCCGCGGTGAGCTTGCCGTCCCCGCAGCCGATATCGAGCACCCGCTCGTCGCCCCGCAGTCTCAGCAAGGGGAGGAGCTCGCGCCCCCATTTCTTCTGCTGGGAAGACGAGTCGCGGTAATCGGCTGCGTCCCAGCGGTAACCGTGCCTTTCCGCCCCCATCCTTTGCATCTTCCCCTTTTATGCCAGGCCCGCCCAGAAGCCGGGATCAGACGCCTGGCGTCTGCGCGGTCTCAGCCGGCGCTGCCTGCGACGCTGGAGCGCCGTACTCCAGTCTGCGGTAGACGTGGGCATGAGCTATCCAGATGGTGGGAACAGCGGCGAAGAGGCCCACCACGCAGGCCAGAACGCCCAGCAGGGTGATGCCGAAAAAGACCACCCCCAGGAGGAAGAGCTCAAACGTCGACCCTCTGGTTATCTCCCAGCTCCTCTTGAGCGCCCCCACGGGACCGGTATCGCGGTCGATGATGAGGTACCCGTAGAAGGAGAACCTGATGGCAAGGTAGATGCCGGGGATGACGCAGAGGATAAGGCCCCCCAGGACCATCAACCCGTAGAGGATGGACCCCACGAGATAGTTGAGGAAATAAGGCCAG
>CAYPZH010000173.1:0-4666 GCA_964415205.1 uncultured Actinomycetota bacterium | reverse complement strand
ATCGCTAGAACAAGACTACATAATAATGGCCCGGGCCAAAGGTTTGTCCGAACGACCAATTTTACCAAAACCCCCTTAACAAATGTTTTTTAAAATTAAAAAACAAATTTTTCATTTTTTTTGCGGGGTTTTAGCCATTGTTAAAGCCCCCCCCGTACAAAAAACCCGAGAGGCTGGAACCCCAGACATACTTTAGGAAATAAGGCCAGCCGGTCCACGCATCGGAAACCTCGGCTTTCGCCTCCGGCGCGGCGCTCAGGCGCAGGCCTATCTTGGCCTGGGCGATGGAGATGAAGATACCGACTATCCAACCCAGCACGCCGGAGAAAAAGGGGAAGAACGTCAAGCCCGCTTCCCTGTCGATGCTTCCGAGAGCCGATATCCCGCCCGTGACGGCCCAGGCCACGATGAGGAAGAGCAAAAAGAAGAGGAAGTTGTTCTTCATCGCCTCCCAGCCGAACCTCACCGCGTCGCCGATGGAAAACCTGTCGTCAGCCATCACATCCCTCCTTCTCGGTGACCACCCGACAAGAGTCGCTGCACTGCTCCCATGAAATCTCCCCTGGCCGCTCTACTTTGCGGTCCCATAAGGTCCGGTCCTGAGACCAGGGATAATGTTTGCCCCTTACATCTGGCCAGCCTTCTGTCCCTCGTTCAGCGATGGCGTCGAGGTTGCCGTCAATGGTCCCGCCGTGAAAGCCGCGCAGGGGATCGAGTAGGGAGCACTCCCTCCTTTCCGGGCATTCCCAGCATCCCCCGAGGCCCTTTTCAAGCGCACATTCCCTGATGGGGCACTTTGATCTGCCGCCGCCGCTCCTGCAGGGGTTCGGGCAGCGCAATGCCGCGAGCTGAGAGAGCACGTTCTCGAAAACGGGATAGTCTTTGAAAGCCCCCTGCTTTTGGGATATCAACCCGGCGTAACTGTCCAGGTGCAGTTCCGCGGCGAACTCGCTCAGTTCCTCCAGCAGCTCGAAGAGGCGGGCATTGGAGGGGATGCAGTCGCCGCAGTACAGTCCACAGAAAGCGGTACGGTCAGCTCCGTCACACATGTTCAGAGCTGGGCCTCGAAGTACATGCGCTCCTGGGTGAAGCCCATCTTATGGTAGAAACCCGTCGCCCCTGCGTTGTCCAGGTCGGTGGCAACGGCCATGATGTTGCATCCCGACTGCAGGGCCTGCTTCTTGGCTTCGTCGATCAGGCCGCGCCCCACGCCCTTGCCGCGGGCCTGCTCGCTGACCACCATCTCGGTGATGATGGCCTTGTTCATGCCGGTGGTGAGGGTCGGCCTGACGTAGAAGAGCACCAGGCCCAGGGCCTCCCCGTCCTCCAGGGCGAGGAGGAAGACCCAGTCGTCAGAGGCCAGCATCTTCTTGAGGGTCTTCGACCAGATGCCTATGTCGATGAGGGGCGCCTGCTCGGCGAAACCGACGGCATCGGCCAGCTCCCGGATGAGCCTGAAGATCTTCTCCTCGTCCTCGCCGCCGGCTTTTCTTATCTCCAGCATTTTCCCTCCTTCCCGGTGTGTGGATGCCCCAAGGGGCTTGTATATAATATAGCCTTTTCGCGCAGGGAAAAGCGACCGGATGCGATGATGCGCCAACACGACGGGAAGAGCGGCGTGCCGGGTGTCGGGCGCCCCGCGCCGTACGGACTCCTACGGCGGTGCGTGTTATCATATCCCTGACGATAATGCCGCGCGCGATGCCAGTGCGTTGACAACGGGGTGGTGGCCGTGGGAAGGAAGGTTCCCAGGAAGGAAATCGAAAAGGAATTGCAGGAAGCGGCCCTGATCATCGGCAGGGCCAGAAGGCTGGTGGCCTTCTCGGGCGCGGGGGTGTCGGAGGAGAGCGGCATCCCCACCTTCCGCGACCCCGGCGGCCTCTGGGACCGCTTCGATCCCTTGGAGCTGGGCGGGGGGGATGTCTTCACCTCCATCTTCAGCGGGGCCGGCATCCCGCAGGCGGCGGTGGATTTCGTCTCGGAGATGCTCACGGTCCTGGAGAGGGCACATCCCAACCCGGGGCATTATGCCCTGGGGGAACTGGAGAGGATGGGGATACTGAGGTCTGTCATCACCCAGAACATAGACAACCTTCACCGCGAGGGGGGCAACACCAGGGTGATCGAGGTGCACGGCAGCCTCTTCCGCCTGGCATGCCTGGTGTGCGGGAACAAGATACAGCTCGGGCGCGAGGAGCTCTTCACCCTGGGCGAGGAGCTGGTCGAGTTGATGAAAAAGGAAGACCTACAGGGGATCATCAAGCTCGTGTCCAGGTGTCCCTGCGGGGGCGCTTGCAGGCTGGACGTGGTGGGGTTCGGCGAACCGGTGCAGGACATGGGCCTGGCCATGGCGGAGGCCAGGGAAGCGGACGTGCTGCTCGTCCTGGGCACCTCGGGCATGGTCTATCCCGCCGCATATGTCCCGGAACACGCCAAGAAGACGGGCGCGAAACTGGTGGAGATAAACGCCACCGGCATCTACTTCCCGGACCTGGTGGACGTGGGCATAGTGGGTAAGTCCGGTGAGGTCCTGCCGCCCATCCTGGAGCGGGTAAAGGACATCAAGAGCTACGACATCTTCTGAGACGGCGCGCATCAGGCCATCATACTGAGACTCCCGCAGTTCATAGAGGAGGTAAGTCATGAGCAAACCGAAGAGCCAACCGATGTTCGACGAGAGCGACTTCCCGGTCAGCGTCGCCCGGCTGGCCATCATGCGCGGCCTGGGGGTGGACATCGGCGAGCTGCAGGCGAAGCCCATCATAGGCGTGGCCAACTCGCATACCGAGATGAACCCGGGCCACATGCACCTGCGCGCGCTGGCGGAACGGGTGAAGGAGGGGGTGCACGCGGCGGGGGGAATCCCCTTCGAGTTCAACGTGCCCGCCCCCTGCGACGGTTTCACCGAGGGGAACGAGGGCATGCGTTTCGTGCTGCCCCAGCGCGAGCTCATCGCGGACATGGTGGAGACACACGCGCGCAGCATGCTCTTCGACGGCCTGGTGCTGGTGGCGAGCTGCGACAAGATAATACCGGGCATGATCATGGCCGCGGCGCGCCTGGACCGCCCCACCATCATGCTCACCGGGGGCCCGGGTACATTCAACATCCGCTACACCATGGGCATGAAAGGGAGCATCTTCCACAAGGACTACGACGACCTGCTGGACAAGCTGAACTGCGCCACCTGCGCCACCTGCGGCTCCTGCGAGCTCATGGGCACCGCCAACACCTTCCAGTGCCTGGCCGAGGCCATGGGCATGACCATACCGGGCTCCTCCAACATCCCCGCCTACCATTCCGAGAAGCTGCTCTTCGCCCGCCGGGCGGGAAAACGCATCGTGGAGATGGTGGAGGAGGGACTGACGGCGCGCAGGGTACTGGGGGAGAAGGCGGTTGAGAACGCCCTTATGGTGGACCTGGCCATCGGGGGCTCCACCAACTCCACCCTGCACCTGCCGGCCATCGCCCACGAACTGGGCTTCGAGCTTCCCCTCTCCCGCTTCAACGATTTCAACCTCCGCATACCCACCCTGTGCTCCATCGCGCCCAACGGCCCCCACGGCCTGCAGGAACTATACCTGGCCGGGGGCGTGATGGCGGTGATGAAAGAGCTCGGCTCCGACCTCCACCTCGATGCCGTCAACGTCATGGGGCAGACCCTGGCGGAGGCGTTGGAGACGGCGGAGGTAAAGGACCGGGAGGTCATCCGCGGGCGCTACGACCCCTATTTCGCGCAAGGGGGGACGGTGGCGCTGTTCGGCAACCTGGCGCCGGAGGGCGCGGTGGTCAAGCAGTCCGCAGTGGACCCGGAGATGCTGCGCTTTTCCGGGCCCGCGAGGGTGTTCGAGGCGGAGGCGGACTGCCTAGCCGCTTTGCGCGAAGGCACCCTGCATGAAGGAGAGGCGATAGTGATCCGCAACGAGGGGCCGCGGGGAGGGCCGGGGATGCCCGAGACTCTGGCGGTGACCCTGGGGCTGGAGCTGCACGGGCTCAAGCGGGTCGCCCTCATCACCGACGGCCGTTTCTCGGGGGCCACTTCCGGGCCGTGCATCGGGCACGTGTCGCCCGAGGCCGCGGCGGGCGGCCCCATCGCCGCTTTGCGCGATGGCGACGAGATAAGCATAGACATCCCGGGACGCCTGCTGGAGGTAAAGCTGTCCGAGAAAGAGATCGCTTCCCGCCTCGCCGAGATACCTCCCTTGCAGCGCGAGCTTCCCCCCGGGTTCATGCGCCGCTACGTCAGGCAGGTGAGCTCCGCCGCGCGCGGCGCCGTACTGGAATAGGGCTGCGCGCTCTCAGGCGCGGAAGGTGAGGCGGGTGCCCGCCATGTTGAGGATGAACTCTTCGGGCATGGCCTCCTCGAAGGCCATGGCGGCCTTGCGCCCGGTGCAGTGGGTGGGCACCACGTAATCCGGGTCAAAGGCCTTCAAACCCTCGATGGTCCTGTCGATGATGGGTTCGAAGGCGGGGCCGGTGAGGTGGAAACCCCCCATGATCGCGTGGACCTTTTCGATGCCGGTCACTTTGCGCGCATGGGCCACGGTGTTGACGATGCCGGAATGCGAGCAGCCGGAGAGGACGACCAATCCCTTGCCGCGCAGGTTCACGGCGATGCCGCTGTCCTCCTCGATGGGGTCCCAAGATTCCTCGCCGTTTTTCTCGC
>CAYPZH010000172.1:0-6800 GCA_964415205.1 uncultured Actinomycetota bacterium | reverse complement strand
TCGCTGTTCACGCCCATGACCACGGTGAAGTCCGGGTCCGTCGCCGGCGCGGTTATGACCACTTTGGAGGCTCCAGCAGCCAGGTGCTTGGCAGCGCCTTCGCGCGCCGTGAAAACTCCCGTGGCCTCGATGACCACCTGTACCCCCAGGTCCTTCCAGGGGAGCTGTGCGGGGTCCTTCTCCTCGAAAGCCTTGATGCTCTTGCCGTCGACGACCAGCGCGTCTTCCCTCGCTTCCACCGTGCCGGGGTACCTCCCGAACACGGTATCGTACTTGAAGAGGTGAGCCAGGGTCACGTTGTCCGTGAGGTCGTTTATGGCCACGACGTCCACGTCTTTCCCCGCGGATGCCCGCAGGAATAACCGCCCGATGCGGCCGAACCCGTTTATGCCTACCTTTACCGCCATCTCTATACCTCCTTCGAATAAAGAACCCCTCTCGTCTTTGCCGCCGTCTTATCCCACATGACATTATAAGCAAAAAAGCGGTGCGATAAACCCCGCAGCCCTCCGCAAGAGAACGTCAGACTATTCCAGATGCGATACGCCTGATACGCAGCATACGGTGGTACACGGCCGATTTGGACAGCGCCGGCCTCAGGCTGGCGCCGAGCTCCTGCAGGCTGGCCTCGGGGTGCCGCAGGCGTGCCTCCGCCACCTCGTGCAGCGAGGCCGGCAGGCTGGCCAGGCCCGGGCCTTCCTCGATGAGGCGGATGTCGCGCAGCTGGCGCTGTGCGGCGTCCACGGCCCGCTCAAGGTTCGCCGTCTCGCTGTTTACGCGCCGGTTCACCCGCTCTCGCACTTCCCGCACCACCGCGTCGCTCTGCAGCCTCAGCACGGCGTCATGGGCCCCCAGCAGCGCCAGCAGGTCCACCTGGTCGCTGCGGCTCTTGCTGTAGGCGATGTGCAGCCCGCGCTTTCTCGTCGTGTGCAGGTCGAGGCCGTAACGCAGCGCGAGCTGTCGCAGGCCCTCTGCCATCTCGGCGTGCTGCACGGTGATCTCGATGTGCGCTGGCTGCTCCGGGCGGCTGACGTAACCGCCGCCCATGAACGCCCCCCGCAGATACGCGATGCCGCAGCAGTGTTGGCGCGTTATCCTTGCGGGCACCCCCAGGACGGGGCGCAGCGAATCGTCAAGAAGTCCCAGTTCGTTGAGGATCTGCACCGAACGCTCGTCGTCCTCGAGATAAAGCAGGTAGCAGTTGTGGCCACGCAGCCTAGCGGCCTTCTCTACCCTCAATTCCGGCGAGACGAGGAAGAGCTCCTTGAGGTAGGCGAACAGCTTCCTCACCACGGCCGCGTTCTCGCTCTCGGTGTGCAGGCTGATGCGGTGAGGGCCGGTGAGGTGCAGGGCTCCCTCCAGGTGAAAGAGGGACGAGAGCTCCGCCATGCGGCAGCAGCGTCGGGCGGGGACCACCCGCGCGAGTTCGTCTTTCACCTCCCCCGTGAACGCCATTCCTCACCTGCGTTGCACATCGCGGTGGCGCACGTTCACCGACCATCCGGAGGTTTTCAGTCGCGAGGCGAGTTCTTCGACGAGCACCACTGCGCGGTGCTGTCCACCGGTACAACCCATGGCCAGCGTGATGTACCGCCTGCCCTCGCGGATGAACTTGTCCCTTAAAAACTCGAGCATCTCGCATACGAGGTCAAGGAAATGCGTACTCTCTCCGGACGACATGACGTAATCCCTCACACGCGCGTCGCTCCCCTCGAGCTCGCGCAGGCCTTCGACCCAGAAGGGGTTGGGCAGGAAGCGCAGGTCGAAAAGCAGATCGGCGTCCAGGGGGAGCCCGTGTTTGAAGCCGAAAGACACCAGGCTCACCTCCGGCGGCATGGTAACGCCCTCGGAGCGGTACTCGTTCATGAGCTGCTCGCGCAGCTGGTGTACGCTGGTCATGGAGGTGTCTATGACGATGTCGGCCCTGCCGCGTAGGGACTGAAGGAGAATGCGTTCCCTGGCGATGCTCTCGGAGATCCCGCCCTCGGCGAAGACGGGGTGAGAGCGCCTGGTCTCCTTGAAGCGCTTGATGAGCGTCTCGTCGTCGGCCTCCAAGAAGACGATGCGGTAGGCGATGTTACCGCGCTCGAGCTCGTCGAGGGATGTGCTCAGGTCCTCGAAGAACTCACCGCCTCGCACGTCGATCCCCACAGCGAGGTGCTCGATGAAAGCTTCGCTCTGCGAACCAAGTTCCACCATCTTCAGGAGCAGGGACGGGGGCAGGTTGTCCACGCAGAAGTAACCCAGGTCCTCCATGCTCTTGATGGCGACGGATTTCCCCGCTCCAGACATGCCGGTGATGATGGTTATCTCCATCCCAGGGTGCCTCCTGACCGCCTCGACCAACGGGATAATTATATTATCATTCGACGTCCAGGGGTATCGGGAAAGGCAGCGTCACAAGCGCGGAGTGGCCTCACCGGCCCCCTCTCCCCCACCCCTCGAAACGCAGCAGCCATTCCTTTATGCCTTCGGCGCCGCCGTAACCGCCTGGGCTCCCGTCGCTCCTGATGACGCGGTGGCAGGGTATGACCACGGGAAAGGGGTTGCCGTGCATCGCGTTGCCCACGGCGCGCGCGGCGCGCGGCGACCCCGCCAGCTCTGCCACCTCTCCGTAGGAGCGGGTCTCACCCCGGGGTATACGGGCCGCCTCCAATAGCACCCTGCGCTCGAAGTCAGTGGTAAAGACGTTGTCGATCACGCTCTCGGCGAGGCCGGGGGGCATCTCCTCACCCCGGAAGTAACCCGTGAGCGCATGCAATAGCCGGGCGACCGCGGCCGGCGGGTCCGACGCGGCAGGGGTCCCCGGCCCCTCCATCCCCGGAAGCGTTATCAGCACCGGCCTGCCCTCCGCGGTATAGACGCGAATCTCCCCTATGGGGGTTAAGACGGCGTAGAACCGTGGTTTTCTCATCATACCCCGCTTTCATGTCCCAGTACGCCTGCACCGCGGTGCAGACTGCGATATACATTACCGGCCGTGCGCCGGTCCAGGAAAGACAGCGACTCGAGTTCCTCCAGGGGGGCGTCTGAGATCCGCGCTATGCTGCCGTAATGGCGCAGCAATGCCGCTTTGCGCTTGGGTCCGATGCCGGGTATGCCGTCGAGCACGGAGAGGCGCGCGCGCCGGGCTCTCTGCTGGCGGTGGTAGTCGAGGGCGTAGCGGTGGGCCTCGTCCCGGATACGCTGCATCAGGTGCAGCGCTTCGGACTCCCGCGGAAGTTGCACCGCCCCTTTGACGCCGGGGCGGTAGACCTCCTCCATGCGCTTGGCCAGTGCCGCCGCCTCTATGTCCCAGAATCCCCGCCCTTGCAGGGCTTTGAGTGCCGCGGCGAGTTGGGCCTCGCCCCCGTCGACGAGGATGAGGTCGGGCTTTTTGTGGAAAGAGTCAAGCCGCAGTCCCCCGTCTCTTCCCTGCGCGCCGGCGGCGGTGTCTGCAAGCCTGGACAGGCGCCGGTCCAGGACCTCCTCTATCATGGCAACGTCGTTCTGTTCCCGCACGTCCCGGATACGGAAGCGGCGGTAATCGCTGCGCAGCGGCAGGCCCGCCTCGTATACCACCATGGAGCCCACCGCGTCATCGGAGCCCAGGTTGGAGATGTCGTAACATTCGATGCGGTAGGGCAGTCGCCTCAGCCCCAGACCGTCCTGGATGCCGCTGGTGGCGCGGGATATCCAGCCCAGGTCGCTCGCCTGCTTGGCCAGGTGGACCTCCAGTGACAGCCGCGCGTTTTCTTTCACCTTTTCCACCAGGGCGCGTTTGCCGCCCCGCACGGGAGCCAATACCCTGACCTTCCTGCCCGCCTTTTCGCTCAACCAACGCTGCAGCAGGCGCACCTCGTCTTCCCCGGGCGATTGATACAGGATGATCTCGCGGGGGATGAAGGCGGTCTGGGCGTAGAACTGCGGCAGGAACGCCGCCATGGCCTCGCAGGCGCCCTGGCCGGCGGGCAGGGTCGAGTAGAAGTCCTGCTTGCCCAATATCTTGCCCCCCCGCACGTAGAACACCATGATGCAGGCGTCAATTTCGCCGGCGTAGGCGGCGATGACGTCACGGTCGCCCTCCTCGATGCTGTGGGCCTGCTGGCGCTCCAGGAGGCGCCCCAGGGCCGCTATGCGGTCGCGGGTGCGGGCGGCCAGCTCGTATTCCTGCATGGCCGCCTCCCCCCGCATCCTCTCTTCCAGCCCGCGCAGGACCTTGTCGTGCCCACCCTCCATGAACTCCCTCACCTTCGCGATCATCTTCCCGTAGTCGGCGGCGGAAATGGCGCCGATGCATGGCCCGGAACATAGGTTGATATGATAGTCCAGGCAGGGAGAGCCGGTGCTCTTGCCGGGTTCCCTGCCGCGACAGGTGCGGAAGGGGAACACCTTGCGCAGGGTGGCGATGGTCTCGCGCACCGCGCCGGCATGGGCGAAGGGACCGTAATAAACGGCCCTTTTGACCCGTTGGCCACGTGAGAACATCACGCGGGGAAAGACGTCATCCGTGCGCACCACCATGAAAGGATAACTCTTGTCGTCGCGGAACTCGATGTTGAACCTGGGGTGATGCCGCTTGATGAGGTTGGCCTCCAGGATGAGCGCCTCCACCTCGCCGCCGGTCACGATGAAGTCGATCTCCGCTATGCTCTCGCGCAGCCTTGCAAGGCGGGGGTTTCCCGCCTCGCGCGCCTGGAAATAAGAGCCCACCCGCTTGCGCAGCGATGCCGCCTTGCCGACGTAGATGATCTCCCGCGACGCGTCAAGGAAGATATACACGCCAGGCCCGCCCGGGAGCGCGGCGGCTTTTTTTTTCATCTCGTCCAACGTCTATCACCCCGCCGCGGCGCGTTCTCTGCGCTTTAAAAGATGCCGCAGGTATTCTCCGGTATAGGAGGCGGTAGAGGCGGCTATGTCCTCGGGCGTGCCCTCGGCAACGAGATATCCGCCCTCCCCGCCCCCCTCAGGCCCCAGGTCGATGATCCAGTCGGCGCTTTTGATCACGTCCAGGTTGTGCTCGATGATGAGCACGGTGTTGCCGGCTTTCACCAGTCCCTGCAACATGCCGAGGAGCTTGTCGATGTCGTCGAAGTGCAGCCCGGTGGTGGGCTCGTCCAGAAGATAGAGGGTTTTTCCCGTAGCCCTCTTGTTCAGCTCGGAGGAGAGCTTTACCCGCTGCGCCTCTCCGCCCGATAGGGTGGGAGCCGGCTGTCCCAGCTTGATGTAACCGAGCCCCACGTCGAAGAGGGTCTGCAGCTTGCGGCGGATGGGGGGTATGGCGGCGAAGAACTCCAGCGCCTCCTCAACCGACATGTCCAGCACCTCGCTTATGCTGCGGCCTTTATAGGTGACCTCCAGGGTCTCGTCGTTATACCGCTTTCCCTTGCATACCTCGCAGGGGATGAAGACGTCGGGGAGGAAGTGCATCTCAATCTTGATCGTGCCGTCGCCGCGGCACGACTCGCACCTACCCCCGCGCACGTTGAAACTGAAGCGCCCCGGTTTGTAGCCGCGCACGCGTGACTCCACTGTATCCGCGAATAGTGCGCGTATGTTATCAAACACACCGGTGTAAGTGGCGGGGTTGGAGCGCGGCGTGCGCCCGATGGGGCTCTGGTCGATGTTGATCACCTTGTCCACGTGCTCCAGGCCGTCGATACCCGCGTGTTTTCCCGGCGGCACGCGGGAGTGGTAAAGGCGCCTGGCCAGCCCGCGGTAGAGCACGTCGTGCACCAGCGTGCTCTTGCCGGAACCGGACACGCCGGTGACGCACACCAAAAGCCCCAGGGGTATCCTGACGTCTATGCCCTTGAGGTTGTGCTCCTCGGCTTTTCTCACCACCAGGCTGCGCTTCTGCGGCGGGCGCCGTTCGCTCGGCACGGCGATGCTCTTGTCCCCCCGCAGGTACTGCGCGGTGATGGACTTGCGCCGCTTTAGCAGCCCCTCCAGGGGGCCGCTGTAGACTATCTCGCCGCCGTGCTCCCCTGCCCCCGGACCGATGTCCACCAGCCAGTCGGCCGCCCTGATGGTCGCCTCATCGTGCTCTACCACGATAAGGGTATTGCCCATGTCCCGCAGCTCTTCCAGGGTGGAGATAAGGCGGCGGTTGTCGCGCTGGTGAAGCCCGATGGAGGGTTCGTCCAGTATATACAGTACTCCCACCAGGCCCGAGCCGATCTGGGTCGCCAGGCGTATGCGCTGGGCCTCGCCGCCGGCCAGGGTGGAGGCGGCGCGGTCCAGGGAGAGGTAGTCAAGCCCCACGTCCACCAGGAAACCCAGCCGCGACAACAGTTCCTTGAGGATGCGCCGCGCGATGGCCTCCTCGGTGGCGGTGAGGGGAAGGCCCTTCAGGAAGGCCATGCTCTCGCGGATGGACAGCCCGGAGAGCTGGTGGATGTTCATGCCCCCCACGGTCACCGCCAGGCTGGAGGGTTTGAGGCGTGCCCCCCCGCAGGCGGGGCACGGCCTCACGCTCATGTACTGCGCTATGCGGGAGCGCGAATACTCCGAGTCCGTCTCCTCGTAGCGCCGCTCCAGCCAGTTGACGATGCCCTCGAAATCGGTGAAATATGAGCGCACTCGCCCGCGCCGGTTGCGGTAGCGCACGTACACCTTTTCCTTACCCGTGCCGTAGAGAATCCTGTACTGGATTTCCTGCGGGAGGTCCTTGAAGGGCGTGCGCATGGAGAACTCGTACTTCTCAGCCAGCGCCTCTAAGAGGCGGTAGGAGAAGGAGGAGCTGCCTGGCCAGGGCACCACCGCGCCCTCCTCCAGGCTGAGCTCGGGGTTGGGGACCACCAGTTCGGGGTCTATTACCT
>CAYPZH010000171.1:0-6812 GCA_964415205.1 uncultured Actinomycetota bacterium | reverse complement strand
CTCTGTCTTATCGGCTCCTCGCCCGAGCCCATGGTGCGGCAGCGAGGCGGGCGGGCGGTGATCCGCCCCATCGCCGGTACGCGCCCGCGGGGAAGAACGCAGCGCGAGGACGCCGCGCTGGAGGAGGAACTCCTGGCCGACGCCAAGGAGAGGGCGGAACACGTGATGCTGGTGGACCTGGCCCGCAACGACCTGGGGCGCGTATGCGTGCCGGGCTCGGTGCGTGTCGAGCGCATGATGGAGGTGGAGCGTTTTTCCCACGTCATGCACCTGGTGAGCGAGGTAAGCGGGGAGCTGCGCCCCGGTTGCGGCAACCGGGAACTGCTGCGCGCCACCTTTCCCGCCGGCACGGTATCCGGGGCGCCCAAGATACGGGCCTGCCAGATCATCGATGAACTGGAAAAAGACCGGCGCGGGCCGTACGCGGGGGCGGTAGGTTATATCTCATATGGCGGGGACATGGACACCTGCATCGCCATCCGCACCATCGTGGCCCACGGAGGCCGCGCCTATGTGCAGGCGGGGGGCGGCGTGGTGGCGGATTCGGACCCTGCCAGCGAGTACGAGGAGACGCGCAACAAGGCGCGGGCGCTGCTGCGCGCGCTGCGCATAACCGAGGCCCGCGAGGGGGTGAGGCTGTGAAAAGGGTGCTGCTGCTGGACAACTACGATTCCTTCACCTTCAACCTCGCCCAGGCACTGGAGGTGCTGGGAGCAGAGGTGGTGACGGTGCGCAACGACAAGCTGGACGCCGGAGAGCTCGCGGGCCTGGAACCCACCCATCTGGTCATCTCCCCCGGCCCGGGCACGCCGGCCGATTCCGGTGTGACCATGGACGCGGTGCGCCTCTTCGCGGGGAGAGTGCCCGTCCTGGGGGTATGCCTGGGGCATCAGGCGATCGGGCAGTGCTTCGGGGCGGACCTGGTGCGGGCGCCGCGCCCCGTGCACGGCAAGGTATCCAGCATATCCCACGACGGCAGGACCATCTACCGCGGTCTCGAGAGCCCGTTCGAGGCCACGCGCTACCATTCCCTCGTACTCGAGAACGTCCCGGCGGAGCTGGAGGTTAGCTCGCGCTGCGAGGACGGCCTGGTGATGGGCATACGTCACCGCCGCATGGCCGTGGAAGGGGTGCAGTTCCACCCCGAGTCCATCCTCACCGCAGCCGGCGACAGGCTGCTGGAAAACTTTCTGGCCATGGAGGCGGAGCCATGAGGGCGCGAGAGGAGCGGGACTGCAGCGAACCCGGCAAGAGCATGCGGGAAACCATATCCAGGTTGGTCGCAGGCGAGAGGCTGGAGCGCGAGGAGGCGCGCGAGACCATGCTCAGCCTCATGCGCGGCGAGGCCAGCGACGCCCAGATCGCGGCCATGCTCACGGCGCTGAGGATGCGCGGCGAGACGGCGCAGGAGATCGCCGGCTTTGCCGAGGGCATGCGTGAGGCCGCCACCACCATCCGGCCGCAGGCCGCCCCCCTGCTGGACACCTGCGGTACAGGAGGCGACTGCCTGGCCACCTTCAACATCTCAACCGCGGCCGCCTTCATCGCCGCCGGGGCGGGAGCACACGTAGCCAAGCACGGCAACCGCGGCGTGTCCTCGGCATGCGGCAGCGCCGACGTGCTGGAGGCCCTGGGAGTGAGCATCGAGCTGGAGCCCGAGGACGTGCGGGCATGCATCGAGGAGGTCGGCATCGGCTTCCTCTTCGCGCCCCGCTTCCACCCCGCCATGCGCTACGTCATGCGGGCGCGGAGGGAGATGGGCGTTTCCACCGCCTTCAACCTGCTGGGGCCGCTCACCAACCCGGCCGGAGCAGAAGCGCAGGTGCTGGGCGTAGGCATGGGGGAGAAGGCCCCCCTAGTAGCCCAGGCCCTGGCGGAGATGGGGGTGAAGCGGGCCATGGTGGTGCATGGTGAGGACGGCATGGACGAGCTATCCATCACCGCCCCCACCCGGGTATGGGAGATAGGTCCCAGCGGGCTGCGTCACTACCGCCTCGAACCAGCCGAGCTGGGCTTCACCCGCGCCGGGCTGCGCGATCTCGCGGGTGGAGACGCAAAAAAGAACGCGCGCATCATCGCCGGCGAGGTTCTGGCCGGGGCCCGGGGGCCACGCCGCGACATCGCCGCGCTCAACGCGGCGGCGGCTCTGGTCGTTGCGGGCAAGGCGGAGGGGATGCGGGAAGGCCTTGACCTCGCGCAGCGCTCCATCGACTCCGGGGCGGCCCTGCGCAAGCTGGAGGAACTCGCGCGCCTCACCCGTGCCCTGGCGAAGCGCTCCACCGGGGTCGGAGCGGGCAGGTGATGGACATGTTCCTGGACAGGGTGGCCGCTGCGACCCTGAGACGCGTGGAGCGCGGCAAGAGTGGGTTGCCCGCCGCCTCGCTGCACGCGGCCTGCGCGGTCTTTCCGCCACCCTCACCATTCAGCCCTGCGCTGCAGCGCGGTGCGGGCGGAGTTCCGGGGGTCATCGCGGAGGTGAAGCGCCGCTCACCCTCGCGGGGTCCCATACGTCCCGACCTGCCGCTGGAGGAACTGGTCAGCTCCTACGAGGAAGGCGGCGCCTGCGCGGTGTCCGTGCTCACGGAGCCGGAGTTCTTCGGGGGAAGCCTTGAAGACCTGGCCAGGGCGCATGAAGCCACCGCGTTGCCGCTCCTGCGCAAGGACTTCATCCTCGATCCCTACCAGCTCCTGGAGGCGAGGGCTTACGGGGCGAGCGCGGTACTACTCATCGCCGCTATCCTGCCGCGGCAGGGACTGGCGGACCTACTCGCCCAGGCGGAGGGCCTGGGACTGGATGCCCTGGTAGAGGTACACGACGAAGCCGAGCTGGAGGCGGCGCTACAGGCGAAGGCCGTCATCATCGGCATCAACAACCGCGACCTGCGCACCCTGGAGGTGGACCTGGAGACCACCCGCAGGCTGGCGCCGCTGGTGCCCCGTGACCGCACGCTGGTGAGCGAGAGCGGCTACTACCGACGCAGCCAGCTCTCGGGCTTGGCGGAACTGGGGGTGGATGCCGTCCTGGTGGGAGAGGCCCTGGTGCGGGAAAAAGACCCGCGCCAGGCCTTGCGGAGACTCACGGGAGGTGAACGTGTTACTGCTTAAGGTCTGCGGCATCACCAGAGGCGAGGACGCGGCTGCCGCCTGCGGCATGGGATACGGTGCCGTGGGGATGGTCTTCACGGCGAGCCCGCGACGGGTCAGCCCGGAGACGGCGCGCACGATCTGCTCCGAACTCCCCCCCTCGGTTTTGAGGGTGGGCGTCTTCGCCGGCGAGGAACCCGGAGAGGTCAGGCGTATCATGGACTTCTGCGGCCTGGACCTGGTGCAGTTCCACGGCGGCGAGGACCCCGGGGAGGTCATGCGCTTCGGCGGCAGGGCCATCGCGGCCCTGCGGCCGCGCTCCCCCGAGGACCTCGAGCGCATAGCGGAGTACCGCGGCGTCTTCGCCGTGCTCATCGACACCTGGGACCCGCACCTCGCCGGCGGCACCGGAAGGACCTGCGACTGGGACCTTGCGTCGCGTGCCGCATCACGCAGCAGGATCATCCTGGCCGGCGGCCTGAACCCCGGCAACGTAGGCGGGGCAGTAAGGCGGGTGCGCCCGTTCGGGGTGGATGTATCAAGCGGGGTGGAAGCGAGCCCAGGAGTTAAGGACCGCGCGCTCATGCGGGAGTTCGCCCGCGCGGCCGGCGAGGCCGGCCGCGAAGCCACGGAGGAGGCAGACACTTATGAAGGTATCCGTGAGAAGTGAGACGATGATCAGAAGCGGGCGTTTCGGCGCCTTCGGCGGCCGCTACGTACCGGAGACGCTGATGGCCCCCCTGGTGGAGCTGGAAGAAGCTTACGACGAGGCCGCCGCCGACCCGGCTTTCCGGGAAGAGCTCGACTCATACCTGCGGGATTATGCTGGCCGGCCCACACCGCTCTACGAGGCACGCCGCCTCTCCGCGCAAGCGGGCGGAGCGGCCGTCTTTCTCAAACGCGAGGATCTCTGTCACACCGGGTCCCACAAGATAAACAACACCCTGGGCCAGTGCCTGCTGGCGCGGCGCATGGGCAAGCGCCGCGTCATCGCGGAGACGGGAGCGGGCCAGCACGGCGTGGCCACGGCCACCACGGCCGCCCTGCTGGGTCTGGAATGCGACGTCTTCATGGGGGAGACGGACATGGCCAGGCAGTCCCTCAACGTCTTCCGCATGGAGCTTTTGGGGGCGAGGGTGGTACCGGTCACCACTGGCTCGCGCACCCTCAAGGACGCGGTGAACGAGGCGCTGCGCGACTGGGTCGCCACCTCCGACCACACCTATTACTGTATGGGCTCGGTGGTGGGGCCCCACCCCTTCCCCACCATAGTGCGCGACCTCCAGTCCGTCATCGGGAGGGAGGCGCGGGAGCAGCACCTGGCGCGCGTAGGGCGGCTGCCTGACTGCCTGGTGGCTTGCGTGGGCGGAGGCAGCAACTCCATGGGGCTCTTTCACCCCTTCCTCGCCGACGGGGTACGCATGGTAGGAGTCGAGGCGGGAGGCAGGGGCACAGGGCGAGGAGAACACGGCAGCACCCTGTGCCTGGGCTCTGCGGGCGTCCTGCACGGCGCCCGCAGCTACCTCCTGCAGGACGATGACGGGCAGGTGCTGGAGACCCACTCCGTGTCGGCGGGGCTGGACTACCCCGGGGTGGGCCCGGAGCACTCCTACCTCAGGGACAGCGGCAGGGCCGAATACGTCAGCGTGGGCGACGTGGAAGCAATGCGGGCGGCGGAGGAGCTATGCCGCCTCGAGGGCATACTCCCCGCCCTGGAGAGCGCCCACGCCGTAGCCTACGCCGTGCGGCTGGCGGGAGAGATGCCGCGTGGAAGCTCCCTGGTCGTGTGCCTCTCGGGGCGCGGCGACAAGGATGTGAACACGCTTATCGACACGAGGGGTAGCGGAACATGAACCGCATCGACGCCATGTTCGACGCCGTACGGTGCAACGGCTCCGCCCTTATAGGGTTCGCCACCGCCGGTTTTCCGGACCGGCACACATCGCTGCGCATAGCCGCCTCCCTGCTCGAGCACTGCGACGCGCTGGAGCTGGGCATCCCCTTCTCGGATCCGGTGCTGGACGGCCCGGTGATCCAGGAGTCCTCGCGCCGGGCCCTGGAGGCGGGCTTCCGGGTCAGAGACGCGTTCGACCTCGCGGGCGCTCTGAGGCAGATCAGCGACAAGCCGATCCTGGTCATGACCTACTACACCCCAGTGCACCGCATGGGGCACGAGTCGTTTGCCAAGGCGGCTGCGTACTGCGGCATGGACGGCGCGCTGGTCCCCGACCTGCCGCCTGAGGAGGGGGCAGCCTGGTCCGAGGCCGCGGAGGGCGAGGGGCTCGCAAGCGTGCTCTTCGCCTCCATGACCACGCCGCAGGAACGCCTGCGCCGCCTGGACGGATTCACCCGCGGGTTCCTCTACTGCTTCGCGGTGCGCGGGACCACGGGGATGAGGGACGTCCTCGCCGCGGAGGTGGGGCCGTTCATGCAGCGCGCCCGCGCCTGCTGCAGTTCGCCGCTTGCCCTGGGGCTGGGCATCGGAAGCCCGGAGCAGTGCCGCCGGGCCGGCGAATATGCCGACGGCGTGGTGGTGGGGAGCGCGCTGGTGAAGGCGGCCATGGACGCCGTCGCCGCTGGCGAAGACCCCGCCCTCCGCGCCGGTGACCTGGCGGCGGACTTGAAGGCCTCGCTCACCCAACCCTGAACGATTTTGGGGGTCAGGTCTTGTATTTTGCATACCGCGGTATGTTCCCAGTTCGCACCCGCGGTCTTACAGCGTGTATGCAAGAAATGGCCCCGTGCCTCAGTCGTTTGCGCTCCTGCGGCGCAAAACGCGAGACGCTGACCCCACTCTGCGGGAAACACAAAAGGGCGCTCGCGAGCAGGCACTCAGGCTAAGGAACGGGGCGCAGGTGAGCAGGCTGTTCTGCTAATATAGATAGAGCTGTTCTGTCTTAAGGCGCCTTGCCCGCCGGGGCCGAGCCCGGCGGGAACCGGAAGGGGGTCGATCCTCATGAGCGCAATACTCGCCGCCCTGATCGTCATCTGCGTCGTGATCCTGCTTTACATCATATCCGGCATCCGGGTCATCAACGAATACGAGCGGGGGGTCAAGTTCACCTTCGGCAAATTCAGCAGCATATGCGAGCCGGGGTGGCGCATAGCGCTTCCCGTCTTCCAGCGTATAGTCAAGGTGGACATGCGCGTCACGGTCATGGACGTACCCTCTCAGGTGGCCATAACCAAGGACAACGTCTCCACCACCATCAACGCGGTGCTATACTTCAGGGTCTTCAACGCCGAGGCCGCCATCATCAACGTGAGCGACTTCTACTACGCTATCTCGCAGCTGGCGCAGACCACCATGCGCAACGTGGTCGGAGAAGTCAGCCTCAACGAGCTGCTGCAGCAGCGCGAGACCATCGCCGCCCGCATAAAGGACATCGTGGACAAGGAGTCCGACCCCTGGGGCCTGAAGGTCACCTCGGTGGAACTCAAGGACATCCAGCTGCCGGAGAACCTGCAACGGGCCCTGGCGCGCGCGGCCGAGGCGGAACGGGAGAAGGAGGCGGTTATCATCAAGGCTGAGGGCGACCGCATCGCCGCAGACAACATCGCCCAGGCCGCCGAGATAATCGCCAAGCAAAAGGGGGGGATGTTTCTGAGAACCCTCTCCACCCTCACCGACCTCTCGTCGGACGAGAGCAACACCATCGTCTTCCTCATCCCCTTCGAGATACTCGAGGCCATACAGAAGTTCAAGGAAGAGCTGTAGGGACTAACCG
>CAYPZH010000170.1:0-6854 GCA_964415205.1 uncultured Actinomycetota bacterium | reverse complement strand
ACAGTGCTGCTGACATCCGTGCCTTCCCCTCCCTCGCCCCCGGCCAAGTCCCCGCTAGACCTGTGCAGGTAGAGGTCGAAACAGATGGGGGAGGAAGCGCCGTTTCCCTCGTACGCCCAGTCGGTCGAGGAGCCGGTACAGGGAACCAGCGGAGCCCCAACGTTGACCGCAAAGGGAAACGAGACCGAGAGCTCCTGGAGGATGTTGGTGTAGAAACCGGCCTCCGGATTGGAGGCGGGGTTCGCGTCCCAGTTCCATGGCGCACTGATGAGGTCGGCGCCGGTATGCAGGTTCAGATAGAGGTCCGCCGGGACGTCCTGAAAGAGCTTGCTCACCACCTGGCTCTCCGCTTCGGACAACGGAGCAGGTCCGGCGTAAGCGGAGGAGGCGGGGTCGCGGTCTCCCTCTCCCCACTTCAGGTCGAAGTTACGGTCGATGTTCACCAGGTTTCCGTTGCGGGGTGCCTGGCTGCTCAGCACCTTGCTCTCCCCGGGAGCGGGCATGGCCAGCCATCTCTGTATGCCATCCGGGTTCACCATCGGCACGGCGAAGATGTTCATTTGACCGAGGAGGGAGGAGGCGGGGTCCTCATCTGCCGCTGCGGCCAGTTCCTCCAGGAGGTCGAGCACCAGAGCGCTGCCTTCCCATGCATCTCCCTCCATCGCGGCGCAGATGACCACGTTCCTCTTCGTATCGCTGGAGGTGAAATCCGTGATGTGCGCGAGCCAGATATCCCTCCCCAGGGCGCTCTTTCCCAGGGAACTGACCTCCACCATGTCAGGATACTCGCCGGCCAGTGCCTCCAGCCTTTCCCCGACCCCCCGCGCGTCAGGAGCGTACCCCCAGCTGGAATACTGGCTCAACATGTTCGTGTCCTCGATGGTGAGTTTTTCGCCGCTGTCCCTGGTGATCGCGAAGACCAGCCCGGTACGCCGCTCCACCAGCAGCTCGATCCCTTCTCCACGCATCCTCACCACCCGAAAGGCATGGCCCCTGAAATCGCTATCCCGGGCCTCGTCCGCCTTCAGCTCGGAAGCGGGCCCCACGCTCGCGGCATCACCTACCTCCAGCCCGGGGGTGAGCCAGTACATCCAGTATCCTTCCTCGGAACCGTCCTGGCTACGGTAGAGGCGGTCGGCCGTCTGGACGCTGAACGTGCGCGCCGATACGGCCTGACCGGCCGCGTTCAGCTCCGTCACTGCCGCCTCGATGGTCCTTCCCACCCGGGACGGCTCCGGGGGAATACCGTACTCGACGCGGAGCGAGAACGGCTCCGGTCCGGCCTTACCGGGGACCGTCCGCTCGCCCCGGTAAGTGATCCATGCCCCGACCGCCGGGTCGATAGGCCCGGTCGCCGGTGCCTGCGGCTCTTCCTGGCCGTAGACCGGGGCCTCCGCTTGCAGTGGGACCGCGAGAAGCACTACGACCAGCAGGTACGTGAAGGCCAGTAACAGACGCGATGCCTTACGCTTTGGTCCGATCATAGCGATTTCCTCCTCCAGCCCATCTTAAACGGCACTTGCTGCCTCCGGTCAACCGCCTCAGGACCCTCAGGCTCTCGGCCATTCTTCATCGCTCTTCATGGTGAAGATGCCGCATACCAGGTCTTCGCGGCTGATGATCCCCAGGATCTTTTTCTTCTCCTCCACCACCAGCAGGCGTACGTTGGCGTCGAACATCTTCTCCACCGCCTCCTGGGCAGTGGCGTTTGGCGATATCGTCTGGGGCGGTACGCGCATGACGTCCCTCGCCTTCTCGGCAAGCACGGCGTCGGGGCGGGTCATGACGAACAGTTTCAGTATGTCCGAATCCCTGACTATGCCGACGAGTTCCTGCTTATCGTTGACCACCGGAAAGCCGGCATAGCGGTAACGCTGGAACCTCCACACCAGGTCCTCAAGGGGCTCGTTCTCGTTGACGGTGATCACCTCGGTACTCATGAACTCCCTCACCGGTCGGTCCGAAAGCACATACATCTTGGGCATTTTAACCCTCCTTTTTCCCCTTCTCGACTTGAGCCTCCCCCGCCTTGATGACGGCGTAGCGGGTAAAGGGAGGCCCGATCAGCTGAAATATAAGCGTCGTCGCAGCGATGACCGTCACCGCCATGACTCCCAGGTCCATCCCCGCCGTTCCGAACTCCGCAGCGCTGAATTCCAGCATGGTCTCTATGGACAGCCCTATGGCCACGCCGGCCTGGGAGAAGAGACACAGCCCCAGGTAGCGCGAGACCGCCTTCGGCGCCTTGCCGATGCGCGCGCCTATGTAGGTCCCCGACTGTTTGCCGATGGTCCTGAAGACGATGTAGAGGAGACCGATGACGCCCAGGGAAGCCAGCTTGCTCACATCCAGCCTCGCTCCCACCAGGACGAAAAAGAGGATGAAGAGGGGTGGGGTGATGCCCCGTGCCACCTCGAAGAGATCCGGGCGCCCGTAGCGGGGAAGATTGATGACGGTCATGCCCACGGCCATGTTGGCCAGGATAAGCGAGAGGTCCAGGAGGTTCGCCGCGCCGCTGGTGACGAGGACGGTGCCGATGACGAAGACGAGTATCACCGCACGCGAGGTTATCTTGCGCACCAGCAGCAGCAGCAGGAGCCCCACGACGAAGCCCAGGGCGAGGGCCCCCAGGATCTGCGCGAAGGGCAGAAGTATCACCTTGGCGTAGTTGATCGCCTCCGAACCCGCAAGGAGTATCTTGGCGAACAGGGCCGCGAAAGCATAGATGGCGATGGCCAGCCCGTCGTCTATGCCGACCACGGCGAAAAGCGTGGTAGTCAGGGGCCCCGAAGCCTGGTATTCGCGCAACACGTCGACGGTTGCGGCGGGTGCGGTCGCGGAGGACAGGGCGCCGAAGATGAGCGCAAGGTAGAGCTTGCGCGTATAGATGTACACGGCGGTGGTCACGAGCATGAAAGCACCCAGCGATTCCAGGATGGAGATCCACAATATCGGCCTTCCCAACTTGCGCAGCCCGCGCAGGGACAGCTCTCCGCCGATATCAAACCCGATGAAACCCAAGGCGAGGAAGTTTATGAAGATCAGGCTGTCGAGTTCCTGTGTGTTCAAGACGCCCAGAACGGATGAACCCAGGATGACCCCCAGGATGATATGGCCCACTACCTGAGGGACCTTGACCAGCTGGGCCAGCCTTCCGATGCCCCATCCCAGGAAAAGCGCCATGCCCGTGACGAGCAGCACCATGTCGCCGCTGTGGGGGATGATATCCTCGAGCATGCCTGCCTTTCCCTGGAACAGCTTCTAAGGATCTTACGTTCTTTAATATATCACCCCGTGCGGCGGCGGAGTAAAAACGTCCCGGCTTGTCAGAGCATCTCCCCTGGTTCTTCTCGGGCCCGGCAGTTGATATAATCTACCTGCGATTATTTGTTTCTTCCCATATCGGCCGGGCATAATGACATGCAGGAGGTCCAGCGTGGAAGATCTCAGGTTGAGAGAGTTCTTGAATAATCTGGAAGAGGGCCTGCGCAAGGAAGCCAGGGAGCTGTTCAAGCCGGAGAGCTTCGACCGCGATCAGTACATCTTCATCGATCAGGACGAGGCCACCCACATGTACCTCATCGAGGAAGGCACGGTGGAGGCCAACATCGTCCACGGCGACGGCAAGTTGTATATCCTCAATTTCCTTTACGCCGGCGACGTGTTCGGAGAGGGCGCCCTGTACGAGGAGGGCGTATATTCCTATTCCGCCGTGGCCCGCGAGGACGCGCGGGTGTGGAGGGTCAGCTGGGACGACTTGCAGTGGCTGGCCGAAAGGGACCCCCTCTTCGCCCTCTACCTCATCCGGCTCGTGGTGCGCAAACTCGACCAGGCCTACAACAAGGACCGCTGCATCGCCGGGGAGAAGGTCGAGAAGCGGATCGCCTGCGTGCTCATGAAGATGATGGGCGAGATAGGCATCAGCGATAAATGCGGCCTGGTCATCAACACCCCCCTCACCAACCGCGACATCGCCGGGCTGGTGGGTTCCACCGAGGAGACGGTCTCGCGCATCATGAGCCGCCTCAAGAAGGAGGGCATAATAAGCTCGGACGGAAAATTCCTGGTGGTGAAGAAGGAGGACGCCCTGTCGGCATACTTCGACGGCGTTTGAGCGCACGATCCATGTCATGACCGGGATTTGATTTGAATCATTGTCCACGCTTTGAAAGGCTATTATCTTATGAACATGAAGAAGAGAACGATGACCCGGGAGGAGGAGACTATGGCCAAGAAAGATGGCTTGGAAACAGGAGGATTATGCTGCCCCCATTGCTCGGATTCCAAATACCCGTGTGTGAACATGGAGAAACAGATGCGCAAAGCGGAGGAAGAGGCTGAAGGCAATAAGCAAAAGCGAGACGGTTAGCCAAATCACAGTCAACTGAGCAAAAGGAGCTTTGGCGAAAAGGGCGGCCCCACCGCCCTTTTTTTGACCACAGAACCGGGTCCGGCGACCGCGAGGCGCATATATGCCGCGAAGCAGCGCGCGGCTATGGAGCAAGGGAAAAGGCGCCGCGACGGCCGGCGAAGAGGAGGTGAGCTTCGGTGAAGGAGGAGTCCGAGATGTACGCGGACATGCCGGAAGGAGATGACTTTCGCTTCAGCCCGCGCCCGAACCATGCCCGCGAGATAGGATGGCTCCCCTGGGGGGCGGAGGCTTTCAACCGCGCCGAGCGGGAAGGCAAGGCCATCCTTCTCTCCATCTCCGCGGTGTGGTGCCACTGGTGTCATGTCATGGACGAGACCTCATATTCCGACCAGGCGGTGATCGAACTCATCAACAAGAATTTCATCCCCGTGCGCGTGGACAGCGACCGCAACCCCGACATCAACCGGCGCTATAACCAGGGAGGGTGGCCGACGACCGCTTTCTTGGATGCGCGGGGAACGCTCCTAGCGGGAGCGACCTACATCCCCCCCGAGACCATGCGCGCAGCACTTGAGAGGATAGCGGCGCTCTATGCAAGCCACGATGTCTCCGTGGAGGCGCCGGACTCTTCGTTTTCTATGCCGGCGGCAAGCACGCGCGGGCTGGACCTGCGCATGGCCGAGGAGATTGGGGCCCAGCTCCTGCGCGCATGGGACCGTCCCTACGGCGGCTTGGGGAGGGAGCCCAAGTTCCCGCAGACGGAGGCCCTGTCCCTCGCGCTGGGACTCTATATCGACGAGGGAAACGAGGAGTATCTCGTCTTCGCCCGCACCACTCTGGAGGCCATGATAAGGGGAAACCTTCTGGACAAAGTGGAGGGCGGCTTCTTCCGCTATTCCACGACCAGGGACTGGTCCATCCCCCATTACGAGAAGATGCTCGCGGACAACTCCGCCCTCATCGGCGTACTGCTGAAGATCTACGCTCTCACCGGCGCGGAGATCTTCCGCCGCACGGCTGGGGAAACGGCGGCTTATGTCTACAGCACCCTCAGCGACGGGGTATCCAGGTTCTACGGCAGCCAGGACGCGGACGAGCACTACTACCTGCTGGGAGCCACGGAGAGAAGCAGACTCTCCCCCCCTCCGGTGGACAGGACGGTGTACACGGACCTCGCCGCTCATGCCGCGGTCAGCCTTCTCGTGGAGGGGACGGCCCTGGGACGGCCGGAACACGTCTCCTTGGCCCTTGCAGCCCTGGAGTTCCTGTGGTCGGAGCTGTACCTGCCGGGGGAGGGCATGGCCCACTACCACGACGGCGCAGCTCGCCGCCTGGGACTGCTCGATGACGGCGTGGCGGCGGCCGCTGCATACAGCACCGCTTATGCCTACACAGGCGACGAGGACCACCTGCGGCGGGCCAGGACCCTGCTCAACCTCACGGTCGGCCATCACTGGGACGAAGAGAGGTCGCTGTTCCTTGATACCTCCCGGGGACACCTCCTGCCCGGCCTGCAGCCGGAGCCTGCGGAGTTGGGCAGCCAGGCACGCGCCGCCGAGGCGATGCTTCTCTACGGCGCCCTGAGCGGGGATGAGGAATGGTATGAGCGCGCCGGTACGGCGCTGTCCGGGGCATCGGGGATGGCGGCGGCATATGGCGTGATGGCCGCATCATTCGCCACGGCGGTAAATCTTTATCTGCGCGGGCCGCTGCTGGTCAAGATCAGCGGGGGACCCGTTGAGACCGCGCGGCGCTTCCTGAGAGTGGCCGCCCTTTCGCCCCAGGCGAGAACGCTGCCTGTGATCGCGGGCGAAAAGGGAAGAATATCAGAGGAAACCTGGTCGGAGGTCTGCACCATGCGGTCCTGCCGGCTGCGCACTTCGGACCTGGAAGAGCTGGCTAGCGACCTGGGTGTGCGCGCTGAGATGATCGAGGGGGTGTAGAGGAATGAAGGAAGTCTACCTGGACAACTACGCGGCAACCCCCCTTGCACCGGAGGTCAGGGAGGCCATGTTGCCCTTCCTGGGTGAGAGCTACGGCAACCCCTCCTCGCTGCACAGCCGGGGCGATGCCGCGAGAGAAGCCGTTGAGGAAGCGCGGGAAAAAGTGGCGTCGCTCATCGCGGCCAGCCCGGAAGAGATCATCTTCACCTCCAACGGCACCGAGGCCAATAACCTCGCGGTCAAGGGTATCGCTGCCGGCTCGCGGCGCAGGGGGAAGCATCTCGTGCTCTCCGCCGTCGAGCACTTTTCGGTGCTCAACGCCGCGAACTCGCTGGAGAAGCAGGGCTACGGACTGACCCTGGTCTCCGTGGACGAATACGGAGTGGTCGACCTGGATGAACTGGCCGCGGCTATGGGTGAAGACACCGTGCTGGTGTCGGTGATGGCCGCCAACGGCGAGGTGGGTACGGTACAGCCCGTCGAGGAGGCCGCACGCATCGCGGCCGACTACGACCTGCCGCACATCTCCACCGGCGAGA
>CAYPZH010000169.1:0-6918 GCA_964415205.1 uncultured Actinomycetota bacterium | reverse complement strand
CGGTGAAGTTCGGGACCACGGCCGTCACCAACTACGTCTCCTGGTCCAACACCGTCATCAAGGTCAAGGTGCCCGCGGGCGTCGCCCCCGGCTCCCGGCTGGTCAGGGTGACCACCCCGGGAGGCACAAGCGCGGGGGTCTCCTTCACCGTGAACTGACGCCGCCCACAATCGGGGTCAGAGCTCAAAAGTTGAATTTCCGGCAGTGGAACCTGGCCCTTTAGGTACAGAATTCAACTTTTGAGCTCTGACCCCAAGGTGTTCGTGTGTCTATATCTTTTCGCCGTGGGCGCGCACCTTCTCCCAGTCGACCTCCACCCCCAGGCCGGGCGCCGAGGGCACGGCCACGTACCCCTCGTCGTCGATGGTTATGGGCTGAGCCAGCATGGCGTCCCTACCCTCCGGCACCCAGCCGGGCGGGTCGTAGGGGAACTCGCAGTGGGTGCAGTTGGGTATGGCCCCCATGAGCTGCAGGTTGGCCGCCAGCCCCAGCCCGTTTGTCCAGGTGTGCGGGTTGTAGGTGATGTTCGCGGCTTCGGCCATGCCCGCTATCTTGCGGCAGGTGAGGATGCCGCCCGCGAAGGTGACGTCCGGTTGCAGGATGTCGTAGCAGCCGCGGCTGATGAACTCGCGGAAATCGTCCAGGTCGTCGTTGAGCTCGCCGCCGCTGATGGGAATAGTGGTGGAGAGCCTGAGCGCAGACAACCCGTCGTAATCGCACATGCGCAGGGGCTCCTCCAGCCACGCCACCCCAAGCTCCTCCAGTTCCCTGGCCATGTACATGGCGCGCTTGAGGTCCCAGACGGGATATCCCGCGAAGCCGTGGATAAGCCAGGCCTGGTTGGCGTCGACCATGATCTCTATCTCGTCGCCCACCGCCACGCGCACCGCCTCCACCACCGCCAGGTCAACGCGCGGGTCCTGGTTGCGGATGCGCAGCTTTATCCCCTTGAAGCCCTCCTCCACCAGGCGCAGGGCGTCCTGAGCCCTGGCCTCGGGGTCGCGCAGCTCCCCGGTTGAGGCATAGGCCTTGACGCGGTCGCGGGAGCCCCCCAGGAGCCGGTATACGGGCTGCCCGGTCGCCTTGCCGATGATGTCCCAGAAGGCGACCTCCACGAACCAGGGCCGGAAGCCGATGACCTTGGCCGAGCGCAGCACCTTGAGGAAATCCTCCACCTGGAAGGGGTCCCTGCCGATGAGGAAGAGCTTGATGAGGTCCGGCACCCCTTTCCATTCCTGGGTGAAAGCCATGCCCGCGCAGGCGCCCTCGATGCCCTCGTCGGTGATCAGGCGCACCATGACGCAGCTGTTGTTCTGCAGGGGAAGGCCCGGTATCCAGCTGGGATAGAAAGGCTCGGCCAGCGGGAAATGGCACAGGTAAGCCTCGGCGTCCACGATCTTCATCTTCTCTCCTCCTTCGTTATTCGATTTCTTGGCGGCAACACCCGATCTGCAGCCCGTCCGTCTGCTCTCATCCGCTTGTTCTTTTTTACCCGAAGGTGGGTTCAGCGTCTCGCGTTTTACGCCGCAGCCGCATCGAGAGGCTGTGGGACCAGCGTCTTGCGTTTTGCGCCGAAGGAGCGCTGAGCGGCTGAGGCGTGAAACGCCTAGGCCCGACTCCCAACTCCCATTACCTCAGACCAACGTCGTTTCCACCCAATAGGTTCGCGCATATCCTTACCTAATCCAAAGGAGGCCTTGCCTGGCTCCAGGGACGGGCCTTCTCGAAGGCCGCCGCCGCGCGCAGGACCAGCGATTCCTGGAAGCGGTCCCCCACGATCTGCAGACCTACCGGCAGCCCCTCCGAGTTGAACCCGCAGGGCACGGAGGCGGCCGGCTGTCCGGTCATGTTGAAAGGCATGGTGAACGGGACCCAGCCGGCGGGACCCACGTCGACGCCCTCGACCTCGGGAGGCCCGAGGGGGCCGATGTCCGCGTGATTGAAAGCGGGTGCGGCGGTAGTGGGCGTCAACAGCAGGTCGAAGCGCTCGAAGACCTTCATCACCGCCTCCCAGAGCTGGTAGCGGTGATAAGGGATACTCACTATATCCTTATTGGTGAATACGCCCGCTAGGTCGAGGAAAGGCAGGTAGAGCGGGTAGGCGACGGTCTTGTATTCCTCCAGCCTATCCGCGTTGGCGGCCACCATCTCGCAGATGGTCAGGGCGATGAAGTCCGCCTCCGAGGTCGCCGGCAGGGACACCTCGACCTCCTCGACGCTGCAGCCCATGTCCGCGAAGGCGAAGGCCGCCTCGCGGGCAAGGGTCGCCACCTCGCGGTCCACGGCCGCGGCCAGGCCGAGGTCCGGGCTGTAGGCGATGCGCAGCCCATTCACTTCCCCCTGCATCTCGTCAAGGAAGCTGCCCGGGTATGCCGGGAGCGAAGTGAAGTCGCGCCGGTCCGGTCCGGATATGACATCTAGTACCAGGGCCGCGTCGGCCACCACACGGGTGAGGGGTCCTTCATGCTCGAGCAGATCGAAGCCGGGGAGGTGCGGGTACCATGGTACTCTCCCGATGTGGGGCTTTATCCCGAAGACCCCGCACAGCGCCGCGGGGATGCGGATGGAGCCCCCGGCATCGTTGCCCATGGCCACGGGGCATAGTCCGACCGCCACCGCCGCCGCGGATCCTCCGCTGGACCCCCCGCAGTGCTTATTGGTGTCCCAGGGGTTGGCGGTCCTGCCGAAGAGGGGGTTCTCGGTGATGCCGACGACGCCGAATTCCGGCATGTTGGTCTTGCCCAGGATCACCGCCCCCGCGTTCTTAAGCCTCTCCACCAGCACCGCGTCCTCGTCGGGTACGAAGTCCTCGTAGAGCCTGGAGCCGTAGGTCGTCCTGACCCCCGCGGTGTGGATGTTGTCTTTGACGGCCACGGGCACCCCCTCCAGCGGCCTCGCCCTGCCCTGCCGGTAGGCCTCCTCGGCCTCCCTCGCCGCCGTCTCCGCCGCATCCGGCAGCAGGGTCACGAAGGCATTGATGACGGGGTTGACGCGGTCGATGCGTTCCTGCAGGGCCTTGACCACCTCGAGGGGAGAGAGCTCTTTTCTCTCGTAGGCATCGATCAATCCCATGGCTGACATCCACGCTATCTCGGACATGGCGGTAACCTCCCTTTTTGTCTGCCTCGCACTGGCGGTATTTCAGCGGGCTCGCGGCGTTTCTTCGCCGTCACTGGCCGGACGAGCTCATTTGTTTATACCCCTGCTGCGCTTTGACCAAACCGATGAGGCCAGCATTTATTCTGGCCCCAACAGCCATTACATAAGAGCTGCGATGGGTTCGTGGATCCCTAGCGGTATCGCAGATCCTATCTTGCACGGCCTACGTTCGTAGGAGTGCAAGGTGTCAGGTCTTGATTTCACGCCACAAAACCGCTGGTGCGAACAGGCAACATACCTCGGTATCCAAGATCCAAGACCCCAAGGTCGTCAGTTGCCGGTTGTACAATCAATAATGCCGTTTTTTACTCTGGAGGACATCATGAAGGATTGGGCCCAGGACTTCTGCATCCTGGAGATGGTGACCACGGGCCCCGACCCCGAAACGGCGCTGCCGGTGGATGTGGCGGCGATCCGGGTGCGCGGCGGCGTGGAGTCCGACGCCGTGCGCTCCTTCATCGATGCGGGCGTGCCCGTGCCCGCGTCCGTGCGCGAGAAGAGCGGGTGGAGCGAGGACGACTTCCGCGGCGGGGGGGACCCGGGCGATGTCCTGTCGCGGCTGCGCGACTTCCTGGGCCGCCGCCATGTGCTCGCCCACGAGGGCAAGGTGATGGAGGCCGCCGTGCTGGAGCGCTTCGGGGTTCTGCCGTCCGGCCCAGTACTGGACACCCGGGAGCTGGCCTGGATGGTATCCCCCTACCTGCGCGACCACTCCCTGGCCGCGCTGTCCTTCTCTCTGCTGGGCGAGGAACCCTCCTGGAGGGCCCTGGAGGACGCCCGGCTGCTGCTGCGCGTGCTCCAGGCTCTGCGCCGGGGCTGGGAGGAGACGCCTCGCCGCGTGCGCGAGGCCATCACCGGCGCCCTCGAGGAGGCGGAAAGCCCCTGGCGTCACTTCCTGCCCGGACGGCGCGGCCGCGTAATTTTTCCCGACCTCACGGACGAGCTCCCCCGGCTGGAGGAACGGCGGCGGGGCGGAATGGGCGATGCGGCATCGCACGTACCCGCGGGCGGGGGCGCGGGCACGGTGGACGCGAGCGAGGCGGCCGCTTTCCTCGCCCCCGGTGGCGCCCTGGCCTCGTTGCTCCCCGACCACGAGTCCCGTCCCCAGCAAGTGTCCATGGCGCAGGCCGTGGCCGCGGCCCTAGGCGAGGGCGCCTTCCTGGTGGTGGAGGCGGGCACCGGGGTGGGCAAGTCCCTGGCCTACCTGGTCCCCGGGGTCATGTACGCCCGCGCCGGGGGAGGGCCGCTGGTGGTTTCCACCTTCACCCGCAACCTGCAGGAGCAGCTCTTCCACCGCGACCTGCCCACGCTCTCCCGCGCCCTGGGCAACGTCGAGTTCGCCCTGCTCAAGGGGAGGGGCAACAACCTCTGCGAGAGCAAGAGTGCGGAGTGGTGCGGCCAGCTCGGGCGCGGGGAGCCGGTGCTCCATTTCGGCGAGCACACCCCCGCCGAATCCTACTGCTTTCTCGCGGCGTGGCTGGCGCGCACCGCCTCCGGAGACCTGGAGGAGATATCCCTGGGTCTGCGCTTGCAGTTGGCCGAGCTCACGCAGGAGCTGGCGTCCAGCGCGGAGGAATGCCTGCGCTCCCACTGCACCTACTCGGGCCGCTGCTGGGTGGAGAAGGCTCGCGCGCAGGCGGCGGCCAGCGAGGTCGTGGTGGTCAACCACGCCCTGCTCCTCTCCCAGCTGGACGAGGCTGGGGAGGGGCCGTCCAACCTCATCCTGCCCGATTACCGCGCCCTGGTCCTGGACGAGGCGCACCACCTGGAGGACGTGGCCACGGACGCCCTCAGCCTCGTCTTCTCCCTGGAGGTCTGCCTGCGCACCCTGGAGGACATAACGGGGCGCACGGGGCTGGTGGCCCGCTGGGGCAGGCTGGACCTGGACACGGAGGGCCAGGCCATGCTGGCGGAGGCCCACACATTGGTCGACAAATCGCGTTCCCAGGCCGAGGAGCTGTGCCTGGGCGTCATCGCCCCGCTCCTCCCCGACGGGGCGGATAAGCGGGGGGCCGAGGGGGCGAAGAGGCGCCTCGACCGTGGATTCCTGGCCCACCCGGCATGGGAGAAGGCGCGCGACACCGGCCTCGACCTGGCCGCGGGGCTTGGCCGCCTCGGGGCGCTGCTCCCCGGCCTGGCCGAGAAAGCCAAGGCGCTGGAGGACAGGGGCGACGAGGAAGCGCTGCGCGCGGCGCGCAAGGCGGAGGCGCTGTCCGTGCGCCTGCATCAGGCGGCAGCCGCCCTGGAGGTGTTTTTGCGCGAGCCTGACAGCGAGCTCTTCCCGCGCCACCTGCGCTGGGTAGAGCGCGGGCGGGCGCGGGAGCGGGCCTCCGCCCCCACGTCCATAAGCCTGAAGAGCGCACCGGTGAGCGTGGGAGAGGAGCTATACTCCCTGCTCTTCGCTCCCCTGCATTCGTGCGTCTGCACCTCCGCCTCTCTGCGCGTCACGGGCGCAAAAGACGGCTTCGCCTTCTTCCTCCGCCGCACCGGGCTGGAGGAGGCCGGGGAGGGCGGCCGCGTAACGCGACTGCTCGCCCTGGACTCACCCTTCGATTATTCCTGCCAGGTGCGCCTTTTCGCCGTCACCGACCTCCCCGAGCCGAAGGCGGCGGGGGAGGGTTTCCGCCGCTACATGCAGGCGATCAGCCGCGTGGTGGAGGAGACGGTGCTGGCCATGGGGGGCAAGGCCCTGGTGCTGTTGACCTCGCACCAGCAGGTGGAGTTCCTCTACTCCGAGCTGCGCCCACGCCTGGAGGACGAGGGCATCTGCTGCCTGCGCCAGAGGCGTGGTATGCCCAACGCGCTGCTGCTGGAGAGGTTCCGCGCCGACCGGGACTCCGTGCTCCTGGCCACCGAGGCCTTCTGGGAGGGGGTGGACGTGCCGGGGGAATCGCTTTCCGCGGTGATCATGGTCAAGCTCCCCTTCCGCCACCCGCAGGACCCGGTGGTGGCGGGGCGCGTCGAGCACCACGACCGCGAGGGCAGCGGGGGGTGGGGCTCATACTACATGCCGCTGGCGGTGACCCTCTTCCGCCAGGGCATCGGCAGGCTGGTTCGCCGCTCCACCGACCGGGGAGTCATCGTGGTGCTGGACCCGCGCTTCCTCACCCGCTCCTATTCCCGCCTTTTCCACGCCGCCCTGCCCACCGGCCTGCGCGTGGAGGCGGTGCGCCGCGAGCAACTCGGCGACGCCGTCCGCACCTGCTTCTGACCTCCGGACATTTTTAAACCCAAGCCCTGAGGTAACAGTCTTTGTTCTCAGGCTCTTTTCCGGCCCGGGGCCTCCAGGTAACGGTCTCGCTCGGCTGCGCATCCTGCATCCAGGTCAGAAGAAACCCGGTGATTGCGCGCTCGCTGCGACCGACCTTGTAGTTCCCCGGGCTGTTGGCAGCGCGGATGATGTCGCTTCTGACCGACCCCGGTTCTCGGTTTAGTCGGGTATATATCCTGCCATGTCAATAGAGCGCAGCCAGCTTGATGGTGCTCCAGGGGTTCTCCAGGCGAGATGATAGACAGAGGCTACGCCCGGGTGTGCTGGTTCACCCATTATGCCAGATTACGCACGCTTTGTGTTTCTATGTATGCAGGCACTCCGGTGATGTTCTATACTCCTTCGCCGGTGAAGAGGTCGGCGAAACGGTCTCGCAGCTCCAGCTTGCGCACCTTCAGGGTCATACCGTAGGGCATCTCCTCAGGTTTTATGATGCGCACGGCGCGGGGGCTCTTGTAGCCCGCGATGTTCTCCTTGCACCATGCCAG
>CAYPZH010000168.1:0-6954 GCA_964415205.1 uncultured Actinomycetota bacterium | reverse complement strand
GCCGATATCTGCGCCGTGGTGGGAGGTGACGCGGTGGAGGTGGAGACGCTGGTGCCACCCGGCGCTACGCCCCACGCCTACGAGTTGACCAGCGGGCAGATGGGATTCCTCGAGGACTCCGGCGTGGTGGTGATAAACGGGCTGGGCCTCACGCCGTGGGCGGAGGAGGTGCTGGCCAAGGTCGCAGGCCCCACCACGGTCACGGTGGTCGCCGCCGATGCGCTAGCCGCGGGGGAACTAATCGCGGCAGCCGGGCATGAAGAAGGGGACACGGGTGGAGGTGAGGTATACGACCCGCATATCTGGCTGGACCCGCGCCTGGTCATGGAGATCGTGAAGGCAATTCGCGACGGGCTTGCGCAGGCGGACCCGGCCCACGCCGGCTCATACCGTGACAACGCCGAGAGATACCTCGCCGAGCTGGCGGAGCTGGACGAAGAGATAGAGGAGATAACGGAGTCTTTCTCCATGCGCGAGTTCATCGCCTTCCACTCCACGTGGACGTATTTCGCCCGCCGCTACGGGCTCGAGCAGGTGGCGGTGATCGAGGAGATGCCGGGCAAGGAACCTTCCGCGGGCGAGATAGCCGGGCTGGTGGATAAGGTTGAGGCAAAGGGAGTGAGGGTGATATTCGCCGAGACCCAGTTCAGCACGAGGTCCGCCGATGCCATAGCCGAGGAATCAGGAGGAGAGATCGTGGTGAGGATACTGGACCCCCTGGGCGATCCCGCAGATCCGGCATGGGACACTTACCTGGAGATGATGAGGCAGAACGTGCGCGTCATGGAGGAGGCCCTGCGATGAGGGAGTGCCGCGTAAGCGAGTTCTTCTCCGCACCGACGCAGGGCCCCAAGCGCGTTATCGAGCTCGAGGGCATGTGGGCCGGCCTCGACGGCCGTACGGTGCTCGAGGACATCAGCTTTTCTCTCGACGAGGGCACCTTCCTGGGGGTCATCGGTCCCAACGGGGCCGGCAAGACCACCCTCATCAGGGTGATCCTAGGCCTGGTCAGACCGGACCGGGGGAGAGTGAGGGTGATGGGGTTGAGCCCCGCAGAGCTTAAGCACGAACTCCACCACATCGGATATATGCCGCAGCAGGTGCTCTTCGACCCCCTTTTCCCGGTCTCGGTCTACGACGTGGTAATGATGGGGCGGACCTGCTGCATCGGACCTCTTCACTTTCCCCGCCGCAGCGACCGGGAGGCGGTCATGGAGAGCATCGCGGCGGTGGGACTGGGCGGCCTGGAGAGAAGGCCCATCGCCGAGCTCTCGGGCGGCCAGCAGAAGAAGGCTTTTCTTGCCAGATCCCTGTGCCTGGAGACGCGCATCCTTTTGCTGGACGAGCCCACGGCGGGCTTGGACTTCAAGGCCCAGGAGGACTTCATGGAGCTTTTGGCGAGGCTCAAGTCCGAGCAGGGTTTGTCGGTGATCTTCGTCTCCCACGACGTAGGCGTGCTGGCGCGTTTCGCCGACGAGATCGTGTGCATCAACCGCACCATGCACCTGCACGGCAAACCCCTGGAGGTGCTGGGCAGCGAAGTGATCAAGGAAGCCTACCGCTGCGAGTTCGATTTCCTCGCCGGCATCAGCGGGCGAGGGGACAGGGAGGAATAAGGCATGCTGGCATACGGGTTCGCGCAGAGGGCCCTGGCGGGGGGGATTGTCATCGCCCTGCTCTGCTCCCTCTTATCTTTCTTCGTCGTGGTCAGGCGGCTCGCGTTCGTGGGCATGGGCATCTCCCATGCCGCCTTCGGGGGGGTGGCCATAGGGCTGGCGGCGGGTATCGAGCCCATGCTCACTGCGGGAGGGTTCTGTGCCGTGGTCGCCGTGGGCATCGGCTGGTTAAGCCGCAAAGGGCGCATACACGAGGACACGGTGATCGGCATCCTCTTCGCCACCGCCATGGCCATGGGGGTGGTACTGGTGAGGATGGCGAGCGCCTACAACCTGGACCTCATGAGCTATCTCTTCGGCAGCATCCTCGCCTTGAGCTGGAACGACGTTATCGTGATCTCGGTCATCGGGGTACTGGCGGCGGCGTTCATCATGCTGTTCTTCAAGGAACTGCTTTTCATATCCTTCGACGAGGAGACGGCAACGGCCAGCGGGCTGCCGGTGAGGTTTGCCTATTACGGTCTGCTGGTGACCACGGCGCTAGCCATCGTGGTGTCCATAAAGCTGGTGGGCATCATCCTGGTGTCCGCACTCCTTGTCATCCCCGGGGCCGCCGGGATGCAGCTCTTCCGCAACTACCGCGGCGTCCTGCTGGCGGCCCTGGGCATAGGCGTCGTCTCGGTGACCATGGGGCTCTTTCTGAGTTTCTGGTACGATGTCGCGTCGGGGGCCGCCATCGTGCTGGTCCTTTTCGCGTTCTTCCTGGCCTGCATGGCCCTGTCGCCCCGGCGCTCTTACATGTGGAGGTTCACCAGGAAGACCGGCTGAAGACCCGTCGCCCGCGGGCAGGTAAGGGAAGAGCGTGAAAAGCCCCGGTTGTAGGTCTGCAGGGGCTTGAGCTATACTGAAAGCAAGTAGTCTGACCATGAGATGAAACACGGGAGGTGACCGGCAATAGACAGGCCGGAGGAATCCCGCCGGAAAACAGATAACGGAATCCCTCGCATCCGCAGGGATTCCGTCTCTTTTAAGAGAATAAATGCAGAAAGCGCGAATAAATAAAGGGAGGACAGGGAAGGTGCCAGTCAAATATATCTTCGTGACGGGGGGAGTGTCGTCCTCGCTGGGCAAGGGTATAACCGCCGCCTCCATCGGGCGCTTGCTGAAGTCGCGCGGGCTGAAGGTGACCATGCAGAAGATGGACCCCTACATCAACGTGGACCCGGGCACCATGAACCCCTTCCAGCACGGGGAGGTCTTCGTTACCGACGACGGAACCGAGACCGACCTCGACCTGGGGCACTACGAGCGTTTCGTCGACGAGCACCTGGGGAGGGAGAACAACGTCACCACCGGTAGCGTCTACTGGTCGATCATCACGCGCGAGCGCAAGGGAGAGTTCCTGGGTGGCACGGTACAGGTCATCCCCCATGTGACCAACGAGATCAAGGAGCGCGTGCTTCGCCTCACCCGCTCCAGCGAGGTGGACGTGGTCATAACCGAGATAGGAGGTACGGTCGGGGACATCGAGAGCCTGCCTTACCTGGAGGCCATAAGGCAGTTCAAGAAGGATGTGGGGCCCGAGAACGTGATGTACATTCACGTCAGCCTGGTGCCCTTCCTGGAGACCACCCGGGAGATGAAGACCAAGCCCACCCAGCACAGCGTGAAGGAGCTGCGCTCCATGGGCATACAGCCCGACGCCATAGTCTGCCGCTCCAAGGAGCCTATCGGCGTCGACCTCAAGGACAAGATCTCCCTGCTCTGCGACATCGATATCGATGCCGTGGTCTCCGCCCCCACCGCTGACTGCATCTACGAGGTGCCCCTGCACCTGCACGCCGAGGGCCTGGGTGACGTGGTCGCCCGCCATCTGGGACTGGAAGGACACGAGGAGGACCTCTCGGAGTGGGAGGAGATGGTGCACAACATCAAGGCGGCGACACATTCCGTCACCATCGGCGTGGTGGGCAAGTACGTGGACCTCATCGACGCCTATCTCTCCATCATCGAGAGCTTGAAGCACGGGGGTTTCGCCCACTCGTCCGATGTAAACATCCGCTGGGTGACCTCGGACGACATCACGCCCGAGAACTCCGAAGAAGTCCTCTCGGAGCTGGACGGCATCCTCGTCCCGGGAGGCTTCGGAGTCCGCGGCGTGGACGGAAAGGTGGAGGCCATCCGCTACGCGCGGGAGAAAGGGGTGCCCTTCCTCGGTATCTGTCTCGGCCTGCAGTGTGCCGTCATCGAGACGGCGCGTAACCTCTGCGGGCTGCCCCGCGCCAACAGCTCGGAGTTCGACTCCGCCACCCCGGACCCGGTGATCGACCTTTTGCCGGGACAACGTGACGTCGACGAAATGGGCGGGACCATGCGCCTGGGGCTTTATCCCTGCAAGCTCATGGAGGGGTCGCTGGCCCACGCGTGCTATAAAGACGAGGTTATCTACGAGCGCCACCGCCACCGCTTCGAGGTCAACAACCATTACCGCTCCGCGCTGCAGGAAGCGGGGCTGGTGTTCTCGGGGCTCTCTCCTGACGGGAGGCTTGTGGAGATCATAGAGCGCCACGACCATCCCTGGTTCATCGCCGGTCAGTTCCACCCGGAGTTCAAATCGAGGCCCAACCGCCCCCACCCCCTGTTCAGGGATTTCATCGGGGCGGCACTACGTCGCCGCCTCGGCCAGCACGAGACGCCCGGCTTGAAGGTGGTCGGCTAGCGCCGCGTATCCGCACGCCTAGAGGGAAAACGGGCGCTGGTTCGCACGCATACCGGGGATTGGCGGCGCAAAGTTGCGGGAGTATGGTGGCGTTTGGCCACCCCATGGTAAACCGGAGGTTACTAAGCGTAAAGGGAGCGTCAAACAGATGGAAGACAGGGTGTTGGAAACCTTCCTGGAGCTGGTGAAGATCGACAGCGAGACATATCACGAGCAGGCGATATCCGCCTATGTCTGCGATATAGCGCAAGCCTGCGGGTTCGCATACCATGTCGACAACGCGGGCAAGGCGATCGGTGGTGAAACGGGCAATGTCTATGTGTGGATACCTGCCGCAGGCGTTGATGCCCCTCCCGTAATCTTCTCCTCCCACCTGGACACGGTCAGCCCGGGAAGAGGCGTTGAACCGGTGGTCAATAGAGGCCGGGTGGTCTCCCGTGGTGACACCATACTGGGAGCCGACTGCAAGGCGGGAGCGGCCGTCGCCATAGAGCTGATGCACCTGTCGAGTGAGGGAAAGCTCAGCCACGGACCCCTTGAGCTGGTCTTCACCGTGGCGGAGGAGAAACAGCTCCAGGGGGCCCGTAACCTGGAATGGGACAGGCTGAAAGCGAGGAATGCCTTCGTGCTGGACGGAGCCGGTGCGGTAGGTGAGGTGATCAACGCGTCTCCGACTCAGGACAACCTGCTCTTCACCTTCAAGGGCAGGGCCGCGCACGCGGGGGTGGAGCCCGAGAAAGGGATAAACGCCATCTACGGTGCCTCCTGGGCCATCAGCCTCATGCGCCTGGGGCGGATCGACAGCGAGACCACCGCCAACATCGGGACCATCTCGGGCGGGCATGCAGTGAACGTCGTCCCGGACCGGGTGGTGGTGGAGGGCGAGGTTCGCTCCCTAGACCCGCAAAAACTGGAGGAGCAGAAGAAATCAATGCTAAAGGCGGCGATGGAAGCGGAGGTGTCTGTGGGCGTGGGCGTGGAGGTGAAGGTGGAACGTGCCTACGATGGCTTCCTGATAGACCCCGATGACCCCATGATGCTCCTGGCTTCCGAAGCCGGAAAAGCCATGGGGATAAGGATAGAGAAGAAGAGCTCAGGCGGCGGAAGCGATGCGAACATCCTGAACGCGTCCGGCATAAAGTCGGTGGTACTCGGCATGGGAGCACGGGAGTCCCATACCACGCACGAATACCTGGAGACGCAGGAACTGCGCAAACTGGTCAGGTTCTGCTCGGAGATAGCTGCCGCCGCGGGCAGGCTGAGGGGGTCGGGTTGAGCGTCGGCAAACACGAGACGCTGGAGCGGAAGACGGTCTTCGAGGGCAAGGTCCTGCGCCTGTACCTTGACAGGGTGCGCCTGCCCGACGGCGTTGAGGCCGAGAGGGAAGTGGTGCTGCACTGGGGGGCGGTAGGGATGGTACCGCTGGACGAGCGGGGCGGCGTGTTTCTCGTGCGCCAGTACCGCCACGCGACGGGAAAGGACCTGCTGGAGATACCCGCGGGAAAGCTGGCGGAAAAAGAGGACCCGCTGCGGTGTGCCCGCAGGGAGCTGATGGAGGAGATAGGGTACGACGCCGGCGAGTTCACCGCACTGGCGTCCTTCTACACCTCGCCCGGTTTCAGCGACGAGAAGCTGCACCTCTATCTGGCGCGTGACCTGCGTCCGGCATCGGCGGAGGCCGACGAGGACGAGTTCCTGGAGGTAGTGCACATGCCCCTTACCCAGGCGATGTCCATGATATCGCGGGGGGAGATCGAGGACAGCAAGACCATAGTAGGCATCTCCCTGACGGTCCTCTTCCTGAGGGGAGAGTACGACCATACAGGCTGAGGCGGGAGCGGGAGCATCGCTGGCCGGCCGAGGATGGCGGAAGAGGCGCGCGTCTGCGCTGCCGGAAGGCGGGTGAGAGATGATCGTAGGAGTGCCCAGGGAGATACTCGACCAGGAGTACCGGGTCGCGGTCACTCCCCAGGGAGCCCATGAGCTCGTGGCCGAGGGCAACCGCGTGCTGGTCGAGAAGGGGGCCGGCGAGGGGTCGAGCATATCCGACGCGGACTACAGGGCGGCGGGCGCGGTGATCGTGCCGGGCGCGGAGGACGTGTTCGGAGAGGCGGAACTCATCCTCAAGGTCAAGGAGCCGCAGCCCACGGAATACGGCTTGCTACGCGAGGGCCAGATACTCTTCACATTCCTGCACCTGGCGGCGCACGGGGAGCTGACCCAGGAGCTCATCAGGCGCAGGGTCATCTCGGTGGCCTACGAGACGGTCGAGCTGCCGGACGGCAGCCTTCCCCTGCTCGCACCCATGAGCGAGGTGGCGGGGCTCATGGCGCCCCAGGTGGGGGCGCATTATCTCGAGAAGATGAACGGCGGGCGCGGTCTCCTGCTAAGCGGAGCCACCGGGGTGCCCCCCGCCAACGTGGTCATCCTAGGGGCCGGGATGGTGGGGATGCATTCTGCCAAGTTGGCCACGGGCATGGGGGGCCACGTCATCGTCATGGACAAGAGGCTGGAGAAACTGCGCTACCTGGAACATATCCTGCAGGGACGCATCACCACGCTGGTATCCAACAAGATGAACGTGAGCGAGATGGTGAGGGAAGCGGACCTGGTGATCGG
>CAYPZH010000167.1:0-6956 GCA_964415205.1 uncultured Actinomycetota bacterium | reverse complement strand
CAGACGTATTGCTCGAAGCCCTCCCCGGTGTATCCTTCGGCGAAGAACCACTCACGCGAGGGAGATACCGCGCCCGGGACGTCATGCCCGCCCGTCCAGCCGGGTCCGTAGCTGAAGTACATCGGGCGCTCCGCCGAGATGCAACGGCCGGAATAGACGACCGCCGACACCTCGCGGTCCACTCCCACCTGCGCGTTCACGTCCACGGTGCGGCGGGAGAAAGCGGGCACGGTGAGCGACTGCGACGTCCCTCCTCCGCCCGAGATGAAATAGTCGATAAAGACGTCGGCGTCGCACGGACCGGGGTTTCCCAGGCAGAGGTACTCCTGGAAACCGGCGCCGGTATAGCCCTCGGCGAAATAGTAATGGTATGGGTATTCGGCTTTTGCGGCCGAAAACGGGGCCTCCTCTCCCGAGTCCGGCGGGTCTGCGGATACGGCGGAGCGAGTCGTGGTCGCGAGCGCCGGGCATAGGCAGAGCGCGGCCGCCAGCGTGATGATAATCATGTCCTTAGTGCGGAATGCCTTCCCGCGCAAGGGAACCCCCGTTTTCCGTCAGCCGATATCCGTACCCTTATTATCTCATGGCTGCGGGGAAACGCCGCTCCGCCGACGTACGTACCCGGGACGGATTTCAGGTCGGGGGCATTAACCCGGGCGGGGGGCCGGGAAGGTCGGTGAGGGGAGGCCGGAAGGTCTCCTCGTCATCGCCGGTTCCGCCGTGTATGCGATACGTTTCCGTGTCCTCCTTCTCCCCTCTCAGCCCGAAAAAGGTCACCGTCCACAACGACGACCTGAAGCACTGCACGCCGGCCTGCATGATGATGAGCCCTCCCGCCAGCAGTATATACGCGATGAGGCGGATGAACCAGCGCGCGGGGGCGAACCCTATGGGGTCTGCTACCTGCCCCGCCACCCAGGGCAGCAGGGCGGAGAGCGGCCATGCTACGGCCACGAAGACGATGTCCGCCGCCAGGACCTGCAGCCACACAGCTAGGCACATCGCGTGGTGAGCGCGGAAGAGCATCCACCCCTCGCGCCAGGCTCCTCCCACTCCTCTCTCTTCCAGCAGGGATAGTCTCGCCGCCAGTGTCGCCGTGATACCCGCGAAGATGTGCGCGGCAAGCAGAAGTAGAAACCACAGCAGCATGGCCAGGATGTAGAGAAAGACGTGGTCGAGGTCGGGGTCCCACCTGTCCCAGAGCGCGATGATCACGGCGGGCAGGTAGATGAGCGCGATGCGCAGCGCGTCCCAGGGGAGCAGGGTGACGGCGAATGCGGGATAGCGCCCGCGGGATGACGAGAAGGCGCCGGCGAAGGAGGTCACGCCCGTTATCTCGGCGTCGGCCACCTGGCGCACCAGGACCATCTCTCCCAGGTAGCTCAGGGCCTTCATGACCACGAAGGCCGCCAGTGCGGCCAGCACGAAGACAACCAGTGCGGTGGTATCGCCCAGCCGGCCCTCCACCGCCCTCTCCCACCTCTCGCCCAGGTACTCCGGCCCCCAGCCGAAAACGATCCACCACGCCTCGGAGAAAAACAGGGCGGCGATGAGGCCCGCGGCCCACAGCCGCTTCTCCTCCAGCGCGTACCTTATCGCCCGCTTGTAGTCCGGCTCCATCTTCTCTCCGCCGTCTTATGACAACACCGCGCTCTATTTATCGGCATCGTGATGTAAACGAAGAATGACCTGCCCATCATTGTCTTCCACTCACTCTATTCCCCCGATGCATGCCGCTTACATCTTCCCATGCGTGAGAGACAACCCTGCCGGGTGCACGGGGTCGCTTCGATGCATGTGGCCCATCGCAATGACGTCGATGAGAGCTACCGGTGGCAGCACGAGCTCGCCATGATATCGACATGCGCTGTCAGGATGAGACCACGGTGTTCTTCAGGGGGTCGAGGCCGGAGATGATGACCTCCACCTCGTCGCCGGGGTGCATTTCCCCCACTCCGGAGGGGGTGCCGGTCATGATCACGTCGCCGGGGTAGAAGGTCATGATGCGCGAGACGAAGCTCAGGAGTTCCGCCGGGCTGAAGGCCATGTTGGCGGTATTGGACGACTGGCGCACCTCGCCGTTGAGATGGAGCTCGATGGTAAGGTCCGCGGGGTTGATGTCGGTGTCGATGAAGGGGCCCAGGGGGCAGAAGGTGTCGAAGCTCTTTGCCCGCGTCCACTGCCCGTCCTTTGCCTGCAGGTCGCGGGCGGTAACGTCGTTTCCGCAGGTATAGCCGAGCACGTAGGCGTGGGCTTCCTCGGGCGTTACGTTGCGGCATCCCTTTCCGCACACTAGCACCAGTTCCCCCTCATAATCGACGCGGTTGCTCATCTCGGGGTAGGCGATGGCGCCGCCGTGCGCCAGCAGGGCGGAGGGCGGTTTCAAGAACAACACCGGGTCCTCCGGCAGGTCCAGGCCGAACTCCTCGGCGTGGTCGCGGTAGTTCAGGCCTACGCAGACTATCTTCTGGGGGAAGACGGGCGGGAGGATCTCCGCCTCGTCCAGACCGCAGGTGCGTCCCTGTACCTCGATGCCGCCGAAGGGCGGGCGAGCCAACTCGTGCAGGATATCTCCCTCCAGCACGCCGTAGCAGACGCGGTCCTCATAAATATATCTCGCCAGCTTCATCTCATCTCCCTGGGGTCAGAGCTTAAAAGTTGCGTTGCCAGCCATTCCGGATCGCAGTCAAAGCGATCAGATATGCAACATTTGAGCTCTGACCCCTATTGTTGGCGTTCGGGTTGGGCTTTCCTGTGCAGGAGGCCGTACTCGATGGAGTCTACCAGGGCCTGCCAGGAGGCCTCGATGATGTTCTCGGAGAGGCCGATGGTCCCCCAGGTCTTCTCGCCGTCTCCGCTCTCGATGAGCACGCGGGTGACGGCGGCGGTGGCCTTCTCGGGGTTGAGGATGAGCACCTTGTAGTCCTCGAGGTCGATGTCGTCCAGCTCGGGATAAGCCCTGCCGATGGCCAGGCGCAGGGCGGTGTCCAGGGCGTTGACCGGCCCGTTGCCCTCCCCGGTGGCTATGATCCTCTTGCCCCGCACGTGCACCTTGATGGTGGCCTCCGTCATCACCCTGCCGTCCTCCCGCTTCTCCATGATCACCCGGAAGCTCTCCAGGCGGAAGAATATCTCGTGCATGCCCAGGTGGCGGCGCATGAGCAGCTCCAACGACCCGTCGGCCGCCTCGAAGTGGTATCCGCGGTGCTCCATCTCCTTGATGGCGTCGAGGATCTCCTGCACCTTCTCCGGGTTCTGGGTGAGGTCGCGGCCCAGTTCCTTGCCCTTGATTATGATGGTGCTCTTGCCGGAGAGCTCGGATACCTCTATATGCTGCACGTTGCCCACCAGCTCCGGCTTGATGTGCTCGTAGGTCTCGGGCTCGCGCGTCACCGCGCTTACGTGCATGCCCCCTTTGTGGGCGAAGGCCTTCTGCCCCACGTAGGGTTGATGGGAGTCGGGCTTGATGTTCACGATCTCGCCCACGAAGTGCGAGAGCTCGGTCAGGCCCCTCAGGTCCTCTTCCGCCACCGGCGGGCGCCCCATCTTCAGCGCCAGGGCGGGTATGATGGAGCAGAGGTTGGCGTTGCCGCACCGCTCTCCGTAGCCGTTGATGGTCCCCTGCACCATCAACGCACCCTCATCCACCGCCACCAGGCTGTTGGCGACGGCGCATTCGCTGTCGTTGTGGGCGTGGATGCCCAACGGCACGCCGATCTCGTCCCGCACCGCCCGCATTATCTCCACCACTTCGGAGGGAAGCGTGCCGCCGTTGGTGTCGCACAGGCAGACCCAGTCCGCCCCCGCTTCCACCGCCGCTTTCACCGTCTCCATGGCATAGCGGGGGTTGCCCTTGTAGGCATCGAAGAAATGCTCGGCGTCGTAGATCACCTCGCGGTCATGGCGTTTCGCGAAGTCCACCGTGTCCGCGATCATGTACAGGTTCTCGTCCAGCTGCGTGCGCAGGGCTGTACGCACGTGCAGCTCCCAGGTCTTTCCGACGATGCAAACCGCGCGCGTATCCACCCGCAACAGCTCCTCCAGGGCCTTGTCCTTCTCCGTGCCGATCATCGCCTTGCGCGTGGAGCCGAAGGCCACGGGGGCGGCGTTTTTCAGCTCCACTCCGGGCAGGCGGCGAAAGAACTCAGCGTCCTTGGGGTTGGAGCCGGGGTAGCCGCACTCCACGTAATGGAAACCGAAATCGTCCAGGCGGCGCAGGATCTTCAGCTTGTCCTCAACCGACAGGGACACGCCTTCCATCTGCGCGCCGTCGCGCAGGGTGGTGTCGTACAGCCTGATCTTCTCGCCAGCCAACTATTACCTCCAGGGTACGCTCGCGGGCTTCCCTGTGCCGCTCAGTCCACGTAGTCTAGCCAGCTATCGTAGTCCTTTTCCTCGCCCTTGACGATGGCGAAGAACTTCTCCTGTATGCGCCGGGTTATGGGCCCGGGATCGCCGATGACGCGGTCGTCGACGCTGCGTATGGGCACGACCTCCGCCGCCGTGCCGGTGAAAAAGGCCTCTTCGGCGGTGTAGAGGTCGGTACGCGCCAGGTCCTTCTCCCGGCAGGGGATGTCGGAGTCCTCGGCGATGCGCATGACCGCGTCACGCGTTATCCCCTCCAGAGCCCCCGAAGTGGTGGGCGGGGTGAGCAGGACCCCGCCGCGCACCACGAAGACGTTCTCCCCCGAGCCGTCCGAGACGTGGCCGTGCATATTGAGCAGGATGGCCTCGTCGTAACCGGCCTCCACCACCTCCATCTTGGCCAGGATGGAGTTGAGGTACTGGCCGGTCGCCTTGGCGGCCGTTGGTATCGAGTTGGACTCGTTGCGTCGGAACGAGGATACCTTGGCCCGCACGCCGTGCTCGATGCCCTCGTCCCCCAGGTATGCCCCCCATGGCCACACGGCTATGGCCACGTTCACCGGCGAGCTCAGGGGATGCAAGCCCATCTCGCCGTAACCGCGTATGGCGATGGGACGTATATAGCAGCTCCTGAGGCCGTTGGCGCGGATGACCGTCTTGGTGGCCTCGATGAGCTCTTCTGGCGTGTAGGGGATCTTCATATGGTATATAGCCGCGGAGCGGTAGAGCCTCTTCATGTGGTCTGCGAGGCGGAACACCGCCGCTCCGCGCGGGGTCTCGTAGGCACGGATGCCCTCGAACACCCCCGAGCCGTAATGCAGGGTGTGGGTGAGTATGTGGATCTTGGCCTCGGCCCAGTCCACCAGCTCTCCGTCCATCCAGATCTTTTCCACTTCCGGGATCGGCATATGGTCTCCTTCCGCTGCTTTGCCGCGTGGGTATGGGCGCCGTGCGGCGCCGCCCGCCGTTATCGTTCTCTGATGTATTTTACGACAAGATCCCCCACCTCTGTAGTGGACTTCCCCATCCTCCCCGCCGACATGGACTCCAGGTCCCGGGAGCACACGCGCATCACCGCGTCTTCGACCAGCGCCGCCGCTTCCCTCTCCTCCAGATGGTCCAGCATCATCTGCACGGCGCAGATGGCCGCCAGGGGGTTGATGACGTTCTTTCCCGTGTACTTGGGGGCGGAGCCACCGATGGGCTCGAACATGGACGTCCCCTCCGGGTTGATGTTCCCACCCGCCGCGATGCCCATGCCGCCCTGTATCATTGCCCCCAGGTCGGTGATGATATCGCCGAACATGTTGTCGGTGACCACCACGTCGAACCACTCCGGGTTCTTCACGAACCACATGCAGATGGCGTCCACGTGGGCGTATTCGGTGGTGATGTCGGGGTATGCGGGCGCCAGTTCGTTGAAGGCGCGTTCCCAGAGGTCCCAGGCATAGGTGAGGACGTTGGTCTTGCCGCACAGGGTGAGCTTCCGCCCGCGGTCGCGCCGTCGGCAGTACTCGTAGGCGAAGCGCAGGCAGCGCTCCACTCCTTTGCGGGTGTTCACGCTCTCCTGCACCGCTACCTCTTCCGGCGTGCCCTTGCGCAAGAAGCCGCCGGTCCCGGCGTAGAGGCCCTCGGTGTTCTCGCGCACCACCACGAAGTCGATGTCCTCAGGCCCCTTGTCCTTCAAGGGGGTGTCCACCCCGGGGTAGAGCTTCACCGGTCGCAGGTTGATGTACTGGTCCAGGGCAAAGCGTATTCTGAGTAATATGCCCTGCTCCAGGATGCCCGGCTTCACGTCGGGGTGCCCGATTGCCCCCAGGAAGATGGCGTCGTACTCGCGCAGGCCTTCGAGTTCGTCGTCGGTCAGGACCACTCCCGTCTCCAGGTAGCGATCTCCGCCGTAAGCGAAAAACTTCGCGTCGTAGTCGAACCCGGCCACGTCGGCCACGGCCTCCAGGACCTTTATGCCTTCCCGGGCCACTTCGGGACCGGTGCCGTCTCCGGGTATCACCGCCAGCTTGTACATACTCTCACCTCGCGTCCTTCTCCATGCCGTCTCCCGTTCCGGTCCAGCGCATGACACCGTCTTAGGCGGCCCTACCGCTCCCTGGCCTCCAGCCGCTTTCTGACGTAATCAATCAGGCCGCCAAGGAAGATTATCTCCCGCATGAACTCCGGGAATGGCTGGGCCTGGAAGGTCTTGCCGCTGGAGAGGTTCTCGACCGTGCCCTTTTCCAGGTCCACGCGCAGGCGGTCTCCCCGGCCGATATCCTCCACGGCCTGCGGGCACTCCAGGATGGGCAGGCCCACATTGATGGCGTTGCGGTAGAAGATCCTGGCGAAAGAGGAAGCGATGACGCACGCCACGCCGCACCCCTTGATGGCCAGGGGGGCGTGCTCACGTGAGGAGCCGGAGCCGAAGTTCTCCTCAGCTACTATGAAGTCCCCCACCCGTACACGTCCAGCGAACCCGGGATCCAGGCCCTCGAGGCAATGGGCGCCGAGTTCGGCGGGGCCGGTCAGGGTCAGGTAGCGCGCCGGGATGATCTCGTCGGTATCGACGTCGCGTCCGTAGCGCCAGGCCTTCCCTT
>CAYPZH010000166.1:0-7024 GCA_964415205.1 uncultured Actinomycetota bacterium | reverse complement strand
TAGTTATTTCCAGAAGACCGTATCCGCCGCGGTCTCCTGCGAGGACGCGGGGTCGGGGGTGGCCGTGGTCACCTGGCTGGTGGACGGCAAGACCCTGCGGACCGGCGCGGAGAAAACGGCCGACCTTGACGTCTCCGGCCTCGTGGACGGGCAGCATGCCCTGGAGGCGGAGATAAAGGACGCGGCGGGAAGGAGCTGCCGCACGCCCGCGGTGCTCTTCTACAAGGACGTCACGCCGCCCAGCGTGAAGGTGGTGGAGCCCACGGGGCTGGACTGGGTGCGGGGCATGGTCAGCATCCGGGCCGACGTCACGGACAACCTCAAGGTGAGCCGGGCTGAGTTCCTGGTGGACGGCCTCCTGGTGGACGAGCGCGCCTCGGCCCCTTGGACCGGCTCCTGGGACACCTCGAGGGTGAAGAACGGCGACCACACGGTGCGGGTGGAGGCGTGGGACGCGGCGGGCAACAAGGCGGAAGTCACCGCCTCCAGCGAGGTGGCCGTCTACGTGGGCAACAACATCTCCGAGACCAACCACTTCGCGGAGGGGTGCACGCGCCCAGGGTTCGACACCTTCCTCTGCCTGCAGAACCCGGGGGACGAGATGGCCTCGGTGACCGTCAACTACTACCTGGGCGAGGGGCAGGGCACCGCCTCCGCTCGCGGTTACTCGCTGCCGCCGCATTCCCGCAGCACCATCTACGTGAACGACGACGTGGGACCCGGCAAGGACGTGTCCGTCCAGGTGACCTCCAACCGGCCCATCGTCTCCGAGCGCCCCGTGTACTTCGACTACCGCGGGACGTCGGACCTCCACTGGAAGGGCTGCCATGTCGCCCAGGGCGCCCAGTTCCCCCACGCGGACTGGTATTTCGCCGAGGGCTGCACCCGCCCGGGCTTCGAGACCTGGCTGTGCGTGCAGAACCCCGAGGGGCGCGAGGCCCTGGTGGAGGTGGAGTACATGATGGAGGACGGCGCCTCCCTGCAGCGCCATTACCGCGTGGCCCCCTGGAGCCGCAGCACCGTCCTGGTCAACGGCGAGGTGGGGGCGGGGCACGACGTCTCCATGCGCCTCTCCTCCAGCGTGCCCGTGGTGGCCGAGCGCCCGGTGTACTTCCTCTACCAGGGCATGTGGGACGGCGGGCACAACGTCATGGGGGCCGCCCGCCCGGAGCGGGAATGGTATTTCGCCGAGGGCTGCACCCGCACCGGGTTCAACCAGTGGATATGCCTGCAGAACCCCAACGAGGAGGCCACGACAGCGAAGATAACCTACGTCATGGAGGACGGCGGGCGCATCGAGCGGGATTACCGGCTGGCGCCGCGCTCCCGCTTCACGGTGAACGTCAACAACGACGTAGCGCGCCAGCACGACGTCTCCGCCTGCGTCACCTCCGGGCTGCCCATCGTGGTCGAGCGCCCCATGTACTTCCTCTACGACTCGAGGATAGACGAAGGCTCCAACGCCATGGGGGTGTGCAGGCCCGGCTCCTCCTGGTACCTGGCCGAGGGGTGCACGCGGGCGGGGTTCGAGGAGTGGATATGCATCATGAACCCCGGCGGGGAGGCGGCGGAGGTGGCGCTGCGCTTCATGCTCGAGGACACCTCCCAGCGCGAGCACGTGGTCGCCGTGCCGCCGGGCACGCGGGTGACGGTGAAGGTGAACGAGGTGGTGGGACCGGGGCACGACGTCTCCTGCGAGGTGATGAGCGACCGGCCGGTGATCGTGGAGCGCCCCATGTACTCCATGTACGGGGGCTCCTGCCCCTCCGGGGACACCCTCTCCGGCTACACCTTCAACCCCTAGGGTTCGCGCATCAGAAGTAACGGGCGGAGGGCATTCCCCTCCGCCCTCTTTGGTGCCCGGCGGCGGTAAAACGGCGGTACCGTGCATGGTGGCGGAAAAACGTAGGTCAAGCATCCGCCGTTAATTCCGATAATTCATAAGACCGGGCGGGTTCGGCGTCGAAAACAGGGAACATGGAAGCAGAGCGGGCCGACGAGCAGATCAAAAAAGAGCTGGAGGAATTGCGCCGGCGCGTGGCCGAGCTGGAGGAGGACGCCCCGCGCAGGAAGGGCGGCGAGAACCCCAAGGACGACGATTACTTCCGCCACCTCATCGAGAACTCTTACGACCTCATAATCGTCATCAACCGCGACCTCAGTCTCCGCTACGTCAGCCCCTCGGCGAAGCGCATCACCGGTTACGAGCCCGAGGAAGTCATGCACATGAACGCCTTCGAGTTCGTGCATCCCGACGACCTACCCCTGGTCGCGGAGACGTTCGCGGCCGGCATCAACGAGCCCGGCCGCATGGAGCGCCTGGAGTACCGCACTCGCTGCAAGGACGGCTCCTATATCATCACCGAGGCGGTCGCGGTCAACCTCCTCGATAACCCCGACGTGGAGGCCGTGGTGGTGAACCTGCGCGACATCACCGAGGTGCGCAGGATGGAAGAGGACTTGCGCAGGTCGGAGGAGATGTACCGCTTCCTGGTGGAGAACCTCAACGACGTCATCTTCACCGTGGACACCCAGGGCAACGTGCTCTACATGAGCCCGGCCGTCGAGCGCATCAGCAAATACAAGGCGGAGGAGCTGATCGGCCAGCCCTTCATGAGGTTCATCCACCCCGAGGACCTGCCCGGACTGCTGCAGAGCTTCCAGAGGACCCTGGCCGGCGCGAGCGAGCCCTACGAGTGCAGGGGGATAGACAAGGACGGCGCCCTCCTCTACCTGCAGTCCTCGAGCCGCCCCTTCGAGGAGGGAGGCCGGGTGGCGGGAGTGATAGGTGTCATGAAGGAGATCAGCGAGCGCGTCCAGGCGGAGGAAGCCCGCAGGCGCTCCGAGGAGAACTTCCGCGCCATGATCCGCAAGAACATCCACTACTACCGTGGCAGCTCCTGAAGCGGCCTCGGCCCCCGGAACGAGGTATCGGTCCGTATTTCAAGCATGTCCCGTTCCGCTCCGCGCGGCGTCGCAGACCGGGGCATTAAACTATTGCCGCGCGATGTCACATGCCAGGCGCCTCAACAGTGTGATGTCACATTTCAGGGTAACCCCGATTCGACGTTTATACATAACGTATATATATGGCGCTGGTTAGTGGCATAATATGAGATAGAGTAAGTAGAGGTCGGGGCGAGGGTGCGGGGTTAAACCATCTGTACCGTCCGCTCGAGGCCGCCAGGCCGTCCAGGGGGTGAGGGACTTGTATTGCGGGACCTGCAAAGTTCCCCTCGGGATAACCAGGGGCAATGTGTGGCACGCGGATGGCTCCATTACCGGGAGGTTCGAGCACATCAAGGGGACCTTCTTCGACGTCGACGAGCTGAACTTCATCTTCCGCGCTCTCTCGGACCTCGTGCACTACGATATCAGCGACATCGTGGCCAGCGGCAAGTACCACGACGCCAGGGAATACATGGCGGCCCTGGTGGGAAAGATGAAGGAGGCCTCCGGGGGCAGCCTGCCCCCCGATAAAGACCTCTTCCGCACCATGCTCTACCCCGTGGGTATATGGGGCATCGCCGGGGTGGAGCTGTTGAGCGTCGAGGAAGAAAAAATGGTCGTCAGGGTGAAGGACCCCTACTCCATACCCCTCCTGCGCGGCGACGTCGCGGGGGTGGTGGACGTGGTCAAGGGACGAGAACACACGGCCGTCTACGAGGGCGACGAGAGGGAGGGCGTGATGACCGTGTTCCCGGCCGAGGGCTTCGCCAGGGTAGGCGGTCTCATAGCCGAAGGGGTGCCCTACGGTAAAGAGAGAGAGGCGGAGGAGCTGGAGTGCGAGCGCTGCCGGGAATGCGGCGCCCCCACCAGGGTGTCGGAGCTGTTCGCTTGGGACGTGGACCGCAGCCGCATCGAGGAGAGGTTCTCTGGCCGGCGCTACTGTTTCAACAACACCCAGGGCATCACCATGGTGCTCCGCATGCTCGCGGCGGAGCTGGGGGAGGAAGTGGAGCAGAGCATGGTGGAGATGTCGCAGGAGTATGCGCGCGCCCTCTACGGAGGGATAGCGGGCAGGCCGGAGGGCAACGGCGGGAGGGGCGGCATGGACCTGGAGGCGCAGCTGGGGAGCTTCCCCTACCGCGGTTGGGGTAAAGTCACCGGGATTTCCGATAGCGGGGACGAATGGGCGCTGGTGGTGGAGAACCCCTATAACGAGACCATGCTCGCGGGAAGGATATGGGGCATGGTTGAGGCCTCGACCGGCCTGGACCTGCGCATCACGGAACGGGTGGCGGACAAGAGTACGCTGCGCCTGGCCCTTGCCAGGGCATGAGAGCGGGGGGAACGCGGTTTTGCGGGTAGCCCTGGTCAACCCCAACCGTTACCTCGAGCCCCCCGTCATCCCAGTGGGCATCGAGTACCTGGCCCATTACCTCGAACGAGCGGGGCACGAGGTAATGGTGACCGACCTCTCTTTCGCCGCGGATCCGGAGGAAGCACTCACCGAGGCGCTGCGTTCCTTCGACCCCCAGGTGGCCGGCTTCTCCCTGCGTAACCTGGACACCTCGCTATATTTCGACAACGTCTTCCTGCTGGATACCTCCGCCGCGCTCATTGCCGCCTGCCGGCGGGCCTGCGGGGCCACGGTGGTGGCGGGGGGAAGCGCCCTGCTGGCGGGACCGCGCGAGGTCATGGACTACCTGGGCTGCGATTTCGCCGTCTACGGTCCGGGTGAACTTGCTTTCCCCGCTCTCCTGCGCGACCTGGAGCGGGGCGCGCCTCCTCCCCGCATCGTTGACGGCTGGGATCATTCCTTCGACCCGACGGAGGTCCCCACCCGGGGGCGCTGGATAGACTACGCGCCCTACCTCGCGCAAAGGGGCATAGCGGGTTTCGCCACCCAGGTGGGCTGCATGGGGAAGTGCAGCTTCTGTGTTGAGGCGGGCCTTCCATGGAGGCCGCGCGACCCTCGGGCGGTGGTGGAGGAAGTGGCGGCCCTGCGCGAGCTGGGCTGCGCCGAGCTGCACCTGTGCGACTGCGAGTTCAACCAGGACCTGGATATGGCCAAACGACTCCTCACCCTTATGCAGAGGGCCGAGCTGGGGGTGGGGTGGTCCCTGTACATGAAGCCCCTCCCCCACGACGGCAGGCTCTTCAGCCTGCTGGCCTCCACCGGTGCCTCCGCGGTGACCCTCTCCGTCGATTCCCGTTCCATCGCCGCTGGAGCCTACGGCCCCGCCGACCTGCGCAGCTTCATAGCCCTGGCGCGGCAGGAGGGCATAAAGGTGGCCGTGGACCTGCTGGTGGGGTTCCCCGGGGAGAGGCGGGAGGAGGCGCGGGACGTCATCGCCTGCCTCGCAGATGCGAGGCCGGACACCGTGGGGGTGAGCGCCTGGATAAGGGTGTTCAAGTACACACAGCTGGGCCGGGCCGTGCGTGCGGGGTCGCCTCCGCTCAGGGTCGAGGGCGGTGACCCCGATCTCTTGAAGCCCGCCTATTACGAGGGTTATACCCTGGAGGAATGCCGTGGGCTCATCGCGGGCGACCCCATCTTCCGCATCGAGGGGCTGGAACGCCGCAGCAACTACGAACGTCTTTCCCGACAGGCCGCCCTGCATGCGGACAAGAATCATATATAAGGAGTCAACATATGCCCCTTTCCTGCCGAACGGATATAAGGAGCTGGTATTAGGGGAGATGAAAGTATATAAAGATATGCGGCCGGCGCGGGCGGCCGGCGTTGAATAAAAGGAGCATTTCTATATATAATGAGATCCCGAACTCTTGGGGAGCAAAAGGGGGGAAGATGGGAACGCGCCTCAGGCACACAAAGGGCGCACTGACGAGTATCGCGGGGGCGTTACTGATAGTGATATTCGTCTGTTCCGGGACCTGTGTGGTCGCGGACGCTCCCTGGCCCCAACATTCACCCTTGCAGGATCCCGGCAAGTACGAGCAGTACTGCTACAGCTCCGGCTTACCGGACGACTTCGGACCCACCAGCAGCGAGTACTGGAAGCTCACCGGCGACGAGAGCAGCGACCCCTACCAGGCTCTCATCCGCCTCTTTAACCCGGACCTCGCCCACCGCGAGCTGGGCGGGGTGATGGGGGCGAGCGTGGACAGGGCATGGAGCATCACCACCGGCAGGCCGGACACGCTCATCGCCCTTCTGGACACCGGCATACGCTGGCGCGATGCGGCGGCCATGGCCGAGCTGGCGCGAAAGTGCCACTTGAACGGCGGCGAGATACCTCCCCCCCAGGGCGCCGTGGACTGGGACATGAACGCGGACGGCGTGGTCAACGTGGACGATTACGGCTCCGACCCGCGGGTGTCCGACCAGAACCGGAACGGCGTGCTGGACCCCGAGGACCTCATCTGGGCCTTCAGCGACGGCGAGGATGACGACGGGAACGGCTACATGGACGACATATGCGGCTGGGACTTCCTGGAGGACGATAACGACCCCTGGGACGAGACGGACGACGGCCACGGCACCGTGGGGGGCATGCGGTCCGCGGGTGAGGCGGACAACGCCGGCGGCATCGCCGGGGTATGCCCCAACGCCATGTTGCTGCCGGTGAGGGTGGGAGATTCCTATGCCGTGGACACGAACGATTTCGCCCAGGGCGTGGTGTTCGCGGTGGATTCCGGCGCCCGTGTGGTGCAGGCCGCCCTGCTGGGCGTGAACAGCACGCCTTTCGCACAGGAGGCCGTCGATTACGCCTACTCCCGCGGGGTGGCGGTCATCGCCTCCGCCGGGGTCGGCGGGTCCGGCCAGAGCCCGTGTCCCGCCGTCAACGAGCGCGCCATACAGGTGAGCGCGGTGTGCAGGTACGGTGAGTCGGATACCGCCGGCGGGGACCAGTTCCCGCCCTCCTATCTCTACCTGGGGGGAGAGACCGGCTACGGGGCGCGCAGTCTAGTGACCGCGCCCTCCGACGGCGATTCTTCCGGGGCCGCGGCGGTATTGGCGGGCATCTCGGCCCTGCTCTATTCCGCGGCCGAGAACGAGGTGCAGCGGGGCGAGATGTGGAGATATCCCGGCCTGGAGACGCCGCTCTCGGCCTGC
>CAYPZH010000165.1:247-7026 GCA_964415205.1 uncultured Actinomycetota bacterium | reverse complement strand
ATATACGTCTTTCACGAGGGCGAGACGCGCCCCGTGTTCACTGCGGGGGGTGGCGGCGGCGCACTTCTCGGTACCGCTAGCGGGGAAAACATGGAGGTTGAGAAGACGCAGCTCCAAGCGGGTGACATCGTGGTGATCTGCGACCCCGTCGTCGCCGGGGTGATCGGGCCGCGCGATATCTCGGTCATCCTGCGCCGCGCGTCCGATCCCGCCAAGGCATCCCTGTTCCTTTCGGCCATCGCGGAGCGCAAGGGGGCAAAGGGCCCCATGACCTCCTTGAAATGGGAAGTGCCCAATAACCAGGGAGCGGCCATGCTGACCGAGGAGACACCCGTCGCGACGCAGCCGGAGGAAAGCGGGGAAGTAAACCCGGAAGTCCCGGCAGAGGAGGAATCAGCGGAACTGGCCAAGAAGCAGTGGTTGAGCAAGTGGCGCCGCCGTAAGGGATAGCCCCGCTACTTTTTCTTCTCCCACTTCTCCAGGTACGCCACCTGGGAAAGGGTGGACCCGGCCTCTATCTCGCCGCGCAGGCGGTTCTCGTTCTCCAGCACGCCCATGGCGCGGTTGGTGACCTCCACCACCTTGTCCCTGGGGATGACCACCACCCCGTCGTCGTCGCCCACTATCCAGTCGCCGGGGAATACGCGCCTTCCACCCACTTTCACGGGGACGTTTATCTCGCCGAAGCCCTTGGGTTCCCCGGCGGTGGGGGTGATGAGGCGCGAGAAGGCGGGGAAACCGAGGGCCCTGATGTCCACGGTGTCCCTGATGGCGCCGTCTATGACCACCCCGGCCGCTTTTTTCTGTATGGCGCTGTGGGTGGCCAGTTCCCCCCACAGAGCCGGACCCATGCCGCCGGCGTCGATGACGATGACGTCGCCCTCCTCGACCAGGTCGATGGCCTCCACCGGCTTGGCCCAGTCACCGGGGTACGAGCGCACGGTCAGCGCCGGCCCCGCCATCTTCATCCCCGGGCTGATGGGCAGGATGCCCTCCATCTCGCCGGAGCGATGCATGGCGTCGGATATATTGGGCGTGGACACGCGCAGCAGGATATCCCTGACCTCCTCCAGGTCTACCCTCTTGTACAGGTCCGTTCTCACCGCCTGTCCGGTGCGCATGGCCTGCTTTATCTCCTCCGCCGCCTTGCGGGCGTCCCTGCTCTTGATGATGGCGCCGCCGACGATGACGATGTCCGCGCCGTTCTCGACCGCCCGCGCCGCCGTCTCGGAGTTGATGCCCCCGGCCACGGCGATGGGGATGTCCACGGCGTTGGCCACCACTTTGAGCCGCTCGAAGGGGTCTCCTCCGCGCATCTGCACGTCTATGGCCGTATGCACGGCTATATAATCCGCTCCGGCGGCCTCCGCGGCGCGCGCCCGGTCGACGGGGTCGCCCACCTCGATCAAGTCCACGACGATCTCGGCGCCGTAGTTGCTGGCCGCCTCCACGCATTCCTTCACCGTGGCGTCGGAGGCCGCCCCCAGCACGTCGATGATGTTCGCCCCCGCTTTGGCGGCCGCCTCTACCTCGGCCCTCCCCGCATCCATGGTCTTCATGTCCGCGACAATGACGTGATGGGGGAATCTCTTGCGCAGCTCCCTGACAGCGTTCAGCCCCTCGCTCTTGATCAGGGGCGTCCCCGCCTCGATCCAGTCGACGCCGCCGGAAACGGCTTCCTCGGCGACCCGGACGGCCCTTTCGAGGTCCAGGAAATCCAGGGCTACCTGCAGCACGGGTTCTTTCGGTCTCATATGCGGATTATATCATTGTTATGTTGCCCGGGCTGCCGGGTAACGGTCTTTGCTTATGGTGCTTGAGCGGCCCGAGCCTCCAGGTAACGGTCTCGCTTAGCGCGCTCCCTTTCTTCGGGAAACAAGAAACCCATGTAAAGCGCGCACGCTGCGACCGACCTGGTAGTCCTCGGGCAGGGGTCTGAGCAGATGAAGGTGCTCCGACCGACCCAGACGAGCCCGGGCAGTGGTTTCTATATAGGCGACACCCGGGCGGGCCACCCTTTACCTTAACCGCTGATATGCACGTGTCCTCGCTGCGACCGAGCCGCGGGCGCGGAATTTCGAGGCCGGCCCATTCCAACCGGGGCGGCCAGCGACGCGCAGCGCTGGGACCAGCATTTATGCTGGCCCCAGCCGCCATTACTTCCCACCTGTTCCCGTTCCGTAACCACGCCCGTCGCTTGAAGCCGGCGCCTCTTCCAGGACCTACGTTCGCCATATTGAAGATGAGCAATAAAGTGGTGAGGTCACGGTGCTTATCGATAGTGACCCTGGCTTCCTGGTAGAATATCGTTATTCATCAGATTACAGTGCTCGGAGGGACACATGGCTCGGGAGAACAGGGTCATCCGCATAGGCCAGCTGGGCTGCGGCACCGTGGGGTCGGGCGTCGTCCGCATCCTGCGGGATAACGCGGAGATCATCTCAAGGCGCACCGGGTGTGACATAAGGATCAAGAGGATCGCCGTGAAGGACCTGGCGGACCCCCGTTTCGTGGAGGTACCCGGGGACAAGCTGACCACGGACGCAGCGGCGGTCCTGCAGGATCCCGAGGTGGACATCGTCGTCGAGGTCATGGGAGGAATAGAGCCAGCCCGCACTTTCATCCTCGACGCCCTGAGGTCGGGTAAACATGTGGTCTGCGCCAACAAGGAACTGATGAGCACCCACGGTGGGGAGATACTGGAGGCGGCGGAGAAGGCGGGCGTGGACATAGCCTACGAGGCCAGTGTGGGCGGCGGCATACCCATCCTACTGCCGCTGAAGCAGAGCTTGGCCGGGAACGCCGTGAGCCAGATACTGGGCATCGTCAACGGCACCACCAATTACGTGCTCACGCGCATGAGCGAGGAAGGGCTCTCCTTCGCACAGGCCATCTCCAGGGCCCAGTCCCTGGGATACGCCGAGGCGGACCCCAGCGCTGACGTGCAGGGGAGGGACGCCGCAGCCAAGCTGGCCATCCTGGCCTCCATGGCCTTCAACTCGCGCGTTACCCTGGACGACGTCTATGCCGAGGGCATCGAGGGCATCACGCCCGAAGACATCGCCTTCGGGAGGGACCTGGGATATGTCATCAAGCTGCTGGCCGTGGCCAAAGAGGATGCGCAGGGCATCAGCGTGCGGGTGCACCCCACCATGATCCCGTCCGACCATCCCCTGGCCTCGGTCCGGGACGAGAACAACGCCATTTTCGTGTCCGGGGATGCCGTGGGTGAACTCATGTTCTACGGCAAGGGCGCCGGCTCGCTTCCCGCGGCCAGCGCCGTGGTCGGCGACGTCATCTCCATCGCCCGCAACATGATCACCGGGGGGCACATGGTCGGATGCACCTGCTTCTTCGCCAAGCCCATCAAGGACATGGCGGACGTGGTCTGCCGTTACTTCATGATCTTCGACGTGCCCGACCGCCCTGGCGTACTGGCAAGCATCGCTGGCGTTTTCGGCGATAACGGGGTGAGCATAAAGTCGGTGATACAACACGGCATGGGGGGGCAGGCGCGCCTCGTCCTCGTCACCCACGCCGTACGCGAGCAGAGCCTGCGGGCGACGGTGAAGGGGCTGGGGGAGACGGAGGCGGTCAACCGCATCGTCAGCGTAATCAGGGTGGAGGACCCGGCGGAGGAATAGGGCGCGGGCAAAGGCGAGCACCGGGTATCCGATAACGCGAGGGAAGGAAAGCATTGATCCCTGGATGGAAGGGCGTGATCGAGACCTACCGGGAATTCCTCCCGGTCAGCGCGGGCACGCCTGTGGTGACCCTGCTGGAAGGCAACACCCCGCTGGTCAAGGCCGCATACATAAGCGGCCAGCTGGGGATGGATGTCTACCTCAAGTACGAGGGACTCAACCCGACCGGTTCTTTCAAGGACCGCGGCATGACCATGGCGCTGTCCAAAGCCCAGGAGGAGGGCGCGCAGGCGGTTATCTGCGCCTCCACCGGCAACACCAGCGCCTCCGCCGCCGCCTATGCGGCCCGCGCGGGCATCGGCTGCGCAGTGCTCATCCCCAGCGGGGCCATCGCGTTGGGCAAGCTTGCGCAGGCCTTGATCCACGGCGCCAAGGTGATCGCAGTCGACGGCAATTTCGACCAGGCGCTGCAACTGGTGCGCAAGATAAGCGAGGACTACCCCATCGTACTGGTCAACTCGCTGAACCCGTATCGCATCGAGGGCCAGAAGACCGGGTCGTTCGAGATCTGCGACGTGCTCGGACGCGCCCCCGATTACCACTTCATCCCGGTCGGGAATGCCGGCAACATCACCGCTTACTGGCAGGGGTACCGCGAGTATCGCGAAGCTGGCAGGATCGCTTCTCTGCCGCGCATGATGGGCTGGCAGGCGGAAGGAGCGGCCCCCATCGTGCGCGGGCATGTCGTCGAGGAGCCGCAGACCCTGGCCACGGCTATCCGCATCGGGAACCCTGCCAGTTGGGAGAGGGCCGAACGCGCCGCGGACGAATCGCGGGGGCGCATCGATATGGTGTCTGACGACGAGATACTCGACGCCTACCGCCTGCTGGCCGACCGCGAGGGGGTCTTCGTCGAACCCGCCTCGGCCGCCGCGGTGGCCGGGCTGTACAAGTCCTTCCGCCGCGGTGACCTGCCCCGGGGTTCGCTGGTGGTGTGCATACTGACCGGACACGGCCTCAAGGACCCGGACCTGGCGGTGAGATGCGTGGAGAAACCGCGGACCGTGCCGCCGCGCATGGATGCGATACTGGAGCAGCTCGGTTTCTGATGCCGGGAGCGGAGCACGCGGATGAAGACGGCGAGCCAAGTGCTTTGCGGCGGCCGTGGCGCAGGGGTCAAAACGTAGCGGCGCGAGGGACTTGCTGCCGGACCGGTCGTGGCTAGGGTATGATCGGGACAAGGAGGGGTGGGGATGAAATACGTAATCCTGGTCCCTGACGGGGCCGCAGATCACGCGGTCGCGGAGCGCGGTAATGCGACTCCCCTGGAGGCCGCGCACACTCCCAACATGGACTTCCTGGCCAAGGAGGGACTGTGCGGTACCGCCGTGACCATACCGCCGGGGATGACGGCGGGGAGCGACGTGGCCAATTACGCCGTCCTGGGATACGACCCCCGCGAGTACTACACGGGCCGGGGCCCCCTCGAGGCCGTGAGCATCGGCGTCACGCTGGATCCGGAAGACGTGGCCTTCCGCTGTAACCTGGTCACGGAGGAGGACGGCATCCTTCTCGATTACAGCGCCGGCCATATCACCACAGTGGAGGCGGTGAGACTCATCGATTCACTGCGTGAAAAACTGGAGGACGATTACACCCTCTTCTACACCGGAGTGGGTTATCGCCATCTCCTCGTGCTCAAGGGCCTGAGACTGCTCGGGGTCCGCTGCACCCCTCCCCACGACGTGGTCGGCCGCAGGATAGAGGACATCCTGCCCGTGGGTCCGGGCGCGGAAAGGCTCAACGCCCTTATGCGCGTTTCCAGGCGCCTGCTCACCGGGGCGGAGGTGAACCGACGGCGGCAGGAGCAGGGGCTGAGGCCCGCCAACATGATCTGGCCCTGGGGCCAGGGCAGGCTGCCTTCGCTGCCGACCCTAGAGGAGAGGTTCGGCATCTCCGGCGCGATCATTACCGCCGTCGACCTGATCAAGGGGTTGGGCAAGCTGGCGGGCATGGAGGTGATAGAGGTCCCCGGGGCCACGGGGTACCACGATACCGATTACGGTGCCAAGGCACGCCAAGCGCTGGAGAGCCTGAGCCGCGTGGACCTGGTATTCGTGCACGTCGAAGCGCCGGACGAAGCGGGGCATGAGGGGGATTGGGAGGCGAAGGTGGAGGCCCTGGAGAGGTTTGACGCCAGGATCGTCGGCGCCCTGCTGGACGAGACCGTACGCGTCGACGAAGAGTTCGCTTTTTTGCTCATGCCCGATCACTATACCCCCCTAGAGGTGCGCACCCATGTCGCCGACCCCGTCCCCTTCGCCATCTATTATCCGCGGGTCATTTGCGACCAGGGCAGGTCCTTCAGCGAGAAGGGGGTCGCCGCCGGCAGCTTCTCGAACCTGCCCGCCTGGGAATTGTTGGACCTGCTCATCAAGCAGACGCGCGGGTCTTGATCGCCGCTTACTGTGCTATATTGATGAAAGAAACCGGATACTTTCGAGGGCAGGGACCCGGCCCCGTCAGAATACCGCGATAAAGCAGACATATGGAGTGAATAGGCCATGCCGCAGAGGATATTTCCGATAAAGAGATCCCCCATCGTCGTCGCGCACATCTCCGACTTCCACATCGGTTCCTACCATTTCGTGGCCAATCTCATGAACCGCACGGTGCTGGAGCTCAACGAGCTGCAACCCGACATAGTGGTGGTCACCGGTGACCTCACCAACGAGGGCTTCCGCCAAGAATACATGATGGCCAAGTCCTACCTGGACGGGCTGGAATGCGAACGCGTGCTGGTGATACCGGGCAACCACGATTCACGCAACGTGGGTTACCTTCACTTCCAGGAGCTCTTCGGCCCCCTTTTCCAGGACATCGAGTGGGAAGGCGTCTATGTTATGTGCGTCGATTCCAGCGAGCCAGACCTCGATTCCGGGCAGATCGGCAGGGAAAAATATTCGAGGATAGTGAACAATTTCCAGGACGTCGTGGGATTAATTATTTACCCCTTCAACAACACCTGCCCCCCTTACCCGGCCCCGGCCTTTTCCCAAAAATTCAAAAATTACCCGCCCCTTTTTTTTTATTTTTATCCGTTGGGCTTGTTTTATTTATTGTTACGGAAATGTC
>CAYPZH010000165.1:0-237 GCA_964415205.1 uncultured Actinomycetota bacterium | reverse complement strand
TAGTGAACAATTTCCAGGACGTCGAGGGCTTCAAGATCTTCGCCCTGCACCATCACCTGCTCCCCGTTCCCGGCACCGGCAGAGAGCGCAACATCGTCAACGATGCCGGCGACGTGATGGAACTCCTCATCTATTCCGGCGTAGATCTCGTTCTCACCGGCCACAAGCACGTGCCTTACGTCTGGAAGCTGGAAGACATGTACGTGGTAAACGCGGGCACCATCTCCTCGTTGCGAC
>CAYPZH010000164.1:0-7052 GCA_964415205.1 uncultured Actinomycetota bacterium | reverse complement strand
CGGCACGGGACCAGGCCCATCGCAGGATGGTGGAGGCCCTCGAGCGGGGAAAGGCCCTGCCGGTGGAGCTGCGAGACCAGGTGGTCTATTACACCGGGCCCAGCCCGGCCCCCACGGGAAAGCCGGCCGGCTCGGTGGGGCCGACCACCGCTGCGCGCATGGACCCTTATACTCCGCGCCTGGCGGCGGGAGGCGTGGCCGCGTTCATCGGCAAGGGGCCCCGCTCCCCCGAGGTGCGCGCGGCCCTGTGGGAGAACGGCTCGCTCTACCTGGTGGCGGTGGGGGGCGCGGGAGCCCTGCTGGGCTCAAGGGTCCGTTCCCTCAAGGCGGTGGCGTACGAGGAGCTCGGCCCCGAGGCCGTTTACGAGCTGGAGGTGGAGGACCTCCCGGTCGTGGTGGCTTACGACCTCGCGGGAGGCGACGTCTTCTCCCACTTGCAGGCCCCGGGGTCTGTTCGCCGGCCGGGCCGGGCCGGACAGGCATGAGGGCCGCGCGATGACCGCTGAGCCCGTGCGACCCGGCGCGCGCGGAGAGAGCATCCTTTCCGCCCGAGGACCGAACCTGACCCGGGTATTACCATGGTGTAATATAGTGTTGCTCCGGCAGGAAAGAGAAAAGAGGAAAAGATGGCTGACGTCGAGCGCAAGAAGGGCGGCAAAAAAAAGAGCCTCTTCATAAGCTTTGAGGGCGTGGAGGGTTCCGGGAAGACCACCCAGGTGAACATGCTGTACGCGCGCCTGCTGCGCATGAACGTTGACGTTCTGGCAACGCAGGAGCCTGGAGGCACGCGCATCGGGGAGGAGATAAGGCGCATCCTGCTCAACCCCGCCTTCAAGGAGATGCACCCCATGACCGAGACCGTCCTTTATGCTGCGGACCGCGCGCAGCATTTCTTCGAGATCATCAAGCCCGCGCTTAACGCGGGCATGGTGGTCATCTGCGACCGCTTCATCGATTCCACCCTCGCCTACCAGGGGGTGGCGCGCAGGGTGGGCATGGAAGGGGTGCGGAACCTCAACGAATGGATAACCGACGATTTCTATCCGGACCTTACCTTCCTGCTGGAGGTCCCTTACCACGTGGGGATCAAACGGATCGAGGGGAGGAAGGCGGCGCTTGACCGCATGGAGAGCGAAGGCCAGGCATTTCACGAGCAGGTGCAGGAGGCATACAAGACCCTGGCGAAGTTCTTCCCCCAGCGTTTCAAGGTGCTCGACGGGGGCGACACCCCCGGTAACATCCACCGCGAGGTGATGCAGGAGGTAAAAGAGCACCTGGGCTGACCTTCCCCGGTATCATTCAGGACCGCGCCTGGCCGCAGCGGCCGTCAAGAACCCGCAACCGCGCGGCCGCCGGTACCTTTACCCGAAAGAGGTCGATGATCACGAGCGAGATAGGATGTCGCGGCTGGGATGAGATCCACGGGCAGGATAAGGCGGTGGGTTTCCTCGCGGAGGCCCTGAAGCGGGGCGAGGTGCCCCACGCCCTTGTCTTCACCGGCCCCCGGGGGGTAGGTAAATACAGCACGGCGCTCTTGTTCGCGGCGGCGCTGCTCTGCCCCCATGGCCAGCCGGACGCGTGCGCGTCCTGCCTCAAGGTGGCCAGGGGGGTGCACCCCGACCTGCACGTCGTTGAGGCCGAGGGCAACCAGATCCTCATCGACCAGGTGCGCGAGCTGGAAAGCGAGCTTAACATCAAGGCCAAGGAATCCCGGCGCAAGGTGGCGATAATCGACGAGGCGGGGGCCATGAACCAGCAGGCGGCGAACGCCTTCCTGAAGACCCTGGAGGAACCGCCCCCCGAGACCTTTATCATCCTGGTGGCCGAGAGCAGGGAGGCATTGCTGGAGACGGTGGCCTCCCGCTGCCATGAGGTGCGTTTCTCCGCCCTGGGCAAGCGAGACATAGAGACTTTCCTGAAAGAAAAAGAGGGCGTGGACGCGGTGGAGGCGGAGAGGCTGGCGCGGCTGAGCGGAGGCATCTTCGGCCGCGCCCTGCTCTGGGCGCGCCACCCCGAGCTGGCCAGGCACTGGAACCGGGGGGTCGAGCTCGCCGCGTCCCTGCGGCGTTCCTCCCTGCTCTCGGCGCTCGAGATGGCGGCGGAGGAGAGGGAGATGTTGAAGGGCGCGGGGGAAGGGGAGGACGGCGGGGCGTCAGGCTCAAAATACGAGCTGGAGTCCTACGTCAAGGCCATGGACAGACGCGGCGGCGAGTCGCTGCGCAAGCGTTGGGAAAAGCGGGAGAAGAGGGAGGCGCAGAAAAGGCAGCGCCAGGCGGCCATCGGCCTTTTCGATGGCATGAGCTCCTTTTACCGGGATATAATGCTCTTGAACCTGATGGAAGAAGAAGGTAGGGCTCCCTCCGGGGCCCCGGTGCTGAACCGGGAATGGATGGAGGAGCTGGAGCGGGAAGCCCTCCACATGGGGACGCAGGAGGCGATGCGCCGCCTGGAGGCGCTGCGACGGGCAGGAAAAGCCCTGGAGGCGAACGTGGACGTCGGGCTGCTGCTGGACAGCCTGGTCCTTGACCTCAAGGGCATCAGGGAATAGGCCGCGGCGTGCGGCGCGGGAGGAGCGAAAATGGCCTTGGTTGTCGGAGTGAGCTTGAGGAGGGGGAGCAAGGTCGGCTATTTCGATCCCGACCGTCTTTCCCTGCGCACCGGAGACGAAGTGATCATCCCCACTCCCAAGGGGGTGGAGTTCGGGGTGGTGACCTCACCGCCGCTGGAGATACCCGACGGCGGCATACAGGAGGAACTGAGAAAGGTGTTGCGCCGCGCCACGGACCGGGACCGCCAGCAGAGAGAGCGCAACGAGATAAGGCGAGAGCGCGCATTCCGCAAATGCCAGGAGCTTATAAGCAAGCACAGACTGCCCATGAAACTCATAGATATAGATTATGTTTTCGACGGGAGTTCCATCACCTTCTACTTCACCGCCGAGGGCAGGGTCGATTTCCGGGCCCTGGTGCGCGACCTCGCCTCCGCCCTGAAGACGCGCATCGAGCTGCGCCAGATAGGCGTGCGGGACGAGGCCAAGATGATCGGGGGGCTCGGACCCTGCGGACGCCCCCTGTGCTGCGCGCTATTCCTGGACGAGTTCTACCCCATCTCCATCCGCATGGCCAAGGAACAGCACCTGCCGCTGAACCCGGCCAAGATCTCCGGGGTATGCGGTCGCCTCATGTGCTGTCTCCGCTACGAGCAGGAGTCTTACCGGCGTTTCATGATCTGGGTGCCCAGCGTGGGCGAGAGGGTGGAGACAGAGCGCGGCCCGGCCAGGGTGGTGGCGCACGACATGATGGGAGAGAAGATCACCCTCGAGCTTGATGACGGCGAGAGGTTCACCCTCCCGGCATCCTATTTCGGTCCCGAGCCCGCTGATGCGGAGATAGAGATAGAGGAGTCCGAGGACGAGATAGTGGAAGACAGCGACATGGAACTGGGCGAGGGACTGGAGTGAGCCGAGCGGCATAGGCCTACCGCGACTGACCACATCTCATCGACATCGTCCCAGCTAGTGTGCTATATATTGTTACTGTTGCGATAATGGGCGCGGCAGAGGCCGCGAGATCCGAACCGGTAGGAAGATAATGGTAGAAGTAAGATTCCACAGCCTGGGGGGCCAGGGAGCCGTCACGCTCATCAACATGCTGGCCCAGGCGGGAGACCTGGTGGGGAGGCAAGTGCAGGCCTTTCCCTTCTTCGGGGCGGAGCGCCGGGGCGCGCCGGTGATGTGTTTCCTGCGCATGGACGATAAGCCCATAGACCTGCGCAGCCAGATATACCGCCCCGACTTTTTGGTGGTCATGAGCCCCAGCGTGCTGGGCGCGGCCGTAGAAGAGGGCACCAAGGAGAGCACCGTCCTGCTGGTAAACATGAAGGAGGAGGAGGCGAGAAGCAGCCTGGACGGCCTCCCCTTCGCGTCCTACGCGGTGGACGGTACCACCATCGCCATAGACCTGGGTATGGAGGTGGAAGGCCTGCCGGTGACCAACATAGCCTTCCTGGGAGCGGTTTCCTTCGTGACCGAGCTGGTGCCGCTGGAGGCGGTGAACGAGGTCATCCGGGAGTAGGTGCCCGCCTCGCGCGTGGATGCCAGCATGTAGGCCGCGCGGCGCTGCTTCACCTCGGTGGTGGAGATAAAGAAGGCCGCGCAGCGGACGCGGCGGGCACACAAGAGCGAAGCATCGTAAGGCGCCGGCGGCCGTGAAAACGTCCGGCGGGCAGCAAGAGGAACAGGACGCTATGCCGAAACGCAAGAAGAAAGAAGAGGAAGAGGAGATAGGGTTCGTCACCACCCTCTCCGTGCCCTCGGAGGGCAGCGTGGGGCTGACGGGCAGCTGGCGCATCTTCATCCCCGTCCTAGACGAGGAGAAGTGCAACAAATGCCTGCTGTGCTGGATATACTGCCCCGAGGCCTGTATCAGCAAGGACATCAGGATCAACTACGACTACTGCAAGGGCTGCGGCATCTGCGCCGAGGAATGCCCGAGAAACGCCATCAGCATGGAGAAAGAGGAAAAGGATGAGACTGGTTGATACCGGCAACCATATAGCCGCCTGGGGGGCGCGCCTGGCGCGCGTGGAGGTGGTGTCCGCCTATCCCATCACCCCCCAGACTCAGGTGATCGAGGAGATATCGCGCTTCATCGACGAAGGGGAGTTGGACTGCGAATACATACCGGTGGAGAGCGAGCACAGCGCCATGGCCGCCATGATCGGCTCGGCCGCCATGGGGGTGCGCTCATTTTCCGCCACCTCCGCCCACGGCCTGGCATACATGCACGAGCTGCTGCACTGGGCGGCTGGTATCCGCCTGCCCATGGTCATGGTCAACGTGAACCGCGCCATGGGACCGGGGTGGAACATCTGGTGCGACCACCAGGACGCACTGGCGGCGCGGGACACGGGCTGGATACAGCTCTACTGCGCCTCCCACCAGGAGGTGCTGGACACGGTCATCCAGGCCTACCGCATCTCGGAGGACCTCAAGGTCATCCTGCCGGTGATGGTATGTTACGACGCCGTATTCATAAGCCATAACTACATGCAGGTGGAGATACCGGAACAGGACGCAGTGGACCGCTTCCTCCCCCCCTTCCGTTCCCTGTGGAAGCTGGACCTTGACTACCCCCTCACCCACGGCTCCGTGATCTATCCCAGCGATTACGAGGAAGTACGTTACTCCATGTTCAAAGGGCTGGACAACGCGCGCAAGGTGATCAAGAAGGCGGCGGAGGAATACCGCGATATCGTGGGCAATTTCCACGGCGACCTGGTCGAGACATACCGTTGCGATGACGCCGATTGCGCCTTGATAGCCATGGGCAGCATGGCCTCGGAGTGCAAGATGGCGGTGGAGGATCTACGCGGCAAGGGATACCGCTGCGGGCTGGTGCGCGTGCGCTCGTACCGGCCCTTCCCCATAGCGGAACTGCGCGAGATCCTGGCCCCCATGCAAGCGGTGATGGTGCTCGACCGCGGCGTTTCCTTCGGCCTGGAGGGCGCCCTGTTCTCGGAGGTGAAGGCGGCCATATACGGCCACGGCGACGCCAGCGTATACAACCTCATCACTGGCCTGGGCGGACGGGACGTAAGGTACGACCTGGTCGCGGAGCAGACCGAGGCCGCCCTGAAGGGGGAACTCGAGCCCGAGAGCAGCTGGCCGAGCGTGCGCCTCACCGAGCACCACCGCATAAGCAAGCGCGGCCTTGAGGAGTACTGGAAAAAGGAGGGAGTGCTGTGAGGCTGCGCGATTTCCCCGAGGAAGAGCTCTTCCTGCAGGGCAGCGCCGCCTGCCAGGGCTGCCCCGGCAGCGCCGCTCTGCGCGTGGCCTTCAAGGCGCTGGGGCGGGACACCATCCTCTCGGTCATCGCTTCCTGCACCTCGGTGCTGCAAAGCCCCTTTCCGGTCTCGGCCCTTAACCTGCCCACCCTGAACATGGCCTTCGCTACCGGGGGAGCCACCGCCTCCGGCCTTAGCGCCGCCGCTGACCGCCTGGTGGCAAAGGGCGTCTTCGCAGAGAAGCCGACCATACTGGTGTGGGCGGGTGACGGCGGCACCTACGACATCGGCATTCAAGCCCTCTCCGGGGCGGCGGAGCGCAACACCGATTTCATCTACGTCTGCTACAACAACGAAGCTTACTCCAACACCGGCACGCAGCGCAGCGGCGCCACCCCTTATGCGGCATGGACAACCAACACCACCAAGGGCAAGGAGGAGTGGCGCAAGGACATCGCCCAGATCATGATCGCACACGGCATTCCCTACGTGGCCACGGCCTCGCTGGCCTACCCCACCGATATGTTCAGCAAGTTCGCCAAGGCCAAGGAGATAAAGGGCACGCGCTATATCGAGATCCAGGCGCCCTGCCCGCCCGGGTGGAAGTTCCCCTCCAGCCATACCATCAAGGTGGCCCGCATGGCGGTGCAAAGCGGCATGTGGATGCTCTACGAACACGAAAGCGGCAAGACCACCTACACCGCGGGGACGCAGCGCATCATCCAGGGGCAGTCAAGGCTGCTCCCGGTGGAGGAATACCTGCAGGCGCAGGGGCGTTTCCGCCACCTCTTCTCCCCCCAGAGGGACGAGGAGAAGATCGCGGAGATCCAGGGCCGCATCAGCCATATCTTCGAGACCCTGCAGTTCACCCGCAAGATGAAGGAACACATCATGGACATCGAGCTGGCCCCACCCCGCTAAGGGGTCAGGTCTTGTTTTTTGGATACCCCGGTATCTTATAAGAATGTTCTCTTCAAACCCGCATCAACAGTGGGTTTCCCGCGTGATACATACTACGGTATGCTTTAAATCCAAGACCTGACCCCCTGACCGTCTCAAGTAATAAATTTATTAATCACCAGCTTACCGGACACTCACCCTCTTTGATAAGCAAAGCAGCCATCCCGTCCCTTTGGGTAAAATTGATGGGATTCCAGAAACATCAATCTAGCCGAAAGGAGACCGTGATGACTGCTAAGGAAAAGGTAGCACAGAGGAAGTATCCCAGGTTGTAGGCGAGGACGAAGAGGGCCAGCCTCACCTGGTTG
>CAYPZH010000163.1:0-7136 GCA_964415205.1 uncultured Actinomycetota bacterium | reverse complement strand
GTCCGAGAGCAGGCAGTTGTCCAGCAGCTTGTAGGGGTAGGTGATCATCCTGGAGTTCATGACGTCGTCCACGGTGATGTCCATGGGGTAGTGCGCCTTGGGGTTATGCATGGCGTTGCGGTGGTTCTTCACGCTCACCATAGCGAACTGCTCTTCCTTGGTGCCGTACTTCTCCATGTGTGCGACCATCATGATGGCGTAATAAGCGATGTAGAAGCCCGCCACCTGCACCTCCCAGTCGGTGTCGGAGGCAAGGGCGATGAACTGCTGGGCCACGTCGGAAGGCACGTGCCTGCCCATATTCTCCGATCCGAAGATGATCATGGAATCGCACAGCCCTGACTTGATGTAGGCGTAGGCGTTGCGGATGGCCAGCCCGCCGGTGCCTCCTCCGCCCTCAACGCGCACGTTGGGCTTGGGACACATCCCGATGTTATCGTGGAATATTGCACCAGCCTTCAGCTGCTTGTCGAAGTGGTCGCTGAAGTAGCTGGTGGTCGAGTGCTCGATGTCCTGGATCCTGGTCCCGGAGTCCTCCAGGGCCTCCAGCACCGCCTCGTTGATCCAGTCGCGCATGTTCCCGTCCACGCGCTCGGCGGCGAACTTGGATATGCCTCCCCCGAGCACGTAGACCCTGCGCTGCTTGTCCATTACTTCCATACGTTCCCTCCTCTGCTCTTTCTGCGAATCTACTACGACTGGGTCGTCTTATGCGGCCGGGCGTAATCGAAGTAGGCCCTGGCCATCTCTTTAAGGGCACCCTCGTTTTCCTCGGGCAGTTCCTTTATGACCTTGGCGGGCACCCCGGCGACCATGGAGCGCGGCGGTATCTTCATCCCCTGCGGCACCACCGCCCCGGCGGCGACGATGCTGCCGTGACCCACCACCGCCTCGTCCAGCACCACGGCGTTCATGCCGATGACGCAGTTCTCCTCGATGGTGGCCCCGTGCAGGACAGCGGCGTGCCCGCAGGTGACGTGACCGCCGACTTGCACCGGTCCGTGCAGCACGCAGCAGTCCTGGATGCTCGAGAACTCACCCACCACGATGGGGCCGCGGTCCGCGCGCAGGACGGCGTTGAACCAGATGCTGGCGTTTGCGCCTACCCGCACGTCGCCGATGAGCTGGCACCCCTCGGCCAGAAAGGCCTCCGGGGCCACTTCCGGATACTTGTCATGGTAGGCTATCGACACCTTGCGCTCGACCTCCCTCCTGCTCGCAGCGGGGCACTTGCCCGCGCTGCCGTGGCTTTTCGGACATGAAATCACCGGAAAACGACACGTTGCCGGAAAACGACAACATATTATAACACCGTTCAAAGCACCGAATACAGGATGAACGGCCCGGGACTGCCCGCCGCCGCGGCAAGGCTTTCTCAAGTGAAAAGAGAACCGGGACGATAAGACTTTAGGTCATGTTCCAGCAAGCGTGGCCGCAGGGATGAAGGGACCGGGCTTGCATTGGACTGACGACCGCCGTTCAGCTATCCTGGTATCGAGACCGGCGTACGGAGAGGAGGGGCGTTGCCCGCAAGACATTATTGTCCCAAGTGTCTGAGTTACGGCGAACCGAATGCCGAGTTCTGCACCGCCTGCGGCACGAAACTTGTCCCCCTCATGCGCGTGGTCATCATGCCCTTCGTGGAAAGCGGACAGGAACCCGATTCACTCGGAGACTACAAGGTCCTGGTCGAGAGGGAGGGCGAACTGCAGCCCGCGCAGGCCATCGGCTGCCAGATGTACATGTCCAGCGACCTGGACAACCCCCGCCTGGTCATCAGCCAGAAGGACGCCTATTTCTCGGAGGCCGAACGCATGCTCCCCAAGATGGTCAAGAGTTTCCTCGACCCCATGGGCTTCTATGACATCCCCGATCCGAGCGAGGTCGACCTGGTGACGGAGAAAGCGGCGAACATGCCCACGGAGCTGTTCGTGCTCATCCAGGATCAGTACGACCCCGAGTACCTGTTCCTGCCCGAGATCAGCTATTTCTTTTTCCGCTATCCCCGCCTGTACTCCTCCGGTACCGGAGAGGACAGCGGTTTCGGGTATGTGCAGATAAGCGCCTTCCTGTTGGATAACCGGGAGAACCGTATCGTCAGCCGCGGCTCGGGCGCCGGCCTGGAGACCTTCGATGCGGGCGGCGCCGCGCTGGACGAGGCCTTCTCCATCCCTATGGAGGGCCAGTTCGAGGTCATGCGCCAGGCCAGCTCGCAGGCCGTGGACAGCCTGCTCAAAGCGATGAAGATGACCAGATAGGTCAGGCTTTCTTGAGCGGCGCGTAACGCTGCAGCAGCAGCCTCTCACCTGCTTCCCGGAAGTTTACGGTCAACTCGGGGCCGCTCCGGCTGCGCGACACGGAGACGACCACCCCCTCGCCGAACATGTCGTGCACCACGCTGTCTCCCACCTTGAAGGCGGACGCCATGACGCCGAGCTCTTCCGCCCCTGCCCGACCCTCGCCCCCTAAAGCGGCACCTTCCGGCCTGACGACCTCCATGAACTGGCGGGGGATGTCCCGGATAAAGCGCGATTCGGGGCTCATCTTGAGGTTGCCGTATTGAGTCCTGTATGCGGCGCCGCTGAGGTAGAGGCGGTCCCTGGCCCGGGTGACCCCCACGTAGAAAAGCCGGCGTTCCTCCTCCATGCTCTCCATGCTCCCCATGCAGCGTATGTGAGGGAAGACCCCGTCCTCCATGCCCACGATGAAGACCACGGGAAACTCCAGCCCCTTGGCGTTATGCAGGGTCATGAGGGTCACCGCTCCCTCATCCTCATCGTAGAGGTCTATCTCCGCCACCAGAGAGACGCGCTCCAGGAAGGCCTCCAGCCCTTCCGCCGGATTGGAGGCGCTGAACTCCACCATGGCGTTCTTCAGTTCCTGCAGGTTCTCCATCCTGCCCTCGGCCTCGAAGGTGCCTTCGGCCGCCAGCGCGTCCAGGTAACCGCTTCTCTCCAGCACCGCCTGCAGCAGCTCGGGCAAGGACAGCTTCTCCACCTCAGCGTTCAAGCCCTCGATCATTTCCTTGAACCCCGCGATCTTTTTGCGCGCGGCCGTGCCCAGTCCGGGGACCTCCTCCGCCTGCTGCAGCGCCTCCCACATCCCCATATCCTGCCCGCGGGCGAAGGCCTCCAGGTGGGCGAGGCTGGTCTCACCTATCCCCCGCTTGGGCTCGTTGATGACGCGACGCAGGCTCACGGTATCGTCCGGGTTGAGCAGGAACTTCAGGTAGGCCAGGGCATCCTTGACCTCCTTGCGCTCGTAGAACTTGAAGCCCCCCACTATCTTGTAGGGGATGCCGAAACGCAGCAGCATCTCCTCGAAGGGGCGTGATTGCGCGTTGGTGCGGTAGAACACCGCGAAGTCCCGGTGGCCGTATTCTCCTCCCTCCAGGAGGCGGTTTATCTCCAGCGCCACGTAGTTGGTCTCGTCGCTGCCTGAATTGGCGAAGAAGTACTTTATCGCCTCTCCCTCCTCGCGCTCCGTCCACAGCCTCTTCTCCTTGCGGCCGGGGATGAGGGAGACGACGCTGTTCGCCGCCTCCAGGATGACCCGGGTGGAGCGGTAGTTGCGCTCCAGCCGCACCACCTTGGATTCGGGGTAGTCCTTCTCGAACTCGAGGATGTTGCGCAGGTCAGCCCCGCGCCAGGAATAGATGCCCTGGTCGTCGTCGCCCACCACGCAGAGGTTGCGGTGGGCCGCGGAGAGCAACTTGACCAGGCGGTACTGGGCGGGATTGGTGTCCTGGTACTCGTCTACGTTTATATAGCCGAAGCGCTCCTGGTAGTGCTCGAGCACGGGCGGGAAGAGCTCGAAGACGGCCACGGTGTTGAGCAGCAGGTCGTCGAAGTCCATGGCGTTGTTGCGCAGGAGCTGCTTCTGGTAAGCCTGATATACCCCCGACACCACCTCGGTGAGCTCGTCCTTTACCCTGCCGCGATAGGAGTCGGCGTCGACCATCTCGTTCTTCGCGTCCTCGATGAGGGAGCGCACCAGGCGCGGCGGAAAGCGCTTGGTGTCCAGGTCCATGCCCCGCATGATACGGCTGGTCATGCGCAGCTGGTCTTCGTCGTCGTAGATGACGAAGCCCTTGCGGTATCCGAGCCTTTCCGCCTCGCGGCGCAAGATGCGGGCGCAGGCGGAATGGAAGGTGGATATCCAGATGGCGCCGGCGCTTTTTCCCACCAGCCTGTGTATCCTTCCCCGCATCTCCTCCGCCGCCTTGTTGGTGAAGGTGATGGCGAGGATGCGCGCGGGGTCCACCCCCCTGCTCGCGACCAGCAGGGCCACGCGGTAGGTGAGCACGCGGGTCTTGCCGCTCCCCGCCCCCGCCAGGATGAGTAGGGGGCCGTCGAAGTACTGCGCGGCCTCGCGCTGCTCCGGGTTGAGCTCTGCGAGTATGGTCTTCTCGCTTTTCACGGCCATATCCGGCACCTTTTCCGACCTGGAGTATTTATCACACCCGATACGCGACGAAAGGTTTTCCGTCTGAGACTATCATACAGGCAAGCGGCGATAAACGCGGGCGCGGCCGTCAACCGCAGTGGTAGAAACGGCCACGCAAGGATGCTTTACGCGCATATCGGCGGCCAAAAAGATACCAGACCCTCCCGGGTGTCGCCTATATAAGAACCACTGCCCGGGCTGGCCTGGGTCGGTCAGAAGCGACCTCGTCTGTGCTGATGCCAGCCCGGGGATCTACCAGGTCTGTCGCAGCCAGCGCGCAATACCCGGTTTCTTCTTCTGCAAAGATCGCGAGCGCAGCCGAGCGATACCGTTACCTGGGGTCCACGGGCCGCAAGAACACCCGGAGCGAGGACCGTTACCCAGCTACACTACTCCCACTCGATGGTGGCGGGGGGCTTGGAGCTGATGTCCAGGGCTACGCGGTTGACGCCCCGCACCTCGTTTATGATACGGCTCGATATGCTCTCCAGCACCTCGTAAGGCAGGCGGGCCCAGTCGGCGGTCATGGCGTCCTCGCTGGTCACCGCGCGCACGATGATGGGATAGGAATAGGTGCGTTCGTCCCCCATCACCCCCACCGACCTGATATCCGGGAGCACCGCGAAGGACTGCCATATCCTGCGGTAGAGCCCGGCGCGTTTTATCTCCCCCACCACGATGTCGTCCGCCTCGCGCAGGATATCGAGCTTCTCGGCGGTGACCTCGCCGATGATGCGGATGGCCAGGCCGGGCCCGGGGAAGGGCTGCCTCCACACTATCTCCTCCGGCAGCCCGAGCTCCTCCCCCATCAGCCGCACCTCGTCCTTGAAGAGGTCGCGCAGGGGCTCCACCAGGGTGAAGTCCATGTCCTCGGGCAGGCCGCCGACGTTGTGGTGGGACTTGATGACCGCGGCGTCCCGCGTGCCGCTCTCGATGATGTCGGGATAGAGGGTGCCCTGCACCAGGAAGCGCGTGTCCCGCAGCTCGCCCGCCACCTCCTCGAAGACGCGGATGAACTCCTCGCCGATGATCTTCCTCTTCGCCTCGGGGTCGGTGACCCCCGCGAGGCGGGTGAGGAAGCGGTCCTGTGCCTTGACGTGGATGAGGTTCATGCGGAAGTGGCGCCTGAACTTGTCCTCGACCTGTTCCGCCTCGCCCTTGCGCAGCAGGCCGTGGTCCACGAAAACGCATGTGAGCTGGTCTCCCACCGCTTTGTGCACCAGTACCGCTGCGGTCGCCGAGTCCACCCCACCGGAGAGGCCGCAGATTATCTTCTCCCTGCCTACCCGGGCGCGGATCTCCTCCACCGCTTTCTCTATTCTCGAGACCATGGTCCAGGAGGGGAGCAGGTCGGCGGCGTTGTAGAGGAAGTTCTTGAGTATGTCCATGCCCAACGGGGTGTGCGCGACCTCGGGGTGGAACTGTACACCGTAGAGCCTCCGCGCCACGTCCTCCATGGCCGCCACCGGCGAAGCCTTCGAGCTGGCGGTGATTTGAAATCCCGCCGGAGCCTCCACCACGCTGTCGCCGTGGCTCATCCAAACCACCTGCTCGCGGGGAAGCCCCTCGAAGAGGACGCTGTCCCGCGCGACCCTCAGGTCGGTCTTGCCGTATTCACGGATGCCGGTAGCCTCTACCCTTCCTCCCATCTCCCGCGCCAGCAGCTGGTGCCCGTAGCAGATGCCGAGCGTGGGGAGCCCGAGCCTGAAGATGCCCGCGTCTGGGACCGGAGCCCCTTCCTGGTAAACACTGGAAGGTCCCCCAGAGAAGATAAGGGCCGAGGCGCCGCGTGCGCTTACCTCCTGCGGGGATACGTCATAAGGGACTATCTCCGAATAGACCTTGCATTCCCTCACCCTGCGCGCGATAAGCTGCGCGTACTGCGCCCCGAAATCGACCACCAGAACCTTTTCCTTCGGGTTGACGCTCAACTGCCCTCCCTCTCCACGATTGCCGCCCCTGCTCCCCCACGTCATTTGCACGACAACGCTCTTCCTCGATGCGGCTCCTATGAATCTCCAGGGCTGCTATCCCCTGTTCCCCGACGCCATGCCTTTCTGTCAGGGAGCGTGCAACGGATTACTTTATCATCCCCACGCCCTGCTCGTACTGCATCGCCTTACCCTCGGTGCGCACGGCCGGCGCTATCATCACCTCCGCCCTCTGGAAAGCCCGGATGTTCTCGTATCCACAGGTGGCAAGGGACGTGCGCAGCGCCCCGAATAGGTTGACCGTGCCGTCGTTCTCGTGTGCCGGCCCCACCAGGATCTCCTCTATCGACCAGCGCCTTTCCGTCTTCACCCTGGTGCCGCGGGGGAGATCGGGGTGAAACGTCGCCATGCCCCAGTGGTAGCCGAGCCCCGGCGCTTCTTTGGCCGCCGCCACCGGCGAGCCTAGCATCACCGCATCCGCGCCGCAGGCTATGGCCTTTGCGATATCGCCCCCGGTACGCATGCCGCCGTCGGCGATAACGTTGACGTAGTGGCCCGTCTCGGTGAGGTGCCTCACGCGGGCCGCCGCGGCGTCGGCCAACGCCGTCGCCTGAGGCACCCCTATGCCCAGCACTCCCCTGGTGGTGCAGGCGGCGCCGGGACCGACCCCGACCAGCACGCCTACCGCGCCGGTCCGCATGAGATGGAGGGCGGTTGAATAGGAAGCGCACCCTCCCACGATGGTGGGTATGGGCAGTT
>CAYPZH010000162.1:0-7213 GCA_964415205.1 uncultured Actinomycetota bacterium | reverse complement strand
CCTATCCGACACCCCGAGGAGGTAGAGCCATGGAGTACAAGAACGAGACCATCGCCATAGAGGGAAGCTGGAACCTCGCTTCCTGGGAATGGAAGTTCGAGAGTATCGCGCTCATCCGCAAGACCTTCGAAACCATGAAGAAAGAGCGCAAGCTCATCGCCAACAAGTGCCCCGGATGCGGGCGGGTCTATTTCCTCCCCAAGCCCTATTGCCTGTGCCTGTCGATGCCAGACGAGTGGGTGGATATCAAGGACACGGCCACCGTGACCACTTACACCTTCACCGGGGCCTGGGCTTACGAGGGCATAGCCGACGAGGAGGTATCCGGCACCCCGCTCATCTTCGCGGGCATCGTCTTCGACGGCTCTGACACCATGACCGTTTGCATCATCGATGACGTCGAACCGGAAAAGGTCCATGTAGGCATGCGTGTGAGGCTGAAATGGCCGGAGGAGATAGCGGGCGGCCTGACCGACCTGGCCCACTGCGTCCCCCTGGAAGAATAATATGACCTTGAGCCAGGCCCTTGAGCGGGCCTGGCTCCTTTTTTGTCCTGCGGTCCGGCAGGAGTTCCCGGATGCTTATAGCGGCGCATGACCTGCGCCCGGGGCAGGCATGTTCTATTTCACCTCGTACCAGGACGGACCGCTCCCGATATCAACCTTGAGGGGCACGTCGAGTTCGCAGGCGCCCTCCATCTCGCTGGATACTATCTCCCGCACGTCGGCTTCCTCGTCTTTGTCGACGTCGAAGACCAGCTCGTCGTGGACCTGCAGGATCATACGCGAAGCGTACCCTTCGTCCCTGAGGCGGCGGTGGACGCGCAGCATGGCCACCTTGATGATATCTGCCGCGCTACCCTGTATGGGGGTGTTGAAGGCCAGACGTTCCCCCAGGCGGCGCAGGCGCACGTTCCCCTCGGCCAGTTCGGGGATCTCGCGGCGGCGTCCCAGGATTGTGGTGACGTAGCCGTTCCTGGTCCCCTCCTCCACCTGCCGGTCCAGGAAGCTCCTCACTCCCGGGAACTCACGGAAGTACTCGCTTATATAGGCCTCGGCCTCCTCTATGTCTATGCCCAGCTGCTCGGAAAGGCCGAAGGGGCTGATGCCGTAGATGATGCCGAAGTTGATGGCCTTGGCCCGCCTGCGCTGCTCCGCCGTGACATCCTCGAAGGGTACGTCGAAGACCTCCGCCGCGGTGGAGGCGTGGATGTCCCGGTCCTCCTCGAAGGCACGACGCAGGCTCTCGTCGCCGGAGAGGTGGGCCATCACCCGCAACTCGATCTGGGAATAGTCCGCGGACAGGATGAGCCCGTCCGGGGAGGTGGGAAGGAAGGCCTTGCGGATGTTCTTGCCCAGCTCCGTGCGTACCGGGATGTTCTGCAGGTTGGGGTTGCTTGAGGAGAGTCGCCCGGTCGCGGTAACCGCCTGGTTGAAGCACGCGTGTAGCCTGCCGGTCTCGGGGTCCACCAGTTTCGGCAGCGCGCACACGTAGGTGTTGAGCAGTTTGGACAGCTCGCGGTAGCGCACCAGCACGTCCGCGATGGGGTGCAGGTCGGCGAGGGAGGTGAGTACGGCGATGTCCGTGGCGAAGCCCGTCTTGGTGCGCTTCGCCGCGGGCAGCTCTAGGACCTCGAAGAGTATGCGCGAGAGCTGTTGCGGCGAGTTGAGGTTGAACCTCTCCCCTGCCAGCTCGTATGCCTTCTCCTCGAGGGCGCGGAGCTCCCCTTCCAGCTCCTGCTGCATGGAGGCCAGGACGTCCGTGTCCAATCGTATGCCCCTCACCTCCATCTCCGCCAGGACCTCCTGCAGCGGCATCTCGACGTCCTCGAAGAGCGGTCGAAGCCCCTTGTCGTTCAGTTCCGCCTCCAGCGGATGCACCATCTCCCCCACCGCTTCGGCATAGCGCATGTCCTGTTCGGCAAGGGCGGCCTCCTCCTGCAGCAGATCCATCTGGCCGGAAGGGCCCGCCGCCAGGGGCGCGCGCAGGTAGCGCAGGGAAGCGCTTTCCAGGTCGTGTTTGGAACCTGAGGGGTCCACGAGATAGGAGGCCAGCTCGACGTCGAAGTCAAAACGTGGACAGGTGGAGTAGAGCCTATGGCACTGCACCATGAAGTCCTTGCCCCGGTAGCAGTTAAGGCGCAATCCGGGCGATTCCGCGATCCCCAGCATGAAATCCCCGAAAAGCTCCCGCCCGTTCTCGTCCCCGAGGTCGAAACGGTAGACCTTGCGCCCGCAGGCCACGCTCACCGCCGTCATGCTGCCGCGCGTGTACCCCTCCCCGTCGATGCGGGCGCATAGCGATAATTCGCCAGCTTCACGGCAGCCACGCAGGGCCTCACCGACGTCTGCCTCGTCATCAATGTAGCGGCGTTCCGCTTCCGCTGGCACGGCCTTTTCGCGTACGGCGTCGTACTCCGGGAAGAGCTGAGCCCTGAGGCCCATGAGACGTTGATAGAGTTTACGGAACTCCAGGGAGTCGAAGACGCGGCGCACCTCCTCATCGTCCCAAGGCTTAAGGACCAGGTCCCCGACGCTTCGAATGCGCAAGGGCACATCCCTACGCATGGTGGCCAGCTCGCGGCTCATGGCGGCGCTGTCGCGGTTATCCTGCAGGGCTTTTCTGGCTTTGCCCGCCTTGATCTCTTCGATATGCTCGTACACAGCGTCGAGGCCGCCGTACTCCGAGATGAGCGCGGCCGCCGTCTTCTCGCCGATTCCCGGTACGCCGGGGATATTGTCGGAGGTGTCTCCCTTGAGGGCGAGGTAATCAACGATCTGTGCCGGCTCAACCCCGTATTTGCTTTTCACCCCCTGCTCGTCATATACCACGATATCGCTTATTCCCTTGCGGTTGGTTATGACTTTCACGCGCTCGTCTACCAGCTGCAGGGCGTCCCGGTCGGATGTGACGATAAAGACCTCCGCGTCGCGCGGCAGCTTCTCCGTGAGGGTTGCCAGCACGTCATCTGCCTCGAACCCCTCCTCCTCCAGCCAGGGGACGCCCATGGACTCCAGCACGGCATGGATGATATCGATCTGCTCGCGTAGCTCGTCCGGCATGGGTTTGCGGTGCGCCTTATACTCGGCGAACTTGTCGGTACGGAACCGCGGCCTGCCCTTGTCGAAGGCGACGATCACCGCCCGCGGCATCAGCTCCTCCATGACCTGTATGAGCATGGAGACGAAGCCGTAGACGGCGTTGGTCAGCTGGCCTGAAGAGGTGGCCAGGTCGGGGGGCAAGGCGTAGAAAGCCCGGTAAGCCAGGCTGTGACCGTCGATGAGCACCCATCTCTCGTGAGCCGGCAAGTTCATCTCCCCTCTTATACGCGGGGTTACCTTACGGTCGAGTGTGAGGCTCGGGGACGGGGCTTGGCGCCCCGCCCCCTCACCCAAGGAGAACGTAGATAAATCATAAAACCCCGCAGTGACAAAACTCCGGCGGCTGGAATCCGGCCCTCCCGCGCTGCCGCCGCACCCTTCAGGCCCCCTGCCGCAGCGGCGACGTAGGGACCGTCCCGCCTTCCTTCTTCAGGGACAAGACCACCGCTCCGCCCACTATGAGCACGATGGAGAGCAGGCGCATGAAGATCATGCCCAGGGAAGAGGGGAAGGGCTCGCCGAAGGCCATCAATCCGACCAGGATCGGTATGAGGTTGGAGAGGCTGTTCACCACCGGTATGACCACGATGGCCTTCCCCCTCTGCAGCGCTACCTGGTTCATGAACAGGGTGACGACGGCGATGGCGATAATCATCCACAGGTAGGGCGATAGGAAGACGTGCAGGAACCCTTCGTTCCAAAGGCGGTTTCCGGCGTCTGGCCAGAAGAGCTTCTCCAGGATGTCGTTGAGGCCGAGAAGGACGCCGGTGCCGATGGCGATGAGCACCGGCTCCCGTGCTCCCTTTTTCAGGAAGGCGTTCAAGAAGCACGCTCCCGCGGTGGCATAGAGGAGCGCGATAAAGAACACGGTGAAGAAGTTGTTGTGGGCGCTGGCGGAGCCAGTGGTGCCGGCCAGGCTGATGCCCAGGAAGATAAGGCCCGCAAAAGTGCATCCTATGCCGGTCCAGTCTATTAGCCCTGCCCTCTCTCCCAACTTCACGATGGCGAGGACCGCGAGCAGCACTACTCCAGAGGTGTGGATAGGGGCCACTACCGAGAGGGGGCCGAATATCAAGGCCAGGGAATGGACGAAGGTACCGAGGAACATCAGCAGCTGCGCTTCCAGCCAGGAGACATTGGCGAGGAAGGCACGGATGGTCTTCAGCGCCCCCTTGATCTCCAGCCGGGGTAGCTCGTTCAGCTCCCTCTTCTGCATGTACATGGAGTAGTTGACCAGCACCGTTCCGATCAGCGCCAGCACCACCGCGAAGAACATCTTCATGGCAGTCGGTTTCCCTCCGCCTCTCGCTTGCCCACGGCTCCCCGCCCGCTCATGTCATTCCACCGGCATGATGCGCTTACGATAACGGTTGGGGTAGACGGCCCATCTGCGGGCGAAGCCTAACCGCAGCCAAGAAAAAGGGTAAAGGCAAGCCCCGTTGCCAGTGAAACCATACAGGCCCCTTCTCATCGCAGCCTCCCCAAGCATCATGCCTCTCTCCGTCATGTCCTTATCCAACCATCTCCCATGGCTCTTACTTCCTGGGTCGCATGGGAGGCCACTGCGGTCTCAACCGAGCCCCACAATTATCGCAGACGGCATCGGCCAGCCTGGTTGGTTTGCCGCATGAAGGGCATACGTTACTGACCCATACTGCGGAACGCTTCTTGGGCGCTCCCGCCCGGTCGACTATCGTACCTATCAATGCCAATGCTCCGCCAAGCAGGGCAATATATATCCCTTCACCGGCTTTGACGGTCACGTAATCCGTCGAAAGCCCCGGTGCCCTGCCGGATATGTCGATAAGGTCCCATATGGTCACCGCGAGGATCACCAGGGCGGCCAAGGCAGCGAGGAGTACCGCCATATCATGCTTGTCGACTGCTAAGACAATAACCCCAGCCAGCATTGCGATTATCCCGGCTACAAGGGTCACCATCCCGTCGCCTTGAGTTCCACCCTTAAGAAAGCACCGAACACCGTCAGCCTTTTCCCATGCCATGATCGATCCTATTGCAGCCACCAGACCGCCGAGAACGGTCATTATCCCACCTGCAAGACGATTTTTTCTCATATCGCTACCCACGGAGGCAAGGGCTCTGGTAACGGGATCTATCCCGGCCCCACCTCTTTAGACCCGCTTAAACCCGGCGATCACTACAGATGCGTGCATCATTCCCGGCATATTGAAACGCCGTACGCGCGAACCCCGCAAACCCGGAGGTCTGATAACTAGACAGGCACGATCGACAGCACCGATAGCGCGATATGGGCTCAGCTGTACTTGCCCACTCTCCCCCATCCCCATATATATAAACCCGCAGGTAATATGTGGTGCCGAAGGCCGGACTCGAACCGGCACGGGGTCTCCCCCACTGGTTTTTGAGACCAGCGCGTCTACCTCTTCCGCCACTCCGGCAGGCACGCCAATTATTTTACCAGTTTCTTGTCCCCGCGGTGGGTACGGGAGCGCGGTCCGCTTCATGCCCGCAGCGTGGGTCCGCCGTGATGTCGCGCGGTGCCGTCCCCGGGCAGCAACTCCTCCATGCGCCGCAGCCGCTCCTCAATATCGTCCGGGCGTTCCACGAACACGCGGTAATGCGCCATCGTCGCGCGATACGCGGCGATGGCTTGACGCAGCGCCCGGGAATGCTCACGCAGCGCGTTATCCGCCTCGGTCTTCATGTTCTCGTAATAGCTCTCGCTCCAGCCCAAAGGGGTACTCCCGTGAGGCGATCAAGGTATGATATCCGTACCGCGGGGTACCACATACCACCTTCCCCCGTGGTTCTCGAGGGCGATCTTGAGACCTTCTGAGACATCCACGCTGAGGGAGGAACCGCCCGCTGAGGTTATGACGCCGTTCTCGATATATGCATAGGCCTCGTATGCGCTCGACTCCTCCACATCGAGCTTGACTTGCTCGTATCTGCCCAGTGCGCCGAGGTATAACACCACGCTGTCATAGAGGCTCGCCGCGGAGGCAAGGTCGTTTTCATGGAAACAGCCCGTGAAAGCCTCCTCGTCCCTGGCATTCGCGGCATCTATGAGCTGCATGGAGATTTTACCCGGAGACGGGTTGCCCCATACCGTGAAGCTCAGGGCCAGCCATGTTATGATGGCGGCTATGATGACGCCGTAGACGGCCATCCTGATGCGGAACCGTTGCATTTTTTTCACGACGACTTTGCTGACTTCGGGGCGCAGCACCTCGGCGTCCCCTCTCCACTCGCTCGGCGCGCGGTATCCTTCTCCGGGGGCGGCCCTGGCCGTGCGACCAGGCCCGGGAGAGCTTCTGGCCGTCAGCTCCTCAGCGCATAGAGAACAGTACTCCGCGCTGTCAGGGTTGTCCGCCCCGCACTTAGGACACTTCATGGTCTGCCCCTTCTTCCGGTCATGAACGCCACTTTAACCCATAAGCCTTTTCTCGGCCAACCAGCCCCCAAACGCACCCATGGGCAGCTCCAGGAAAAGCGTGAACAGTATGCCCACAAGGGTAAAGAGGGGCACGAAGACCTCCCCGGTAATCAACACTGTGAGCGCTAGCGATACCAGGACCTGCCAAAAAAAGACCGTACACGCCGCGCAGCCGGCTCCGAACAGCCATCCCCTGCCTCTCTGCCTTGCCTTGGCGGATATGGCGTAACCGCCCGCGGCCAGGATAACCGCGTCCGACGCGAAAAGCAGGGCTATGCCTATATTGAAACCTGGGTTGCTCCCGCTGAAGGCCGCGCCTAGAAGCACTATGTTTATCAGCAGGCGGGAGAAGAACAGCACCAGATAGACGAGGAAAGAGTATGACAGCAGCATTACGGCTACTTCCGTCTTGCTCAGGTCGGGCGCGGGTAAAGGCGCCCGCGTGACGGGGGCGGCAGCCGGCCGTTGCGCCGCCGTTGCCCCATGGGCACCGGCTGCGTACGCATTCCCTCGGCGCCGGTAATATTCCTCTTCCCGGGCGAGGGCGCGGTAGTCTCCTGGCGATACATATGTCTGCGGGATCTGCTCGGCTGGTTGCTGATACGCGGGTGGGGTGCCGCCCTGGGCCGGTTCCGGCGCCATCGGAGCGGGCGCTGTAAAGCCGGCGAGGCACAGGGAGCAGAAACTGGAACCG
>CAYPZH010000161.1:3100-7228 GCA_964415205.1 uncultured Actinomycetota bacterium | reverse complement strand
GGTGAGCTCCGACGTCCCCATCATGGCGGAGCGGGCCATGTATTTCGTGATGCCGTTGCTATGAAGGGGTTAAGCATGAGCGAAAAAGAACGATATTGCAGATGGAGGTATGAACGCGGTGGTCGATACCGCAGTAAAGACGATCAAGAGCTGGCGAAGGGATAAAATCCGGTAAAGGAGAAAGCACGATGTCGAAAGCGCTCACGGTGTTACTGCTCGCAACCCTGTTATCGGTCGTGCTCCCCATGTCCTCGCTGGCGGTAGGAGAGGAGGCGGCCCCGGCAGGCGAGGCTGCACTGAGAGCGCCTTCCGGCCTGAGCGTGCTGCAGCGGCCGCAGGACGCCGGCATCCGCATCTCCCTTACCTGGGAGGCGGTGGAGGGAGCCTACGGCTACAACGTCTACCGCTCCGACACGGCGGACGGCCCCCTGCAGCAGGTAGGGAGCAAAGCGGCTGACTCCATGCTCCTGTACCGCGCCTTCCTGGACGATACCGCCGAGCCGGGGAGAGGATACTACTACGCGGTTAGCAGCGTGGACGAGGCGCTTAACGAGAGCCAGTTGTCCGGCCGGGTATATGCATTCATGGATGCCGCGACCAGGGCGGCGGCCGGGGCCAAGAAAATCGTGTGCTCCCTCACCGACCAGCGCCTCTACTTCTTCGAGGGCGAACAGCTGGTGAACGTGACCCGCTGTTCCACCGGGCTCAGCAACCGTACCCCCACGGGGTATTTCCGTATCCTCAGCCATACCAGGGTCAACGTCGGCCTCGGCGGTGCCGTCTGCGACTACTGGATGGCCTTCACCTCGGCCCACGGCATGCATTCGTGGCCGCGGGGCTCGCGGACCTACGAGACCGGCCTGGGCGCCCCCGCGTCCCACGGGTGCATAAGGCAGCACCCGCTGGAGGCCTACTGGCCCTACAACTGGGCGCCCGACGGCACCCCCCTCACCGTCACCTACGCCTCCCTGGCGCGCCGGGTGGTGAAGGGGTGCCATTCCTCCATCGGCGCCCCCGAGCCCTCCGCCAGGTGGTATTTCGCGGAGGGGTACACGGCGGGAGGCTACGACACCTTCCTCCTTTTCTCCAACCCCGGCGAGAGCGGCGCGGCGGTGACGGTGTCTTTTAACAAGGACAGCGGGGAGACCCTGCAGCAGGCCGTCGCCATCGCGCCCCATTCCCGCTTCACCGTGGCGGTGGACAGCGTACCGGGTATGGACGCCGCCACCTTCTCGGTGCAGGTGGAGGCGGACGCGCCCATCGTGGCCGAGCGCGCGGTGTATTTCACCGCCGGCAAGGTCGCGGACGGCACCGTCTCGCTGGGCATCTCCGAACCCTCCCGGGACTGGTATTTCGCCGAGGGCTTCACCGCCGGCGGCTTCGATACCTTCCTGCTCCTGTACAACCCCGGCGACGCCGCGGTCAGGGCCCGGCTGGAGTTCCACGTGGAGAACGGGGCGACCTACGAACACGGTGCGCTCATCGGGCCGCACTCCCGCTTCACCGTATCTGCCGACGCCATCCCCGCAGTCGCCGCCGCCTCCTTCTCCACCCAGATACATGCCGACGGGCCCATCGTGGCGGAGAGGGCCATGTATTTCACCATGGGCTACATCACCGGCGGCCACTGCAGTATGGGCGCCGCCGAGCCCTCCACGAGCTGGTATTTCGCCGAGGGGTGCACGCGCCAGTTCTTCCAGAGCTACATCCTGGTCTGCAACCCCGGCGACCTGGACACGGTGGTGGGCGTCGATTACTACCTCAACTACGCCAGCGTCAGGCACGATTATCTGGTGAGGGCGCGCAGCCGCCTCACCATCCCCGTCTCGCTGCAGGGCGGGCTGTCCGACGCCGAGATGGCCTTCACCGTGACCTCCGGCTCCCCCGTGGTGGTGGAGCGCTCCGTCTATTACGACCTGGACAGCCACCGCGGCGGGCATTCCACCCTGGGATCGCCGCAGGCCTCGCCCACGTGGTTCTTCGCCGAGGGCTACACCGACGGGGCCTTCGATACCCTCATCCTCCTCTCCAACCCGTCCGGCACCACCGCTAACGCGGTGGTCATCTGGCAGCGGGAGGACGGTGCAATCTTCTCCGTGGGGTACGCGATACCGCCCCAGCGGCGCGTCACCGTCCCCGTGGACAACGTGCCCGGCCTGGAGCGCGCCTCCTTCTCCACCGTGGTGAGCTCCGACGTCCCCATCATGGCGGAGCGGGCCATGTATTTCGTGATGCCGCGCGGCTATTGACCGGAGCTGGCGCATATACGGCCCGAGACTCAGGGTAACGGTCCCGCTCGCGGACTCGCGGATACCGACCCTGTAGATCTCGGGCAAGTGGTAGCGCAGACGAGAAGCTCTGGCCAATAGCCGCTTGGCTGGGTTTTTTGTATAGGCTACACCCGAGTGGGTCTTTCTTCCTTTACCACTTATATGCCCGATGCGATGCTCGCGAAGGCCGCTCCGTACCGACCCCCGGTTCTCGGGCTGCAGTAGAGCATAGGAGCGCTCCGGTCAATAGCCGCTTGGCTGGGTTTTTTGTATAGGCTACACCCGAGCGAGTTTTTCTTCCTTTAGCCACTCAAATGAGCGTTTCTATGCTCCGAACAAGGTATGGCTATCCGGCAGGATCAGGTGCTCGAGGGGTGTTTGTCGATATAGGCCCTGTAGGCTTCTTCGCACCTGAGCACGTAGGTCTCTATGTCGAACTTGCGGCGCAGGCCGTCCGCGCTCATATAGCGCAGCTTGCCCAGCACCGGCCGTTCCTTCCATGCGCGGTCGTGCTTGCCGAAGCACCATAACACACCCGTGTAGCCATTGGGGTCCCTGCCGTCCAGCTCATACCTGTTGTTGAGGTGAACGGCCGCGGCGTGAGCTTCCTCGGAGGTCCCGCTCCACTCGACTATCTTCTTGCCCCAGTACATCCTCATGTAGTTGTGCATCCTGCCCGTGGCCACCATCTCCTTCTGGGCGGCGTTCCAGTAGGGATCATGGGTGCGCGCTTCCTCCAGTTCCACAGGAGAATAGACGTGTTCACGCTTGTCCCGCGCGTGCTCGCGCAGGGTGTTGATTGCCCAGCCGGGAAGCCCTCGCAAAGAATCATAGCCGGGGTTGTGATAAACGAAGTTCATGCTCAGCTCCCTGCGCACGATGAGCTCCTCAAGGTAGGCCTTCGCCCCCGGCCCACCCGCTCCGGAGACTTCAAGGGCGATGTGCAGGGGAGATATCTGCCCGAAGTGGAGGTAAGGACTCATACAGGAACCGCGGTCCAGCGAAGGGTCGTTCCGCAATTCCGCGTAATGCTCCAGGTGATCGGAGATGAAAACGGCGAGCCGGGCTTCGGCCTGCGATGTACCTCCCCGCATCGCAACCACGGGCGGCACGCTGCGGTCTATGCGCAGGCCGCGCAGGACACCGTCCAGGCCGGAGAGGTCAAGCCCCTCGAGCCCCAGCGACAGCGAGCTTTTTTTTGGCCACTCTTCCCGCGGCGGGACCAGAAAGCGCTCGAGCAGGCGGTTGACCTTGGGCCTGAAGGCGGCGGCGGCGAATTCCTCTTTGGGCGAGGCCGCCTCGACCGGTACCACGACGTCGCTCTCGACCTGTATAAGGGGGCAGGACATACGGGAGGCGGCTTGCTCCCTCCACTGGCGCTGAAGCCTCAGGTAGCCGCGGTCCACCACCACCAGAGAGGCGCGGCGGGACAGCTCTACGGCTCCCTTTGGAGGTGAGACCTTCCTCACCACCAGGGCGATACCGCGCCCGGCCATTTCGGCCTGGGTCTCCGCCAGCCCCTCCAACATAAAGTGGTAATGCCTGATGTTGGCGCAGGGGTAGGAGGGGGTGAGCCCGAAGAATGCCACCAGGGGCTGCCTGTGCTCGTTAGCAGCGGCAGCGGCGTATGAGAGGGCGTGGTTGCACTTTGCCCTCTGCGACGCCTGCATCCAGTAAAGCACGTAATCGCCCCGCGCTGGCGCCGCTCGGTTGAGGACCTTGACCCGTTCTCCCTCTACCAACCGAGCCTCTCCTTCACATCACCGCGTCATACCGTCCTGTCCCCTGGTCGCCGGCGTAATAGGGTCTGCTCTTCCGTCACAGGTCGCGCCCCTTTCCGGAGTCGCTGATGAAGGCA
>CAYPZH010000161.1:0-3090 GCA_964415205.1 uncultured Actinomycetota bacterium | reverse complement strand
AGCTCCTCGGGGTAGGGTTTGAAAAAGGTCTGCTGCTCCAGGTAAGCTTGGTCGAAGCGGGCGATCCAGGAATTGACTATGGCGGTGGCGGCGCTCAGGGGGATGTTCCCCGCCCGGAATCTCTCCAGGGCTTCGAGAAAATTGCTCTTTTCGCGCTCGGTGAGTTGCTTGGAGAAGTATCCCAGCGCGTGCATGAGCACGGTGATGTTGGAGGTGTAGCGTGGGGTCTTGGACAGGGCGCGCGCGAAATGTTCGCGGTAGGCGTCGATAAGCACCCCCGTTTCGAGGTGCTCGTGGTTGGCGACTATGCGCCCCAGGACCTTCAGCTCCGACTGGTTGTAGGCCATGAGCAGCAGCTTGTTGCGGGCGTGGAAATCGACGAGGCCTTTCATCGTCCCCGCCCTGCGCATGGAGCGGAAGCGCGCCGCGGCAAAGATGCGGGTGAGAAAATGCTCCCTGATGCGGAAGTTCTTCAGCCGGCCCTCCGACTCCACCGCGAGGTCCGGGAAGGCGCCCTGTACGGCACCGCCGAAAAAACCGGGACCCTTGTCCATGGGTCCGGACTTACCGCCAGACGCGAATATCTTCACGTCCACGGGACCGCAGGAGGGCGAGCGCGCCTTGAGCAGGAAGCCGTCCACCTCGTTCAGGGAAGCCAGGAACTTGGCGCAGAAATCCTGCATCTCCCGGGTCACGTCCCTGCCGGTGGCGGGCTGTACCAGGGCCAGCTCTCCCTTATGCGATTCGATGTGGATGGGGTCGCGCGGGACGCCCAGCCCGATCTCCACCTCGGGGCAGACGGTCCTGAAATCAACGTACGCGCCTAGCCGGGTAGTGAACTCGTCGTTGATCACTTCGCCGTTCCAGCGGCAGTGTTCGAACCCCAGACACCTGCTTACGACCACTATTGGCCGTTCATCCGTGCCCATAGTTACTTGCCTCCTCCTCAGCCTGTTAGCGGACCTGGTCACATGACGCGGGCCCTATGGGCAGGCGCGGCCATATGATTGTAACGTGGTTTCTACCAGCCGGCTTACTAAGGTAGATGAGTCCGTCCGCCCTGCTCGCAAGCGACTGCACGTCGCCATCCGGGTGGGCGAGGGCAGCGTCCATCGAGATGTCTACACCTACGCCGCTGCCGTGCAGGCTCATGCTCTCGTTGCTGTGGCGGCTCTTTTGCTCGTCCTGTCGGCATGCCTTGATCACATTATTATACCCGCACGCATATCATTTCCCCGTAAGCGGCGCTGCGTGGAGCAGAACGGGAGGCGGAGGAGAGCGCTGCCCCAAGCCCCACCGTGGTCGGGTTCGCGCTCCCAGCGCATCCTCTACAGCTTCTGCAGTTCCCCGGTGGTGACGTGGCCCACGTTGTTAGCGAGGTCGCCCACGCGTTCCAGGTTGCTCAGGGTGTCCAGGTAGATTACACCTACCGTGCCGTCGCATTCGCCGCGGTTCAACCGTTTGAGGTGGTTGCTGCGGAACCTGGAGGCCATCTCGTCCACCAGGTGCTCCAGGTTCTGGAAACGTAGGGCGGCGTCACGGTCCTGCGTCTCGAAGGCATCGATGATGCCGCCATACATCTCTAAGGTTGTGGCGGAGAGCTCGTCCAGCTCCACGCTGGCGGGTTCGGTGAAACCCTCGCCGCTCTCGGACTTGTTCACCGCCAGGTACATGATGTTCTCGGCATGGTCGCCGATGCGCTCGATATCGTTTACAGCGTGCATGAACCCCACCAGTTGCTCTGACTGTTCGTCGGTCAGGGGTTCCTGAGAGAGCTTGGAGAGGTACTGGGTGATGGAGTTGGCCAGTCCGTCGACGATGGACTCCATCTCCAGCAGCATCTTCTTGCCGCTGCGGTCGAGCTTCTTCATGTAGCCCACGCTCGTCTTGAGCATCTCCTGGGTCAATCGGGCCATGCGCGTTATCTCCTTGCGGGCCATCTCGAGCGCGATGGAAGGGCTGTGGAAAATACGCGGGTCTAGGAAGAGAGGGTCGCGCTCGATGGTGGGCTCGGCTCCGCGTTTGATCGCCTTGACCAGGTTCGCGAAGGGGGTGAGGAACGGCAGCCAGAGCAGGGTCAAAATGACGTTGAAGATGGTATGGGCCCAGGCGATCTGGCGGCCGATGTTGTCAGGACCGGCTCCCAGGGCCTCGCTGACCCATCGCACCAGAGTGGGGAGCCAGGCGAGAAAAGGCAACACCAGTATCACCCCACCTATCTTGAACAGGTAATGCGCCCAGGCCACCCTTTTGGCGGGCAGGCTGGTGCCGATGCTGGCTATCCAGGCTGTGATGCAGGTGCCTATGTTGCAGCCCAGGATGATGGGGATGGCGGTGCGCAGCGGGTCGGTGCCTCCTATACTGAGCAGGCCGGTGGCTCCCATGGCCACCACCAAGGAGGTGGTGGCGGAAGAGCTCTGCACGATGCTGGTGATGATGATGCCCAGGAGCAGGCCCAGGAACCAGTTGCCGCCCAGGGTGGTTATCCAGCTCTCGAAAGTGCCGGAGGTCTTGAGCGGGGCCATGGCGCCCTTCATCACCTCCATGCCCAGGAAGAGCAGACCGAAGCCGAGGACGACCTCGCCGCTGTACTTGACCACGCGCCGGCTTCCCACCAAGTACATGAGCAGGCCGATGCCGATGCAGGGGAAGGAGAGGTAGAGGAGCATGTTGAAGGCGACGATCTGCGCGGTGATGGTAGTACCGATGTCCGCGCCCAGGATGACACCTAAGGACTGGGTGAAGGTCATAAGGCCGGCATTGACGAACCCCACCAGCATGACCGTGGTGGCGGAGGAGCTCTGTATCAGGGCGGTGATAGCGGTCCCTGCCGCCAGGCCGCGAAAACGGTTCCTGGTGACGGTCTCCAGCAATCTGCGTAGGCGGTCACCTGCCGCCAGCTGCAGGCCCTCGTTCATGAGGACCATACCGTAGAGAAACAGTCCCAATCCTCCGACGAGGACGATTATACCGAACCAGATAGAGGTGGCCTCAAGAGTCATGCGCTAACTCCATGGTCCTTCGTTCGACTCTCTACGGTGTGGTCCTCTTCCAAGGCGAGATTATATATGCAAACAGGCTGGTCCTCAA
>CAYPZH010000160.1:4862-7268 GCA_964415205.1 uncultured Actinomycetota bacterium | reverse complement strand
GCTCCTTTCCCTCGTGGAATTCCCGTAGCGGTTTTCACGGCAAGAATGCCACATCTATTTTACACATGCCGCGAGAGAAAGCATAAGCTCGTTATGCAACCACCATATAGACGCATCCCTCTCATCCGTGCGGTGACGCAGCAACCAAGTGGCCGAGGCAAGCGCCAGAACGGCCCCGAACCGCATCACCGCGGATGCTTCCAGCCCTTGGCGGGGGCTGTTGGAACGTGAAAGGCACGGCCTGGCGGAGACGTCCCCCGTCCAGCGTCCCCGGCCATCCCCCGCCTGCCGGGAGCAGCGGCCGTGCCCCTCCGCGGGGGTTTGCGGCATACGCCTTTAGGTTATCCTAATAATCAAGATGTATTGAGCAGGGCGAGGACCAGCGGAGGAAGACATGGCTGAAGCGCTGTATGACCGGGAGGCGGCATGCGACGTGCTGGTGGTGGGAAGCGAGGGCTCGGGGGGGCCGGCGGCCATCAACGCCGCGCGGGCCGGGCTGGACGTGCTCATAGCGAGCAAGGGCAAGATGGGCCGCTGCGGCGCCTCGCAGATGGCGGGGGCCGATTTCAACCTGGACGGCGAGAGCGCCATCGCCTTGGGCCTGCCCGGCGACGAGCGTGACTCGCCCCAGCGCTTCTTCGCGGATCTTGTGCGGGAGGGCTTCTACCTCGGCGACCAGCGCATCATCGCGGCATACGTGGAATACGCCGCCAAAAACACCGCCGACCTGCTGGAGTGGGGCATGCCCGTCTTCCGCTTCGAGCAGGTGCACGCCGAGGAGATGGCCCGCGGTATCATCACCTCCGGGGTGAAGTGGGTGCGGGTGCTGCGCCGCAAGGTGCGGGAGCTAGAGATCCCCGTGCTGGAGGACACCATGGTGGTGGACCTGCTCACTCGGGAGGGCCGCGTCATCGGCGCGGTGGCCCTGGACCTGCGTACGGGCGAGGTCGTTCTCATAAGAGCCAGGGCGGTGGTGCTGTGCACGGGGGGGTGGCAGCAGGCCTATTATTTCAACTCCGCCGCAGCAGACCTCACCGGCGACGGCCAGGCCATGGCCTTCCGGGCCGGTGCCGAGCTTATCGGCATGGAGATGGTGCAGTACATCCCCGCGACCATGCTGTGGCCTCCCATCGCCCGCAAGAGCATCCTCCCCTATATCATGATGGAGACGGAGGTGGGCCCCCTGGTCCAGATGCTCAACGGCGAGGGCGAGCGCTTCATGCAGCGCTACGACCCCTCCACCCTGGAGCAGTCCACCAAGGAGATCGTGGCCATCGCCAGCGAGATAGAGGTGCAGGAGGGCCGCGGCACGCCCCACGGCGGGGTCTATTTCGCCCTCAAGCACCTCACCCCGGAGGGCGTCGACTTCGTGTGGAGCAAGTTCACCGAGTTCCTGGACCAGAACGACGACAAGAGGCCCGAGTTCCGCAAGCTCCTGCCCCGCCTGCTGGAGATGGCCAAGACGCAGGACCTGGAGGTGGGCAACGCCGTGCACTTCATGGTGGGCGGCATCAGGGTCAACGAGCGCACCGAGACGGGGGTGCCGGGGCTCTACGCCGCCGGGGAGTGCTCGGGCGGGCTCTGGGGCTCGGTGCGGGTGGCCTCCGCCACCACCCAGGCGGGGGCCCAGGGCCGCATCGCCGGCGAGGTGTGCCCCGAGTACGTGAAGGGAGTGGAGCACGCGGAACCGGAGAAGGCCCAGCTGGAGGCCATCGTGGAAAGGATAAACGCTCCCCTGCTGCGAGGGGAGGGAACACCGCCCGGCACCATCCTGGAGAGGATGCACGGCATCAGCGAGGAATACCTGCGGGTGATACGCGACGGGGAGGGCCTGGAGAACGCCTACGGCGAACTGGCGTGGCTGCGGCGCGAGGAGGCGTCCCAGGCTTTCGTATCCGCCTCCCGCACCAGGAGGCTCAACCACGAATGGCAGCTGTGCCTGGAGCTGGAGAACATGCTGCTGTGCCTGGAGATGAGCGCCCTGGCCTCGCTGAAGCGGGAGGAGAGCCGGGGAGGATTCTACCGCCGCGACTGCCCCTACACCGACAACGACCGCTGGTGCGTGAACACGGTGATCTCCAGCCGCGACGGCGAGCCGTCCCTGCGCCTGGAGGAGCCGGTGGTCACCACCATGCCGCCTCCCAAGGGAAGGATGACCTTCGAGGAGGCGGTGGCGGCGGGAACGGCCTCGCTGCGGCGGGGGGAGGTGGAAGAGCCATGACCCATCCCACCATCAATGTGCGCTGTTTCCGCTACGACCCGGAGACGGACGCCGAACCTCGCTTCCAGGACTACCGTGTGCCTCTGCAGGACGGCGAGATGTCGGTGCTCGACGCCTGGTATTTAACCCCCCACCCCGGCCCCCCGGGCCCCCATTTTACCCCACCCCCCCGGGGGGTTTCCCCC
>CAYPZH010000160.1:0-4852 GCA_964415205.1 uncultured Actinomycetota bacterium | reverse complement strand
GACCCCGGGCTCGCCTATTTCCGCAACTGCCAGCTGGGGTTCTGCCAGCGCTGCAGCCTGAGGGTGAACGGCAAGGTGGTCATGGCCTGTGAGACCCCGGCCGACGGCGACCTGGTCCTGGAGCCGGTGAACGCGGACGAGGTCATCCGCGACCTCTGGTGCAACTCCACCTAAGGGGTCAGGTCTTGGATTTTGGATACTCCGGTATCTATATGATAAACGACCGAAAAAGACCTTGATATGCTGGTGCTTTAGGAGGCTTGCCATAATATGGGATCCAAAACCCAAGACCTGACCCCCAGAGCGAAGCGAGGTGATAGAGATGCCGGATGAGAGGAAGGATTTCGAACTCGAGGTACTCGGTCCCGCCCTCGCGGAGCGGGCCGAGAAGAAGGAACAGTACATCGACGCACCCCTGGCCATGCAGGCCAGGCTGTTCGCCACCGTGGCCAGGGAGGTCATCGACCGCTGGGGGGACGAGGGGCGGGAGGCGGTCGTCGAGGCGGTCAAGAAGTTCGGGGAGGAGCGGGGCAAGAGGATGGCCGAGCGCGCCGCAGCGGAAGGCAGGGAGAACTCTTTCGCCGACTTCCTGGTCCTCTCCGACCTCGATACCGGTTACCACCAGATGGTGCCCGAGGCCTTGGAAGGCGCCCTCAAGGTCACCATCTCCTACTGCCCCTTCGCCGCCGCCTGCGCAGAATGGGGCCTGTCCGAATACGGCAAGTATTTCTGCCAGGAGATAGACGCGGCCATCATGCGCGGCTACAACCCCGAGCGTTACGAGACGGTATGCGAACAGAACCTCACCGAGGGCGCCGAGACCTGTGTGCTCGTCTACCGCTTCAAGCAGTAAGGGTCAGGTCTTGGATTTTGAGCTGATGGTTGCCGAATAGACCATATAATCGCTGGTAGAAAGCGGGCATATGTAGAATAACGATTGACATACCGGAGTATGCAAAATACAAGACCTGACCCCATAAAGGAGGAGAAGATGGATTGGGATGAACTGGGAAACAGGGCCGTGGACATCCTGTGCGAGTACCTGCGCATCGACACCACCAACCCGCCCGGAAACGAGGAGAAGGGCGCAGAGTTCCTGGGCGGCGTGCTCAAGGAAGAAGGCATCGACTTCGAGCTCCTCCGGGGCGCGCCCGGGCGTTCCTCCCTCCTGGCCCGCCTGCGGGGCTCGGGAGAGGAAAAGCCGCTCATCCTCCTCAACCACATAGACGTGGTCCCCGCCGACCCCGGGAGCTGGCAGGTCCCCCCCTTCTCAGGCGAGATCGCCGACGGCTTCATCTGGGGCCGGGGCGCGCTGGACATGAAGGGCATGGGGGTGATGGAGCTCGCGGCCTTCATCGCCGCGGCGCGGCAGGGGACGCAGCTACGGCGCGACGTGGTCTTCCTGGCCACCGCCGACGAGGAAGCGGGAGGCTATTCCGGGGTGAAGATGCTGCTGGAGAAGCACCCGGAAAAGCTGGAGGCGGGCCTGGTCATCAACGAGGGCGGCTACGCCACCATGGACCTGGTGGCTGGCAGGCCTTTCTTCATGATCGCCAACGCGGAGAAGTACGGCCACTGGCTGCGCCTCAAGCGCCTGGGCATAAGCGGCCACGGCTCCATGCCCACCGGCCAGGGGGCCCTGGACCGCATGGTACCCGCCCTGGCCAGGCTGCTGGAGAGCAGGCGCCCCATGAACGTCAACCCGACCATGCAGGCCTTCTTCACCCGCCTGGCCGAGCACTGGGAAATACTGGCTCCTTACCGGGAGGACGGCGACCTCCGGACCCTGGTGAGGCTGATCGAGGAGAACAACCTCGCCGCCATCCCCGCCCTCAGCGCGGTGGTGAGGGACACCGTGAGCCTGAACATGCTCAACGCCGGGGTGAAGATAAACGTCATCCCCTCCGAGGCGGAGGCCTTCCTGGACTGCCGCCTGCTGCCGGAGACCGAGGGGGACGAGTTCCTCGCCTCTGTCAAGGAGGCCCTGCAGGACCCGGAGATGGAGGTCGACGTGTTCCAGGACATGGAGAGGGCCCCCGCTTCCCCCCCGGACGGCGATATCATGAGCCGCATCGAAAAGGTGGTGCTGGCCGACTATCCCGACGCCGTCGTCAGCCCCTTCATGCTCTCCGGGCTCTCCGATTCCCGCTTCTTCCGCTCCCGGGGCGTGCCCAGTTACGGCATCATCCCCGCGCGCCTCGGGCTCATGGACCTCATGCGCATCCACGGCGTGGACGAACGCATACCCGTGCAGGACGTGAAGGACGGCGCGAAGTTCCTCTACGACCTGGTGGTGGAGTTCTGCGCCGCGTAAGCGAGCGGAGGTCGCGGGACGGAAAAGGCGCGGGGCTTTGACCCCGCGCCCGTCATGCCCGGAAAAACTCCTTTACTGCAGCGCCACCATCTCGTGCAGGGTGGTCCCCGTCTCCTCGAAGCTGCGCCCTTCGTGCTGCACGCGCAGGGTGAAGTCCGACTCGAAGCGGAACCAGCCCGGGCGCATGAACCTGTTCACCAGCCAGCGCACGGCGGGGTTCATGACCACGGGGTTCATCTCCTTGAGCAGGTCGTTGCAGTCGATGATCCTCTTCACGTCGAAGCGCAGGTACACCTGTCCCGGTATCTCCATCTCCAGCACGGCGGGGTAGGTGCGGTTGGCGACGGCATTGAAGGTGACCTCGCTCTCCCTCACCTCCATCTCGCCCGAGCTCAGGATGACCCTGTCCTTGTATGCCAGCATGAGGGGCTTGGAGGCCACGTTGCCGAAGCGCTTCTGGGTGCGCACGTAGGCGTAGAGCAGGGTGAACTCGTCCGTGTACAACCTCCCCCAGTACCACCAGGAGATGATACGGCGCGCATCGGTGGTGATCACGTTGTGGTCGTGGTACCCGATGCCCCTGGCCTGCAGGGTCTTGCCCTCGAACTTGACCGTGCCCTCCACCCTCGCGCGGGGTATGGGCACCACCCAGCTGAAGTAGCCGCGGTCGCCGTAGCGGGTCTTACCCTTGCCGGGTTTCCAGCCCGGGACCTCGCTCGAGAAGGTGAGGTCCAGCTCCATGCCGTCCTCGGAGATATAAAGATGGTGTGTGGGCAGGTCCCCCTCGTCCGGCCATTCCACCCAGCAGTGGTTCTTGCCCACCCACACGTCGCATTTCTCCTCCGAGGCGCGCAGCTCGGAGGCGGGGAACTTCTTCACTACCGAGAGCTTCTCCCCCGACGGCCTGTAGACGTGGATCTCTATACCCGGCTTGCGCGTCATCAGCTCCGACGCCTGCAGGAACCCCACCACTACGTGTCCGTCCTCCAGGCGCGCGTCGAAATACCACCACTCGCCGTAGAACTTGCTCTTGCTGGCCTCGCGGTTGACGGCGTTATCGCGCTGGCCGATTGAAACGATGCTGCCGTCCTTCTCCCCCGGGCCCGACCACTCGTCGATCACCGGCTCGATGCTCATGGATCCTCCCCCCGTTCAAAGCTGACATAACGTCAGTATTATAGCATTTCAAGCTGGTCATATTATCACCGCCAGCGCGAAGGATTGAACCGTCCCATCAACAAATAGGCCACAAGAATAACCGGGCGCTGGTCAGGTGTTTCAGTCGCCTTTCTCCACCTTTATCTTCTTCGGCGCGCTGTACCAGAGCGGCCCGCCCGCCACCCACGCTTCCACCCCCGCCTTCTTTATCTTCCGCAGGTTCTTCACGTGGGCGTCCCCGTGCACGGGCACCAGGAAGTCCAGCTTGGAGCAGCCGGCGAACTCTCCGCATTCCCAGCATCCCTCGAAACCGTTCTTGACGGCGCACTGGGCGATGTGGCAGAACTGGGAGCGGCCGCTCACCTTGCAGCCCTTGCACCTCAGCTTGACCAGGTTCCCCAGGAAATCATATGTCTCTCTGTAGGCATCCGCTTCGAGGAACGGTATCACCTCGGCGACCTTGTCGAACCTCACTCGCCGCAGCTCCTTGCGCAGGTCCCGCGCCAGGTCGGGGATGGTCCCGGTGTTGAAGGCGCAGTCGCTGCAGTACAGCCCGCAGTAAGCGGTCATCTTTATGTTGTCCCTGCCCACCTTTCTCTCCTTTCCTTCGCCGTGGAAGATCAGGTCCACTCCCGCAGCAGCCTCTCGAAGAAGGCATGCCTGGACCGGTCGGCCTTCGCCCACAGCGGCCTCGCTTTTTCCACCCAGGCGCCGAAAGCGGCCGGGTGCTCCGGATATCTTTCGTAAAGCCTCTTGATGGAGGCGGCCGTCAGCCCCGCTTTCGCGATGGAGGCGGCGGAGCCAGGGCGCAGCTTTCCCGCGGCGATGCCCTTGAGCAGCGCTGGAAGTGATTCCCTGGTCGAAGCGGGGTCGGACTTCAGCTCGTAGTCGAGGTTGAGGGCCCGCGTCCCCTCCGGGGTGATGATGCCGGGGACGCTGAAGAGGAAGTCGATCTCCTCCTCCGAGAGCGACGCCAGCGCGGGCATCACGGCCGTGAAAAAGGCGAACTTGGCGCCCTGGTCGCGGAAATATCTTACGTTGCAGGGCCACAGCGCCTCCCGGGTCAGGTCGTCCCGCGCCAGCGCCTCCGCCGCCACCTCGCAGGCGATGGCACAGGCGGTGAACGCAGAGGTGACCCCCTCTCCGTTGAAGGGTTTGTTCATGAAGGCGGCATCTCCCACCACCAGCAGGCCGTTGTCCACCAGCGAGTAGGGGGGCCTGCGGTAAGGGACCCTGCCGCCGGTTGAGGTCACCGCCTTCCCCGTAAAGGGAAGGGTAGCCGCGAAGGCCTGCTGCCTCCGCCTTGCCCCCTCGGGGCTCACCGGCATCCCCACGCCCACTATCAGTTCGTCCCCGTACGAGGGGGCGTACCATCCCTGG
>CAYPZH010000159.1:0-7307 GCA_964415205.1 uncultured Actinomycetota bacterium | reverse complement strand
AAGGTTCCCTTAAAATTGCCGGGCCATTTTGGGGTGTGTATCGTAGGGGTTAAAAATACATAGGGACATGCCCACAAGCATGGTAAACTTATGCGCTTCTCCAGTGCCCTGCAGGAACGGCGCTGAAGCCAGCATAAACCCCAGCGAGTAGCTCCCAACATCTCCAAGGAATATCTTTGCGGGATGCCAGTTGAAGAATAGAAATCCCAGACTTGAGCCGACTATGGCGGCTCCGAGCCATGCGGTTTCACCATTTGCCATAAAAGCCAATGCCATTCCCGTGACCAATGCCTGGGAACCAGCAAGCCCGTCAATGCCGTCCATGAAGTTATAGAAATTCAGTACAGCTACTATCCATAGAACCGAAATAGGGTAGCTAAGTGCTCCTAATGGTAAATCAACAGGTGCCGGCAGCGGAAGATGCGTAAACCTACCAGAAAATACGACGATAAGAGACGCTGCAACCAACTGTGCCAGCAATCGCACGGAAATGCGTAGCCCACCTCTCGCATCGTCCCACAGGCCAATACCTGCGACGATCATAAGGCCGACCCAGAAAGACCAACCCGGTAGTTCTTTCCCAAGAACAAGGAATAAGGCAGCGGACGCAAGAACCCCCAATATCAGGCCTAAGCCACCACCCCGTGGTGTGGGCTTTGAGTGGGAGCTTCTACCATTGGGAACATCTACAAGGTTCAGCCTTTGTGCAAAACGAAGACAAAGATATACGCCAAAAGATGAAAAAAGCAGCGCTATGATGACTGTTAGGGCTAAGATGTTCTCCATACTATAGTCTCCATTCACCCTGATATATGGGCGTGTTGTACATGCCTGGCCTCATCTGTATGTATGTTATCCACTATTGTCGGCTCCTTTCACGCAACAATATCATCGGCATTTTGCCCATACCCTTTATCGACCGGGAAAGGTCATGAAACGGACGGGACATTGGAGGTCAGAGTGACCGGGGTGTATAGGGCTCTCCTCCTGCGGGATAAGCCACAGTCTTGGAAATTCTACATGATAAGTGCGGGCAAGCTATCGGGTATCGTTATCCTGCTTAAGGGAGGATATACTACTCAGGATACTGATGGTCTGTTTTTCCTTCCGATCATTATTGACTTGACGCTGCCTGCAATTGCCCCTATCCCATACCCATAATGCGTAATAAAGAAGAGCAGAGCCAGCAAGGGCAGGATGGTCAATGAACCTTCTTTTGCCGCAGCCTTCGATGAGAAGTATACATTTGCCGCCGCATATATAAGCACAGGCATCAGCACGATTACCCGGGTTGCCCGCCTGATATAGGGAAGGGAGACAAAGGCAAGAGCGCTATATATCACAAACGCCGGGGGCACCATATTGCGAGGCGCAAGGAGCTTTACATCCGTGTAACACCTTGCCGAAAACAGCCAGTAAGCACTCCTGAAACAGAATTTTGCGTAGTCTCTTATATGCTGCCTCGGGATGTAAACACATCTTACTGAGGGATCCAGAATGATCACGCCTCCTGCTTTCCGCAGGCGCCTGTTGAATTCACGGTCCTGCACCCTGGCAAGCTTCTCATTAAAGAGCCCTATCTTTTGAAAGACATCTCTTCTATAGCAACCACCAAAGACGCTTTCGGCCTCGCGGACACGATCGCTTCCGATGCGGTGATAAGCGTTCCCGGCGGCAAAGGGGTGCGAGAACACAATACCTATCGCCCTTGACCTTTTTGTCCGCCCCATGAAGGGCTCATATATCCCACCGATGTTGTCAGCCTTATAAAGAGATAACCCGGAAACAAGCTTCGATATGTAATCCCTCGCGTACACGGCATGGGCATCAACTCGCATGATTATTTCTCCAGAAGCGTTATTGATCCCGATATTCAGGGCCGTGGGGATTATCAACGAGGGATTATCGAGCATCTTTACATGTTCATATTTACGGCAATACTCGCTGATGATCGATCTGCTTCGGTCCTTGCTCATCCCATCAACGACTAATATCTCCATTAAGTTTCTATCATAATCGTTCTCTAGCAATGAATTGAGGCAGCCTTCGATATATTCTTCTTCATTCAGACAGGGGATTATGATCGATACTACGGTACCGCTGTTTTTCGATATATTGCCTTCAGGATCATTGTTCATCATCTTCATCTTTACGGTCCTAAATGGTATTTTAAACCGCCCCGAGCTGGGCTGCTATGCATTCCTGCCGGCCAGTGCAAGCTGCTACAAGCTTTTTCACGCCTCCAAGCAGGGCAAATCATTGAAATCATCATCTGGGAGGTAGATATTAGTATAGAGCGTGATTTCGGCTTCAAGACTACTAGGCTTGGGTGGTGACCTGGAATGTCTGTGCCCAGGGTTGTCATAATATCGCCCTTCCCGGGGCCTCCTTTCTACGGGGGGAACGTCTATATCCACAGCATCCTGCGACATCTGACAGAGCGTGTCCGAGTCTATTTAGTCTATTACATAGACCATGGGGACGACAGGGGGCACGGTAAAGAGCTTCTGGAGGAGAGCGGGTTCCATTTCGCGGAAGTGAGGGGCTTTGTAAACCCGGCGCCTTTAACGAATCTATCACGCCTGAGGGGGCTCCTCTCTGATCTTCCGCCGGGTCCTTTCTATATGGAAAGGACGGTCGGAAACAAAATACGCGACTATCTGGTCTCCTTGATAGAGGAGCGGAAAGTCGATCTCCTCCATCTATGGAGCTCGAATCTAGCGTATAGCCTTAGAGATATCCCGCGAATCCCGAAAATCCTCACCGCTGGAGACTCTTTTTCTCTCATACATAGAAGCTATAGCGCCAGCAAGGGGTTCCCCATGAATCTATATCATCGGGTTGTATCCTCTCGTTTTCTTCAATATGAGCAAGCAGTATATCCCGATTATCAGGTCCTGGTATTCTTTGCAGAGCGGGACCAGCAGGCGGCACGCCTGCCCGACAACATCGGGCAGCTTGTCATACCGAAGGGAGTCGATTCTGAACTCGTCTCTCCACATGTGGATGCTGGCAGCCATGAAGTCCCGGTTCTTGTATTTCACGGTTTCTTTCAAGGCAATTTCGCAAATGTCGAATCCGCTGATTTCATAATAAATATAGTTGGGCCGATGCTATCAGCAGAATTGGGAGAAGAGGGATTCAAGATAAGGATAATCGGAGGAGGCGCGAGAGAACTGTTTGGAAAATACAGGCCCTCATGGCTTGAACTACCTGGATATGTAGATGACTTGCCGGCCCAATTGGCTGCGTCAGACATCTATCTGGCACCGATCTTCTCGGGAGCCGGGATCAAGAACAAGGTGTTAGAGGCAATGTCTTGCGGTCTTCCGGTTGTCGGCACTAGAGAGGCATTCGCAGCAATAGATGCAGATGATGGGGTTCATGGGGTCATAGCAAGGAGAGAAAGCTTCACAAATACCATATTGCATTTGCTCAGAGACCCCGGTCTTTGCAGGACAATCGGCATTAACGCTCATAGATTGATAGATGATAAGTACTCATCCAGGTCGGTTTGTGAGAGATATTGCCACTTATATCAGGAGCTTCTTGATTAAATGCTGATTACACTCTGGCTCTCGGCAACGACAATGGCGGTCGTCTCGAAGTTTGTTCTGGAGCCCTCAGGGATAACCCTGTTCTTCGTCTCCATGGTTTCTGGAATATTTGTTCTTGCCTATCTGCTGGGTCAGAAACGTTTGGGCGGCATAAGACGGAATTTTCTAGGCATTCTTTACGTGGTCTATTTCTTCCTCAATTTCGTCTTGCGCGGAATAGTCTTGTCCTTCTCTCCAGGCTCTATATACGCCTCGTTCATCGTTAACTACGATAGCCTGATACTTGCCATGTTCTATGCTCTACTGGGCTTAGGTGCGTTCTTGCTCGGATTCCACCTTAAAAAGAAGTCGCCAAGGGCAGACAGGTGGGGGCGCTTCGTCTTTGACCGGGATTTTTCAACGCCAGGGTTATATCTTTTCTCCCTTATAGGAGTTATAAGCATGTTCTACCTATCATTGATCGCTTTCTCCTCTACTTCCCTGGCTTCTACTTTGAGTTCAATCCCTTCTCAAATCGGATACCTGGGACTGTTCTCGATCTTTATCCTGTTATATGAGAGGAAAGATATGCCGATTTCTCAATTCATATGGTGTATCCTCTGCCTACTGATATACGCTTCCGCCTATTTTATCATGGGGATGAGGAGCGTACTTTTCTCCATGTTCCTCTATGCACTCCTTTACTTGCTGCTAACAAGGGGTAGCGTTAAGCAGATGCTGAAAGAGAAGAGCGCATGGATAATGATCGTTTCAGCGATATTGCTCGTGATCACCCTGTTTCCCGTGATGTCAGTATACAAGGGGCGCACGGGCTCTTCTTTCTTTTCCTTGTCGGAGGAGGAGCGCCTTGAAGAAGTAGTCAGGATCTATCGTGAAGCATCAACGGAAGAGGCCGCGGGCCTTGATAATCTGTTGGAAGACTTGTCGAGAAGGACAGGCACGGGATTGGACTCTCTGTCAATATTAGTATCGGGCACGCCAGGGATTTGGGATTTCCAATACGGGAGAACGCTTTTCCTTGGATTACTCGCCCCGATACCTAGAGCCCTGTGGCCCGATAAACCAGAGACAAACCTTGAGGGGGAATTCTATGAGGACTATATGGGTTATACAAGAGTATCTGGTAGGGGCGCGAGCGGATATACAACAGTAGGGGATTTATGGCTTAATTTTCATATTATAGGGGTCATAGTGGGGATGTTCCTCTACGGTTTATTGATGAAACTATTTCAGATCTTCTGTATAGGGAACAAGCTGGACACGGGCCGTACGGCGGGTATTGTGTTTCTGATAGTCGCTGCACCCATGTTGGTCGACACGACAAGGGCGGTCTCTGCCCTGCAGGCCGAGTTAATCGGCATGAGCATAATACCTCTCACATGCCTGTTGCTTATTTCGAGGAGGAAAGTCCGTGTGCAACCTATCAGTGCCTGAACAACGGGACAGTGATAAAGATATCGCGGTTCTCGGCACATTCAGGTTGTCCAAGTATAGAGATGAATACTCAATAGACTACTGGCGCTATATCTATATTGATTTCCTTTGCAGCCGTTACAACCAAGTGTACATAATTGCCCCTACACTCAAAGTGGAACACCCCGATGAAAGTCTCTATCTATTGCGTTTTCCTAATCTACAAGTTATTGAATTACCCTATTATCAGAAGTATGTCCACGGGATGAGATTGCTCAGACATTATTTCAGCAGCATTAAGGCACTGAGAAATGTCGACCTTTTTTATTGCCAGGTTCCAAGCCCCTACTGTTGGATGCCCAAATTGCTTTTTCGTAAGAGATGTATCATTGAGTTTCTAGGAGATTCAATAGACGTGATGTGGAAGAACAAACAGTACGGAATCCTAAAAAGAACCCTTAATATTGTACTCTATCTTCCCGAGTACTTTTTATCATTACTGGCCGCAAGATCTTCCAATGTATATTCCTGCGGTTTCAGCCTGTACAAACGCCTCAAGGCATTAGGAATAGATTCGACGCTGTTGTTCTCTTCGTTAATAACTGATGATGATTTCTACGAAAAGAGATTCCGGTTTAAAGGTAACCTTCTATATGTTGGGTTCCTTAGATATGCTAAGGGATTGGAGATCCTTGTTGATTTGGTCTCTATTCTTAAAGAAAAAGGGTTAACGGTTAAATTGAATATCGTCGGTGATGGTGAATACAAGGATGAATTGATGCGGATGGTAAAAGCAAGCTCCTTAGAGGAAGACATCATTTTCACCGGCCATATAGGAAATCGAGAAGTGCTCAGGAGCTACTATCGAAAGGGTGATATTTTCTTATTCCCCTCTTTATCAGAAGGTAGCCCTCGAGTGGTGTTAGAGGCTATGGCAAACTCCTTACCTGTTGTAGCTACTCCCGTAGGCGGCTTGCCGCATATCTTCAAGAACGATGTTCATATAAAATTCGCGGAATTCAACAATCCCGAATCCTTCGCGAAAAAGATCATAGAGTATATATCCGATGAATCTTCTACTCAAATGATCGTAGATGAAGCTATGAAAAGTGTTAAGAATGATTTGGCCATGGAAAGCTTCCTTTCTACGCTTTTTGAAACAGGTGGGCGATGAAGCGTAAGGCACTACTGATATATTCGTGGTTTGTAAGAACGGTGTGCTTCTTTCTTCCTGATGCACCGATTCTTATGAGATTCAGGGGGTTTCTCTATTCATTTGGTATGAAATCATGTGGAAGCAACTTCCAGGTAGCACATAGCGCAATTATGAATAATCTTGAAAATATTTCTGCAGGTAATGACGTATATATTGCCCATTATTGTGTCTTATTAGCGGGAGGGGGGATATATCTTGAAGATGGGGTGATAATCGGGCCTAATGTTGTTATCGCCTCTGGAAATCGCACTAGGTCCAATGGATCTTTCAGGTTTGGTAGTTCGAGATATGAAGAAATAGCCGTTAGAAGGGGTGGTTGGGTAGCTGCAAACTGCACCCTTGTCCCCGGGGCAGAATTGCCGAAAGGTTCAGTATTAGGGGCAAATTCACTGCTGAATAAGAAATATGACATACCAAATTCTCTTTATGCTGGAGTGCCTGCGATACTCATTACGTCGGAAGAGAAGAGAGAGGCCCTTTAGACTCAATTAGGTCCGGGGTATTTATATAATGAAGGTGGCTTCTTTTCTGGAAGAAAGTCATCACGTCCGAGCCTAAGCAGCAAGCTTTTCTTAGTCAGAAAAAAAGACCTCGCACGGCTCTTGCCTTAATATTACCTAGATATTCATGACTTACCATGAGAATGCAATATTGAATATTGCCGATTAGCATGATTAATATATCAAGAATGAAGGTGTTCATAATCGTATTAACCTATAACAACTATGTAGATACCAGGGAATGCCTCTGCTCGTTACAGCAACTCGACTATGAAGAATACGAATTAATGGTTGTCGATAACGGGTCGAGCGACGATTCCATAGAAGCGCTCAAGGCGGAATTCCCAGATATCATATTCCTGGAAAGCAAGGTCAATCTAGGATACTCGGGAGGGGCAAATCTAGGGTTAGAGTATGCACTTAAGAATGGCGCTGATTATATCTGGCTTCTGAATAACGATACAGTAGTCGACAAGTCCTCGTTGATGTACTTGATCGAGGCAACAAGAACCTACCCTGGCGCAGGCATGATAGGGTCAAAAATCTACTACTACTCTGATCCAAGGAAAATAAACTATGCGGGTGGCAGAATATCCAGGGTCACTGGATGGAATATACACG
>CAYPZH010000158.1:0-7348 GCA_964415205.1 uncultured Actinomycetota bacterium | reverse complement strand
GGGTGGAGGCCGGCCGCGTGGTCGCCATAGACTTCACAGACACCGGCAGGATGGCGGAGGAGACGCAGCAGGAGATAAGGGAGATCTTCGATGAGGTGATATCCTCCCAGTCGCTGCAGGTGGACGTGACCAGCGGCGCGTCGACGAGCAAGAAGGTGTCCCTCAAGGCGGTGGAGGAAGCCCTCGGCGGGGAATGACCTCTTCCCGAATAACCCCTGGGCGGATTGCGGAGGTGATCTCATGCGGGGCAGGTTCTTTTTTACGATCAGCTTGACCGTGGCGTTTCTGCTCGCCTGCGCGGGGCCGGTGACTGTGGCGCAGGGAGGGAAGGGGGACGGGCACTCGCGCGCGAAGGGAGAGGCGGAACTAGACGCCCTTAAGCAGAGACTACTCGAGGCCGCCCACGACAGCGCCAGTGCGGAGAAAAAGGAGCAACCGCAGCAACAGGCGGACAGGGAGGCGCTGTCCCGCCCCGGCGGGCTCATGGTCGGCTTCGAGGGAGAGGCGCAGGCCCTGGAGGACCTCCTCTCCCGCTTCGCGGCGGTCGTGGACGCCTACATACCACAGTTGAGCGTGGCGGTGGTCACCCTGGTCGATACGGCGGCCGTGGACGAGGTGCTCGCGTCGCTGAGAGAGCTTCCCGGCGTGAGGTGGGCCGAGCGCGACCGCCTCTCCCACGGCGACCTGGTCCCCAACGACCCCTTTATCACCGACCCGACTTACCCGCAGTGGTACCTCGATCCCGTGAACGCCTACGAGGCCTGGGACGTCACCACGGGCAGTTCCGCGGTGACCATGGCCGTGGTGGACTCCGGCATCCGTCCCACCCATGAGGACCTGGCCGGGGGAAGGGTGCTCGCGGGATACAACACCTACAGCGGCGGCGCGGTGACCGCGGACAAGGATGCGGACGGCCACGGCACTTTCGTGGCGGGGGTGGCCGCCGCAAACACCAATAACTCGCTGGGCATTGCGGGGATCGACTGGTCCTGCAAGATCATGCCCATCTGTGTGGACAACGGCACGGGCATCCCTACCTCGAGGTCGGTACAGGGCATCACCTACGCCGCCGACCACGGCGCGAAGATACTCAACCTCAGCTACGGCGGCTACGGTTATTCCCAGGCGGAGAGGGAAGCGGTGGATTACGCCCGCGAAAAAGGCTGCGTGGTAGTGGCAGCGCGGGGCAACGGGAGCACCGATGACCTCTGCTATCCCGCGTGCCTGCACAACGTCATCGGGGTGGGCTCCAGTGGCAGCGGCGGGCAGAAAAGCGGTTTCTCCGATTACGGCTACGGCCTCGACGTCCTGGCGCCGGGCGAGGAGATCCTGGGTCCGGGCAGGGCCACCGACGGCACCTACCTGGTGGGTGACGGGACCTCTTTCTCCGCCCCGCTGGTGAGCGGCCAGGCCGGGCTGATACTGGCGCACAGGCCCGCCGTCTCCGCCGCGGCGCTGGAGTGGCGCATCGAGGAGAGCGCCCAGGGGAGCGGGACCTGGGAGGAAGGGGCGGGCTTCGGAGTAGTCGACATGCGGGGGTCGCTCGAGCTGCCGAACACCGGCTACCGGGACTCCATGGAACCCAACGACACCAGGAAGCAGGCGTTCGACCTGGACACGGGGGAGTACGAGTCCTACATATCCAACAACAGCGATATCGATATCTACCGCGTCCGGCCGGACGTCTCTGGCTACGGCCAGTTCGCCCTTGATGACATCCCGGAGGGGTGCGATTACGACCTCATGCTCTACAAGGGCGACGTCAACGACGATGCGCAGAACGGCACCCTGGTCGCCTACAGCATGAGCAGCGGCAACTCCACCGAGTTCATCAAGTACCCCCTGCAGGCGGGCGAGACGTACTTCCTCGCCGTGGATACCTACGGCGGCTATTCCACCCAGGACACCTACGGCATGCTGGTGCTCAAGCCGTACATCTCCGAATACTGGTTCTTCGCCGAGGGGTACACGGGGGCGGGGTTTGACGAGTACCTCTGTATCCAGAATCCGGGCGCTGCGACCGCCCTCATTGATATCGCGTACATGTTCGAGGATTCGCTGGACGTCCGTTCCTACGCGGTGTCCCCCCACTCCCGCAAGACCATCAACGTCAACGGGGAGGCCGGCCAGGACGAAAATGTCTCCGTGGCGATCTTTTCCGAGGACCCCGTGGTCGCCGAACGCCCCATGTATTTCAACTATAACGGGATATGGAGGGGCGGACACGACGTGATGGGCGCCACCATCCCCTTCTACTATTGGTATTTCGCCGAGGGGTATACCGGGCACGGGTTCAACGAATACCTGTGCCTGCAGAACCCCAACGACTACGCCGTCGATGCCCTGGTCACCTACATGTACCAGGGAGGGGGGACCGACCAGGTCAACCACATGCTAAACCCGCTCTCACGCACCACCGTGAACGTCAACGCGGAGGCGGGCGAGGGGAGGAGCTTCTCCATCATGGTGGAATCGGAGGACGCGCTGGTGGCGGAACGCCCCATGTACTTCGATTATTACGGCTGGACCGGCGGCCACAACGTCATGGGGGTTAACGTCCCCTCCGACGCCTGGTTCTTCGCCGAGGGCTGCACGCAGCCCGGGTTCGACGAATACCTGTGCCTGCAGAACCCGTACGGCGCGGCAGCCGACGTGGAGATATACTACCTGACATCTCAGGGGGAGGTGTACAGCGACACGCTCTCCCTTCCCGCCTATTCGCGCGACACCGTCTTCGTTAACGAGAGCCTCGGGCGCGGTTACGACGTGTCGCTGGCAGTCTTCTCCGACGTCCCCATCATCGCCGAGCGCCCCATCTACTTCAATTATGCCGGGGCTTGGACCGGTGGCCACAACTCGCAGGGCTGCACCCTCCCCTCCTACGGGTGGTATTTCGCCGAGGGCTGCACGCAGCCCGGGTTCGACGAATACCTGTGCCTGCAGAACCCGAACGATGTGGCGGCCACGGTGACCATAGAATACATGCTGGGGAGCGGCCAGAAGATACCCAAGACCTATAGCGTGGCGGCCACCAGCCGGCGCACCATATACGTGGCCAGCGACACGGGTACGGGACAGGACGTGTCCATCGCGGTCAGTTCCGACTGGCCCATCGTCGCCGAACGCCCCATGTACTTCAACTACAAGGGCTCCTGGGCGGGGGGGCACGACACAGCGGGTTACGTGCCCGGCGACTGAATAGCCGCGGCAAACGCGCTTAAAAGGCCCCCGCGGGGGCCTTTTCATATGGGTGGAGCGGATTCGCAGTGCAGACCCGCTCCGTGTTTTCGCTTAGAATATTATCGTGTGCCATGACGGACTCATAGCAAGGGAGGATATGATGCACCCGCTGCGGCAACTGATGTACCCGTCATCCATCGCCATCTACGGCGCCTCCAACAACCCCATGAAGATGGGCTCGATACAGCTCGCCAACATCCTCGAGACGGGCTTCAGGGGAGAGGTCTATCCCATCCACCGCAGCGAGGATACGGTAATGGGTATCCCCGCTTACCGCAGCATCGCCGACGTGGGCAAGCCGGTGGACCTGGTGCAGCTGGTCCTGCCCACCGAGGTGGTGCCGGAGATACTCGAGGAGTGCGGCAAGGCGGGGGTGCGCCGGGCCATCGTCATCTCAGGTGGTTTCAAGGAGGTCCCGGGGGAGGTGGGCAGGGAGCGCGAGCGTAAGCTCCTAGAGGTGGCGGCGAAGCACGGCATCCGTTTCCTGGGCCCGAACTGCGTGGGCATCATGAACAGCCTCTGCTCTCTCAACTCCACCACCATCATCAATCCCCCCATGGGAGGGGGCATCGCCTTCGCCTCGCAGTCGGGCGCCTACACCGCCATGATCAACCCTTATCTGAGGACGCAGGGCATGAGGATGTGCCAGACCATAAGCGTGGGCAACGAGGCGGACATGGACCTGGTGGATTGCCTCGACTACCTGCGGGATGAGGACGAGGTCAAGGCAGTGGGGCTGTACGTCGAGACCATCCGGCGGCCCCGCGAGTTCATCACCTCAGCGCGCGCGGTGGTGAAAAAGAAACCCGTGGTGGCAATATATGTGGGCGGCACCGCGGCCGGCTCGCGCTCTTCCCTTTCCCACACCGGCGCCATCTCAGGCCCCGACGGGCTCTACGACGGCCTCTTCCGGCAGGCGGGGGTCATACGCGCCGACGACCTCGACCACATGCTCGACCTGTTGTGGGCGCTTTCCATGCAGCCGCTGCCCGCGGGCAGGCGCATGGCGGTTATCACCAATTCCGGCGGCCCCGGCTCCTCCCTGGCCTATCACTTGGAGAGGGAGGGGATGGTGGCGCCGCTTTTCTCCGACGGGTTGCGCACCAGGCTCGACGCGGTCACCGGCCCCCTGACCTACACCGGCAACCCCATCGATCTCACCTTCGAGACCAATGTCTTCATCTTCAAGCAGTTGCTGGAACTGGTGTTCGAGTCCGGCGAGGTCGACGGCGCTTTCCTCTACGGCATCTTCGGAGCGCCGGACTTTATGCTTAACCTGCAGAAGCGCATACCAGGGCTGCGGGAGATGGAGAAGGTATGGGAGCAGGGTTACCAGGAATTCCTGACCGGCATGGCCGCGGTGCCGCGGGAGCACGCAAAGCCGCTGGTGGTGATGTCCTTCACGGGGGCGGGCAGCAGCTCCATCCGCAGCCTCATCGAGAGCGGCGTGCCGGCGTATCCCTCCGCCTCGCGCTGCGCCCGCGCCATGCGCTCCTTGGCCGACTACGGCTCGATACGTTCGTCCCTCTAGCCTTGATAAGACCGTCCCGCCAAGCGGGGCGGGACGGTCCGTATCGGATGCGCTGACGGGAAGAGACCTATTCGGACGTTTCCAGGTCTCCGAACATATCCTCCATGGTCTTCTCCATCTCGAGGGCGGTATCGTCCCCGGATATCTTCCACGCGCCGTCTTCCTTGTGCAGAACGATGTTGAACTCCAGCTCCATCCCCATGGCCTGCTCGCCCATGTCGAACTTCACCGGAACCTTGGCCGTATCGCCGGAGACGGTGCCTTTGCCGACCTCGTAAGAGGTACCGAAAATATCCGTGAAACCCTCCGTCAGCTCCTGCTTATCGGTGAGCGCGTCCTTGTCGGCCTGGGTGACGAGTTCGTAAGCGGTATCCGCGTCACCTTTCTCGGCTGCCTTCAGGAACTTCTCCACTACCTGCTCCGGGCTGTCCCCGCTGCCGCTGCTTCCTCCACACCCCGCAAAGACCAGGGCCGTGACGGCCAGGGCCAGGATGAGGACCATTGCGATAGCCTTTTTCATCGTCGCCTCCTTTGTTCTACGTCCTTACTTGCTACGAATCGCAATAAGGTACCAGACATATAGCCTAACATACATGTGACACGAGGAGGAAAGAATATGTTCATGCCAGGATATGGAAGCGGTTTCCGGGCACGCGGCGGGCTGGGCTCCGGGGTCAGGAATGGTCCAGGGTCACCCTGGTGGTATCGGCGGGGTCGAACTTCACGAAGACCATCTTACCCGGCTGGTACTTGGGTACGGACGCCTGGGCGACCACGTCGGTAGCCTCGGACTGGAAGGCCGGGCGGTCCGTGGGATACACCTCGAGCGTGAACTTCATGGCGGGGTTGGGGCCGTTGACCTCGATGCCCAGGGCCTGTGCCTGCAGTATCTTCGCCTGCGCCGGCTCACCGCTCTGCAACAGGGCCTGGTTAGCCGCATCGACGCGGGCAAGCATGTCCTGGGCGGCGCGCTCGTCCATGGGCGCCCCACCCGCCGCGGCGCCCGCCCCGCCCGGCATGACCACCGCGACTCGTTTCTGGCTCCTGGGGTCTATCTTCACCGGCACCACCAGGCCCGGCTGGACCTGCGGGATGTCCACACGGTTTATTATCATCCGCGCTTCCGCCTGGTAAGGCGGGCGGCCCTGCGGGCGCACCTCCAGCAGCACCTTGACTATGGGATATATCTCGTTCAAGGTGACGCGCGTGTCGGTGACCTCGAGGATGGTGGCCTCGGCGTCCTCTCCCCTCTCCAGCAGTTTGCGGCGGGCGACCTCCGGACCCAGGGCCCACCTGAAGCCGAAGAAGAAGACGGCGACCATGCCCCCGTTGAAGAGCAGGACCAACAGGCATATGAGCACGATGACCCAGGCGGGGGCCCCGGCGGCGATACCCCCGACGATGATTGCTCCCAGGGCGGCCAGCATGCCGACGATGAAGCCGGCGGTGCCGCAGCCTATCCCGATCTTCCCCAAACGGTTGAAGAGATTGAACATCACGCGTCACCCCCATCTGCGCGTTTATTCTGCCCGTGTCCAGGTGTGTACGAGAACGGCTGCACCTTATCATGGCCCATCTCCGGCATTCCTGTCTATGCGCGCTCGTGTCGTGCAGAAGAGCGAAGTCATGGGATAATCATGGTGACGCCGGTTCGGGGACCGCGGGCACATGAAAGACTGGACGGTCGGAGAAGGGGGAGAAGATGAGGATAGCGGTGGTCGGTTGCGGGTCTTTGGGGACGGTGGTGGGAGCCCTGCTCACCCGGGGCGGTCTGGACGTCGAGATGGTTGACGTAAAGGAAGAGATTGTTGAGGCGCTGAACCGCGGCGGCGCCCGGGTGACGGGCAACCTGGATGTCGCGCAGGCGGTAAAAGCGGTGATCCCCGAGGGCATGGAGGGAATCTACGACCTCGTTGTGTACCTGGCCAAGTCCACCTACGACGAGGCGGCGCTGCCGCAGGTCCTGCCCCATCTAGGGGAGGAGAGCGTGGTCCTCACCCTGCAGAACGGCGTCCCGGAAGAGAAGGTGGCCTCCTTCGTGGGCCGCGGGCGCGTCCTGGGCGGGGCAGTGCTGTGGTCGGCGGAGATGATAAACCCCGGGGTCTCCCGGATGACCTCAGACCCAGAGCAGATGGGATACGAGATCGGCGAGCTCGACGGCGGCGTGACCGCGCGGCTGCAGCGGGTTAAGGAAGTCATGGATAACGCGGGAGCCGCCGATATCACCGATAACCTGACCGGGGTGCGCTGGACCAAGCTGCTCTTCAACGTGGCGGCCTCTGGCGTGTCCACCGCCCTGGGGGCAGCCGGCGGCGAGCTCATGCAGAGCGACAAGGCGGCGGACGCCGTCATCTATATCATGATCGAGACCATCCTCACCGCCCGGGCGCTGGGGGTGGAACTGGCGCCCATGCGCGGCGTTGACCCCGGCATCCTGGTGGATATCGCCAGGCAGGACCTGGCCAACACCAGGAACCTGCTGCGGGGCCTGGTCGGCGATTTCTCCGATGCCAAGGCCAGCATGCTGCAGGACCTGGAGAAGGGGCTGCCGCGCGAGGTGGAGAGCATCAACGGTTA
>CAYPZH010000157.1:0-7365 GCA_964415205.1 uncultured Actinomycetota bacterium | reverse complement strand
TCCGCTTACAGTCTATCCGCGCCCGGTGACAACGGGGGTTCCTCGGGCGTCAGGCCTCAACGCCCGGAAGGGTTAAGCCGCTAACCAGCCGCAAATGAAAGGGGCCGGAGTTTCCGGCCCCTTTCCGCCGCGTTCTCCCCGGGTATCACTCTTCTTCCAGAGCCTCCAGCATTATCCTCTTCTTCATCCTGCGCGATCTCACTACCTTCTTTACCACCCGGTATCCCACGTAGGCCCCGATGATGAAGGGGGCAGCCTTTTTCGCCTGCTCCAGCAGATTCATCATCTGCTTCTGCCGCTCCTCCGCCTCTTCCTTGGCGATATCCTGCAGCTCCTGTACCGTTTCCTTCATCTCCTCGCCGGCTTCCTTGATCGGCTGCACTGCCTCGTTCCCCAGTTTGGGTATCTCCTTTGCGGCCTTGCGCGCGATCGTGACCCCGATCGCGGCGATCACTGCCCCCAGGAGCAGCGACGCCGCCACCACGATGAGGGCGGAGAGCCACAGCCTGTCCAGGGCGATGTTCAGAAGGAGGATCACGACGGCTATGATGTACACGGATGCCACGGCCAATACGGCCAGCCCGGCTACGGCGACGCCCGCCCCGATCCCCATGCGGGCACCGGCTTTTTTTACCTTGTCGCGCAGCTCGATCCCCTCGGGACCTTTGAGCCCGTCGAACTGCTGCTTCATCCTGGCGCTGAGCTCAGCAAGGCGTTGCAGGCGCTGCTTCATCTCCTCAAGCTTGCTCACCCGTCCGTCCTCCTTTCTCCCGCAGGATCGATACATATATCGTCAACACAGAATCGCCCTGTCTTTTTACATCTACCCGCGGTGGGGCCTTCCCGCCGCCCTTCCTCCGCTCCATTAATATAATACACGCTTATCTTCTCCAGCATATAGCCGCAGACCTTCCGGCGGCGCCGGAACGCCGCGAGAAGAGGTGGGCGGGGTTGTTTTCCGGCCTCCGGCTATGGGTATATAGAGCTTATGCCACAGGCGAACTGGATAATACTATTGCATTTCATCCTCTTGTGGGGCAGCGTGATAACCGGACTCGCGGCCGGATGGCGCATCAACATCCCGCTGGCGGCCGCCGTCCCCCTGGGGGTGATGATCTGGTTGTTGGGACTGCTCTACAACCTCAGCGTCATGCAGAGGCAGAAACGGGGGCCGATGAGGCACCGCACCGCGCAAACTCACCGCAGCTTGCTCAGGATAGCGGCGAGGACGCTGATGAATCTGGGCGTGGCGGCAGCCTCAAGGTCGTGGCTGACCTTGATCGTCGCCGTCATCATCATCCCCTTCTACACCGCCGCCGCGCGCAGGAGAGAGCGCTACCTCGACTATATGCGCACGGGCATGCTCTCGGACGCCTTCCCCGAGCGCATCGTCAAGCATTGAGGCTGTACGGTCCCGGAACGCCGTTAAGCATCACCACCCGCCACCTGCGGCCAGAAGCGGGCCGCCATGTCCAGGGCCAGCCCGGGCCAGCAGAAGTCCTTTATCCTCATGCCTTCCCCGCTGCGGGAATCGTAATATTCGTAGAACCCGCCGTTCACGACCATGCGCACGACCCTGGCGGTCATCTCCCGCGCTTTCCGCGCATAATCGTATTCGCCCAGGCCTATGGACAACATCCAGCTGAAGTTGACCCACACGCAGTGCCCGGCCCAGAGATGGTTCTCCACCCATGCGCCTGATTTATCGGCTTCCGGCCCGGGGTTGAAGGGCACGGGGTACGCGGTCCAGAAAGCACCAGGGTCGAGGAGGTGTTCGCGTATCAACCTCTCCGCCCGCTCCCGGCGGCACATGCCGGTGAAAAGCGGGAGCAGGGAGGCCGCGGTACGGTGGCGCAGCAGGCGCGGGCGGCGGTATCCGAAGCGCGGGAAATAGCACCCCGCCTCTTCATCCCACAAGAGGTCCTCCAGCGCTTCCATCATCCTCTCGGCCTGCCGGCGGTAAAAACCCTCCTCCTGCTGCCTCTCCAACTCGCCCGCCAGAAACGACATGCTGCGGCATGCCCGCACCGCGATGGAGTTCATGGTGAGGTCCTCACAGACGAAGCGGTCGGCGCGGGCCAGCCTTCCCGCCCGCCAGCTCGCGGCACGGTTGAAGGCGTAAAGCCAGCTGGGATAGAGCCAGGCGCGCGTGGAGTTGCCGGGCCTCCGTCCCCGTATCCCCAAGGCCTGGAAGAACTGCGGCGACATGTCCGTGCCGGATTCCCAGGGGTGGAGTATGGAGATGAGGCCGTCTCCCCTGATGTCGCGCGTCCGCAGTATGAAATCGAGGCAGCGGTGCATGAGGGGGAAGACCCCCCTCAGCCAGGCGAGGTCCCCGGTCGCCCTGTACACCATCTCGGCGGCATAGTGGTAGCTGGGCGGGTCGATCATGAAGGATGCGCCGCGACCGTCGAACTCCCAGCGCACCAGCCTGGTCTGCAGTCCGCGCATCCAGCGGCTGGAGTAGCGGTTGGGCAGCAGCACCTCGTGGGGCAGGTGGCCATCGGCTCCCACCTGCCGGAACAGCGTCTCCAGCTCGCGCTGCGCCTTCTCCGCGTCCATATGGGTCATGGCCGCGGCGTGAAAGCCGCTGTCCCAGGCGAAGAGCGAGGGATAATGGTTGTGGGAGGGCATGTGGTAATAGATGTCCCCCCGGTCCACCTCGTTCAGGTTGAAGACGCGCTGGGCTTCGCCTCTCAGGAGGCTCCAATCATCCCTCGTGAGGTCCATGGGTCTTCTCAGGCTTGAGGTGGTTTGAGATAGGCAGGGACCCCGTAGACTTTTTCATAGGCCCTGCAATACGGGCACACCTTGAGCTTTGACTCCAGCCTGACCACCCAGTTGAAGAAGCCCTTCCCTTTGTCCCTTCCCGCCTTGCAGGCGGTGCACTTGTTCATGCAGAAATCCGCCCTTCTCAGCGTCTTCTCGTCGAATCGCCCCGCTGCCTGGGCATCGTTTCCGGCCATCATCTCCCCTTTCCTCATCTCTTTACGTTCACGACCGCACGGGAATCCTTCTCCGCGAAGCGCGGACGTTCATCATGTCTTTCTCTTTCCCGCGAGCGTCGCGTGCGCGGGAAAAGATATTTGCATCCTACCTTGGCGGGATGGGGATGAAAAGGGAGGGCGTCCAGGCACTTACGTCTCGGCTGCCGCGACTCCTCCCTCTACCTTAACCAGTAGCACACCAGGCTCGGGTATCTCCCATGCGAAGTCGGCACCGTCTCCGCCGCAGACGGCGGCGACCAAGCCCGCGACGAGCGGAGCGTTGAAGGCGTTGCGTATGGTCACCCCCGCCTCCAGCTCCTCGCGGGTGGGATAATGCGCATCCGGCACCCCGAAGCCCCGCAGGCGCATGAAGGAAAGGTCCTTCAGGTATGAGGAGGGGTGTTCCTTGACCAGCCTGCGGTAAGTCTCGAAGGAGAATTGCGAGACCATGCGGGGTATGTCCTCGCCCAGCTCCTGCTCCAGTTCCCGTAGTATGGTGTTTAGCCCATCGACATTGATGTAGATGATCCACTTTCCCGTGACCAGGTCGATGATCTTTGCCTGCGCCGTGTCCCAGTGGAAACCACTGATCCCGGTGGGAACGCCGCATCCGGCGCAGCGTTCAAAACCCGCCTGGGCCGGCACCTCCGGGGTCTTCTCCAGTCTGAGGCGGTCCTCCCTGGGGAGGGTCTCATCCACGTATAGCTCGGCGTACCAAACGTCACCCACCGGACCGTACTCCGGGCGGGCCCGCTTGCCCTCCAGGCTTTCGAAGGCGCCGCATACGTCGCCGACGAAGAGCACGGGGTGGTAGTAGGAGCTTACCCTGCCGACGAATTTCTTGCCGCTCTTGTACCCGAGGAGTTCCGCCTTGGCCAGGCCGATCATCGCCGCCTGGCGGATCATGATCAGGTAACCCAGGCGCCGGAACGGCCGCATGCGCGCGATGACGCCGACCGCACCGGACACCACGTCGTCCACGTAGAGCTTGGCATCGCGGCGCTTGGCGTCGATGATGATGTGGTCGATGGGCATCCCAAGAGTCTTCTCTATGTGTTCCAGCGCCCCCGCGAAGACGTCCCTCTCCACCAGGATGCCCCTGGCCCCGCCCAAGCGGCTCTCCAGTATGCCGTCATCCCTCCAGCGGTGCATGAATGCGATTCGCTTGGGCACGCCGCATACCCCGCATCTGGTTACGGACATGGCCACCCCTGTAACCAATACGAACAAAGCCATCTACGTAAACAGGATAGCATATCAACCGCGGTGAAAGAACCTTCCGAAATTGGTTATATATGAAGAAATAAGGAGGGAGAGAGCCAGCCTGTAAGCCGGATCCTGTGCCCGGTTCGCACCGGGCGGTGGTCATCCATCTGGGACCGCCGTTGCCGGCGGCCTCTAGCGGCCTACCCGAGCCTCGAGCGCTGCGGGCCACAGCATCGGCTCCTATTTGGCCTTGCTCCGGGAGGGGTTTTCCAAGCCGGCCTGTCACCAGGACCGCTGGTGGGCTCTTACCCCACCTTTTCACCCTTGCCTGCCGGTACCGCATGCGCCAGTGTACCGGCGGGCGGTTTCCCTTTCTGTGGCACTTTCCGTCGGGTCGCCCCGCCTGGGCGTTACCCAGCTCCCTGCCCTCCGGAGTCCGGACTTTCCTCGAACGCATAAGCGCCCGCGACCACCCGGCTGACTCTCTCACCATTGATTATACCCCACCCCACATGGGGTCAGGTCTTGTTTTTTGGATACCCTGGTATGTAATGACAATATTTGGTAATGTTACCTCACATATGCAGCACATCTAGCGCCTTGATCGCTACCAGAAAATCCAAAAAACAAGACCTGACCCCACTACTCCGCCAAACCGGCCAATATATCAGGGCGGCCGCATCTTGCGAGCAGGCCCTGCACCGTGCGGTAGAGCATGCATTCCTCCGCTTCCCTGCCCAGGTCGAAGAACTTCAGGTCGTCCAGGAGCGCGGGGTGAGAGCCGAAACCCACGGGGAAATCGGTGCCGTACATGATGCGCCCGGGGAAGTCTGCGAAGAGGAGGAAGAAATCGTCGTAGTTGTCCTTCACGTCGTCGAACTCCAGGCCGCTGGCTATGGGCGGCAGGTCGTCCTTTTTGTCCTTGATGTCCTCAAACAGTCGCATGCATGAGATGGAGTTGGTCATGTCCAGCCAGAAGTTGGGATATGCGGAGAGCAGACGGTGGGCGAGGCGGAAACGCGGGAAGAGGGAATGCACCGCCACTACCTGCATGTCCGGGTAATCGCGGATGACCGCCTCCATGTCGTCCAGGTCCATGTACATACCGTACCAGGCATCGAACCCCGTGTGTACCAGGAAAGCCTTGCCGTGCTCGTCGAGCACCTCGAACATGGGGCGCATCTCGGGGCCGAAGGCGGGGAAGCGCTGCGCGAAGGGGTGCAGCTTCATGCCCAAAAAACCGTATTCCTCGATGCAGCGGCGGGTCTCCGTTCCCTTGTCCGGCGTGTCTATGTGCACGGAGCCGAAGGGGATGGCCTCGGGGATGCCGGCGCAGAGGTCGCGGTTGAAGCGGTTGAGGTCCTCCGTCTCTTCCACCCACAGGGGGAAGACGAGGTTGAAGAAGAAAGGTATCTCCGAATCGCGGATGCTCTGCAGGATGTCCTCGGCGCTGATGTCCTCGCTGAGGGGGAAACCGGGGGTGAACTTCTTCACCCAGCGCACCAGCCCGGCCATGCGCCGCGGCGGCATGATGTGCACGTGGGGGTCCACCCACGGTATGCCGCCGTTCACACTGCGCGTCTTGCCGCTCTCCCACCTCATGACTTGCTCCCTCCCGCGTTTGTTCTGCATGCTCATCCGCCCTCACGATTATATCCCAAGCGCGGTCACGGGCATCCTGTCTATGCCCGGCCATGCCGCTCTGCTAGGATATATTGCGAGCTAAAGGAAAAGGTCAAGGAAGGTGTTATGCGCAAGCTCATATGCGCCGCGTCCGTGCTGCTGGCCGTCATGCTGCTGCCCGCCGCGTGCGGCGGCGGGAGCGGCCTCCGCGGCGAGGTAGTGGACCTGCTCGAGCGGCACAGCGGCGAGATAGAGACGATCTCCTATACCTGCATCACCGAGGACGCCGGCCGCCTCTACCGAGAGGAGTTCGAGCTGCGTTTCCCAGACGCCTACCGCTACCGCCTCTATCAGAGCGAGGGCGGGATAGTGCAACTGCAGAACCTCACCATGCAGTCCGGCACCGATCTCTACCGGGCCCGCGTGGTGCGGGACAACGCTGGAGGTGTCGACTGCCTGCAGGTGGAGACCACATCCAATATGCCTCCCCTGCGCTGTACCGGGAACTACCTCTCCCTCTATCACCTGGCAGGGAACGTCGATTACTTCCAGTCGATGATCGCACTCATAAGAGGCGGTCAGCTGGAAGTTACCGGCATAGAGGGCCTGGACGGTATCGATGCCTACAGCCTGGAATCCGCGGCGGGCCTCACCCCGCGAATGCGCATCTGGCTGGACGCGGCCAGCGGCCTCCCCCTGCGCAAGGAACTCTCCCTGGGCGCGGAAAGATCGGTGATCTTCCGCTTCGAGGACTACGCCCTGAACCCGGCCTATGCCGACGAGCCTTTTCCGTCCGATCCCGCAGCTCTTTTCGGCGCTCCCGGGATAAGCGTTACCCGGACCGTCAGGGACGGCGCCTGCCGTACCGCCGACATCGACGGCGCTTATTTGGAGGCCGGATTCGAGCCGCTGCTGCCGCGGATAGACGGCTTCGAACTCACATCTACTTGCGTGCGCGACCCCGCGTCTTCGAACCTCTCTGAATCCGAGGAGCAGATGAAGTTCCCCGAGGGCTTCCGCGAGGTCTACCTGGTGATGAAGGACGGCGCGCGCCAGGTGGAGATCAGGGAGAGCCCTTACAGCGAGGAGTTCTCCTACTACACCACCAGTATGGGTGCGCTCTCTGGAGCTTATCTCACCGGGCAGGAGAACTTCGGCGAGGATGCCGGGAACGCCACATACACCGCCGCCATGGACTGCCAGGAGATGCGCCTCGCCCTGGGCGATGTCGAGCTCGTGGTCACCGGCGACCTCTCCCGCGATGAGTTCGAGTCCCTGGCCGTGCAGCTCGTGGAGCTCTCCCGCTCATCACCCTGACCACCAAGTGTCGTCTTAGGCAGGATCTCGAAGCGCCATGGACGCGCTGCATCAACCCCCAGGAGGCGGGAACGTGTTATTCCTCATACTGTTTTTCCAGGAGTTGGGTCTTCAATGTGGCGCGTTCTAATGCTCCCGGCCTCAGCCAGGCTATCTCCGGCCTTATGTCCAGGAGCTTGTGCATCTCCTCCCCGATCTCCCGGGACAAAGCGTCCAGTTCCTCTTCCCTGAT
>CAYPZH010000156.1:0-7391 GCA_964415205.1 uncultured Actinomycetota bacterium | reverse complement strand
CGCTACGCAGAAGAGGCCCCCACCAGCATCTTGACTCCGAGGGATGTGATTCTCACCCTAGGACGCAGACGCCGGGAAGACCCGGAGATTGAAGGAGGAGGTGGGAAGCGAAAACCCAGGTCCTTGTCCTTAGCGAGGGCTGTAAACCCCAGGAAAGTGAGGTGGCGTATGGCGTACGACTATAAGTTTGTGAAGGTTGATATCGTGGACGGCGTGGCCACGATGACACTCAACAACCCTCCCGTAAACCCCATCGATGCCGAGGTTGCTCTGGAGATAGGCCTATGCGCCGATGAGCTGGCCATGGACGATGATGTGAGGGCCGTGGTCATGACGGGCGGGGAGAAACACTTCGCCGCGGGAGCGGACATCAAGATGATGGTGGAGATGAGCCCGGTGGTGGTGGGAAAGTACGTGGGCAGGCTGCAGGAGAGCTTCTGCAAGGTGGAGAACATCCCCAAGCCGGTCATCGCGGCCGTCAACGGTTTTGCCCTCGGCGGCGGGTGCGAGATGATCATCTGCGCCGACTGGCGCTTCGCCCACGAGGACGCCAAGATAGGCCAGCCGGAGATACTGCTGGGTATCATCCCCGGCGCGGGCGGGACCCAGAGGCTGCCGCGCCTCATCGGCCCCGCCAAGGCCAAGGAGATGATCTATAGCGGCCGCATTTACAGCGCCCAGGAGTGCCTGGAGATGGGGTTGGTGCAGAAGGTGGTCTCGGGCGACGAGTCGGTCATCGCCTACGCCCAGAAGGTCGCCGCCAGGTACGCCAACGGCCCTGCTGTGGCGCTGGCCATGGCCAAGAAGGCCATCAACAAGGGCATGGAGTGCTCCATCGAGGAGGGCTTGATAATCGAGGGCCACGGCATCACGCTGTGCTTCGCCTCCGAGGACCAGAAGATAGGTATGCGCACTTTCCTGGAGGAGGGCCCGGGCAAGGCCAAATTCGTGGGGAAGTAAGAGGCATACTCGATGATATAGATGGGCTAGACCTCTCGGCCCGAAAAGAACAGGAGATCGAGAACCCGTTAGGAGTACGAAGAGGTAAGTAGGTTCTTGCAAGGTAGATTTCGAACTCACGGAAGAGCAAAAAGCAGCCGTCAAGATGGCCCACGACTTCGCGCTCAACGAGATGCGCCCCGTCGCGCTGGAATGTGACAAGGAAGGAAAGGTACCCGAAAGCCTGGTCAAGAAGGCGGCTGCGGCCGGCCTTACCGCCATGGCCATCCCCGAGGAATACGGCGGAGGCGGACTTGACCAGATCACAGCCTCCATGGTGAGCGAGGAGCTCGCCTGGGGGTGCGCGGGCATAGCCACCACCCTGGGGGCGAACAGCCTGGCCACCACCCCCATGGTCATCGCCGCCAACGAGGAGCAGAAGAAGGAGTACTTCCCGCGCCTCTGCGACCCCGATGACCCCAAGTTCGCGGCGTTCTGCCTCACCGAGCCCGGAGCGGGGTCGGACGCAGCGGCTATCTCCACAACCATCGAGGAGAAAGACGACCACTTCCTGCTCAACGGGCAGAAGTGCTTCATCACCAACGGTGGCATCGCCGACTTTTACTCCGTCTTCTGCACCTTCGACAAGGAGAAGAAGTACGGAGGCATTGGAGCGGTTGTGGTGGAGCGTTCCTACGACGGCGTCTCCGTCGGCAAGCACGAGGACAAGATGGGCATCCGCGCCTCGGACACCTCAGAGGTCATCTTCGACAACGTCAAGGTGCCCAAGGAGAACCTGTTCGTGCCCATGGGCCAGGGCTTCTACAACGTCATGACCACCCTGGACCTAACCCGCGCGAGCGTTGCCGCCCTGGCCACCGGCGTGGCCCGCGCCGCCTTCGAGGAAGCCCTGAAGTACTCCAAGGAGAGGGTGCAGTTCGGTCGTCCCATCATCGCCCAGCAGTCCATCAACTTCATGCTGGCAGAGATGGCCATGAAGGTCGAGGCGGGAAGGCGACTCTACCAGTTGGCGGCCTGGAAGGCGTGGAAGGGCATGCCCTGCTCGCTCGAATCCTCCTACGCCAAGGCCTTCTGCGGCGACATGGCCATGGAGGTCACCGTGAACGCGGTGCAGATACACGGCGGCTACGGTTACATGAAGGAATACCTAGTGGAGAAGCTGATGCGCGACGCCAAGATCATGCAGATCTACGAGGGCACGGCCCAGATCCAGCGGTTGGTCATCGGCGCCAACCTCATGGGCGTCACCGACACCTATCCCTGGGGCTAGCAGTGTAGCCTTGCCATAGGGCAAAGCTACGAGGCGTGTTGCGAGGAGGCGGAGCCGACGCGGCGATCTCGATCGAGTGTAACGCGGCGGCGGAGCAAAGACGGATAATCGATAAAGGGGCGCCCCCGGGCGCCCCTTTATCGTGCCTGCTATTATTATTCCTATGGCTAAGATCGGAATAACCACCACCGTGCCCATCGAGGTCATCTACGCGGCGGGGCACGTGCCGGTGGACCTGAACAACGTATTCGTGTCCCGCCCCGATCGCGAGGGTCTCCTGGAAGAGGCCGAGGCGGTGGGCTTCCCGCGCTCCTTCTGTGCCTGGATCAAGGGCATCTACGGCGTGGCGAAAAAGACGCAGGACCTGGCGGCGGTGGTGGCGGTCACCCAGGGAGACTGCTCCAACACCCACGCACTCATGGAGACCCTGCAGTCTGAGGGGGTGGAGGTCATACCTTTCGCCTACCCTTACGAACGCGACCGCGAGCTGCTGCGGGTGCAGATGCAGGTGTTCATGCGGCGCCTGGGGACGGACGGAGCGGCGGTACAAGCGGCCGTGCACAGGCTGGATGCCGTCCGTTCCAGGGCCCATGAGATAGACCGCCTCACCTGGGAAGAGGGCCTGGTGACCGGCTTCGAGAACCACCTCTACCTGGTAAGCTGCAGCGATATGGAGCAGGACCCCGAGGCCTTCGGGCGGAAGATGGACGGATTCCTGGCCCGCGCCCGTCAGCGCGCTCAGGACGCCTCTTTCCGTCCCGCGAAAGACATGGTGCGCCTCGGCTACCTCGGCGTGCCTCCCATCGCGCCGGGCATCTACGACTTCCTCGAGCGCCTGGGCGCGCGGGTCGTCTATAACGAGACCCAGCGCCAGTTCAGCCTGCCCTTCGGAACGGCCGACGTGGTGGAGAAGTACCGGCTTTACAGCTATCCCTACTCCGTCTTCTACCGCCTGGAGGACATCGCGCGCGAGGTAAAGCGCCGGCGGCTGGCGGGGCTCGTACATTACGTGCAGAGTTTCTGCTTCCGCCAGGTGGAGGACATCATCATGCGCAGATACCTGGACGTCCCCATCCTTACCCTGGAAATGGACCGCAGCTCCGGCGTGGATGCCAGGACCGGGACGAGGCTGGAGAGCTTCGTCTCCATGCTCAAGGACTGAACGGCCTCGCGGAAGGCTTCCTGCGGGCGCGCCCCCGTGGCCCTCGCCGGGGAACGGCGTGTGCTAACATCTTAAGTGGAGCGGGCTTTGCAGGAAGGTTGGGAACGGAGGTATATTTGGCCGGGATATTCGAGATAAGCGCCAGCGCCCATTTCGACGCCGCCCATCTGCTCAGGGATTACGAAGGGCCCTGTGCGCGTATGCACGGGCACAGTTTCCGCGTGGAGGCGGCACTGGCCGGCTCCCGCCTGGGCCCGGCGCAGCTGCTGGTGGATTTCCACGACTTGAGGCACATGCTCGAGGAAGTGATCGAGCCCTTCGACCACCGCTGCCTGAACGAGATAGAGCCGTTCACGCGGGAGTCTCCCACCTCGGAAAACATCGCGAGGTTCATATTCGAATCCCTGGCGCAGAAGCTGTCACGGCTACCTCCCGGAATAAGCCTTGCCTGGGTCAGCGTGTCGGAATCGCCCGATACCAGGGTGGTGTACCGGGAGGAGGCATGAGCGGGGGCGAGAACCTGGTACTTCTCTCCGCCGGGCTGGACTCGGCGGTGAACCTCCTCATCGCCATGGAGCAGGGGGGAGTCGGCTTGGCGGTCACCGTGGACTACGGGCAGAGGGCGGCCCGCCGCGAGGCGGAGAGGTCGCAAGCCCTTTGCAGGGCCTACGGTGTGCGCCACCTGGAGCTGGACGCCACCTGGCTGGCGGGACTGTCGCGCGATGCCCTCACTACGCCGCAATCACCCCTGCCGCGGGTGAGCCCTGAAGAGCTCGCGGACGGCGGCTCCATGCGCGAGGCCATGCGGGCGGTATGGGTGCCCAACCGCAACGGCCTCCTGGCCAACATGGGGGCCTGCGTGGCCGAGGCCCTGGGTCTTCCCTGGGTGGTGATGGGCCTCAACGCGGAGGAGGGGGCCGCCTTCCCCGACAACTCGGCCGATTTCGTGGAGGAGACGAACCGCGCGCTTGCTTACTCGACCCTTTCCGGGGTGAAGCTGCGCAGCTTCACCATCACTTGGGATAAAATGGCAATATTGCGCGAGGCGATGTTGCGTGAGCTGGACTTTCGCTACCTGTGGTCGTGCTATAATGGGGGGGAGCTGATGTGCGGCTCATGCGAGTCCTGTGCCCGCCTGCTCGCCTCTGCCGGGAGGCTGCAGGCCATTAACCGGCTGGAGGGGCTCTTCGCCAGGACCGTGAACGGCAAGAACGCAGAGTGAACTGGGAGGGGCCATGAAAGGCAAGTACATAAAGGGCAAGAAGATAACCTATGACGGCACGCAACTCCGCTCCCTGTACGCATACACGGAACACGACGTGCAGGGAGATTCCATCCTCGCGTTCCGCGGACCGTGCCGGGTGGGGGTCGAGAGCCTGGTGGACGTGGAGGACCGCAAGAACCGCTCCGAGATCACCAGCGAGGAGATGGCCCACTTCATCGTGGAGCTCTTCAACACCGACCTGGACCGCATGGTGGTCCTGCAGCGGCTCTTCCTCTGCGTGGTCAAGGACGTGATAGAGGAATTGAAGCCGGAGCTCTTCATCAGCCGCCTCGGCGACGACCTCTACATCGAGGTAGAGGCGGAGGAGGGCGAAGATGAGAACCGCAAGCTGACCGTTTCCGTGGCCACGGCGAGCCCGGTCTCCTGCCTCATCCACATGGGCATCAACGTCTCCAGCGAAAACACGCCCGTACCCACCCTCGGACTCGATGACCTGGACGTCCCCGTGGACGACTTCATCCTCAAAGTGCTGCAGGGGATGATCAACGAGATGAAGGGCATCGAGCAGGCGCGCTGCAAGGTCAGGGGCGTGACCTGACAAGACGCAGCATGGACGAAGGGCTGTACCTGCACGAGATATTCCCCTCCTTTCAGGGCGAGGGCATCCTCGTCGGGGTGCCCCAGGTGTTCGTGAGGCTATCTGGATGCAACCTGAGCTGTTCCTACTGCGACACCCCGGAGTCGCGCGAGAGAGTAGGGGAGCTCGTCGTCCACGGCTGGGAAGGGAAGATAGAAGCGGTACGCAATCCGGTTGACGTGAACGCGGCGGCGCGCATGATCTCTTCCCTGTGGTCGTCCTTTATGCGCTCCGTCAGCCTGACCGGGGGCGAGCCGTTGCTGCAGGCGCGCGGGTTGACCGCCCTGCTGCCCACGCTCAAACGGGAGGGCATGGAGGTGTACCTGGAGACGAACGGAACGCTGGGTGACGCCCTCGAGCTGGTGCTGCCGTGGACGGACCTCATCGCCATGGACGTCAAGCTGCCCTCGACCCAGGGGGGAGAGGACCTTATCCCCCTCCACCGCGATTTCCTGGCGCGGGCACCCGCCGGCAGGGTCTTTTTAAAGATGGTGGTGGGAGCCGGGAGCGACGGCGGAGAGGTGGAGGAGGCCTGCCGCGTTTTGAGCGAGCCGGCGAAGGCCTCGACGCTGGTGCTGCAGCCCGCGACCCCGCCCGCGGGAGAGCCGGCGATAACGGCACGCAGGGCGCTGGAGCTGTACGAGATCGCGCGGCCGTTTTTCGCTGACGTGAGGGTCATTGCCCAGATGCAGCGCGCCTGGGGAGCGAAGTAATACCAGGCCGTTCGGAATACACGCTTTCACGCGTTATCAGGAAGGGAGAACATGACGACGGAATACGGGCCAGACCAGCTTAAGGAGGCGCGGGAAAGACTCGTCCGCGAACTTGGAAAAAGCGACCCTTCCTGGACGGCATCCCGCTCCGGCACCTCGTATTCCTTCCGGGAAAAAGCCTTCACCGTCCCTTTCTTCGGGGAGGACCTCTTTGTCTCCTATCCCTCCGGCAAGGTCACGCGTGCCGTCGGCAGGCCCGTTAATGACACGGAGGAGGTGGTCGTCCTGCACTACCTGGTGGGGGCGGGCGGCACCCCGGTGGAGGAGAAATGGATCTCCTACCGCGACCTGCCCGGGGCGCGCTATCACGAGTCCTCCTACGTCGCGGAGGTGGAGGGCCCGCTCTCGCGCGGGCTGGCGGGGCACCTGGAGCGCCTGCGTGGGTGGGCGCAGCGCAACGCTCGCGTCCTGGGCCTTCCCGGGGACGTCTCCATGGCCTGGGAAGTCCTGCCGCGGGTACCGCTGCTGGTCATCTTCAACGAGGCGGACGAGGAGTTCCCCGCCTCGGCACGCGTCCTCTTCGACGTCTCGGCCTCCGCGTACTTGCCGACCGAGGTCCTGTCCACGCTGGCGGAGATGGCGGTGGAACGCCTGCTGACCGAGGTCATGCCCTAGCCCGCGTCATCTGGCAGGCATCCCTGTCATGCACGCGGCCGCAAGCCCCGGCGCACGACCCACGCGGTGAGCGACGGCACCCGGGGTCGACCCGCGAGATGGTCATGGTTTATCATTAGTTGCGAAATGACCACTGGAAGCAGAAAAAGAAATGGAGGCCGAGGGCGCGCGGCGACGGAACGGATTTCTCGAAGCGGTGTGCCGCCGGGTAAGAGGATACGATGCGCAGGGTATTAGTCCTCAACGCTTCCTATGAGCCCCTGAACCTGGTCAACGTGAAGCGAGCCGTGATCCTGGTGCTCAAGGACAAAGCGGAGATCGTCGAAGAGCACGGGGAATACCTACACTCCGAGCGCATGAGCATGCCGCTCCCCACCGTCATCCGGCTGGTATATTATGTAAACGTCCCCTACCGCGGCGTCTCACTCAGCCGGCGTGCCGTGTTCTTGAGGGACAGGCATACGTGCCAGTACTGCGGGGGGAGGGCGGAGAGCATCGACCATGTCGTGCCGCGCAGCCGCGGAGGGCAACACACATGGGACAACGTCGTAGCAGCCTGCCGCCGCTGTAACGCCAAGAAGATGAACCGGCTCCCGTCGGAGGCGGGGCTCAAGCTGCTGCGCAAACCGGCCCCTCCCCATGACCACATCTGGATCTTCAGCCTGGCCACGGACATCCACCCCACCTGGGAGCCGTACCTGGATACGGCGCTGGTAGGATGATACCCTCCGGTGTCGACCTCTCCGGGA
>CAYPZH010000155.1:0-7402 GCA_964415205.1 uncultured Actinomycetota bacterium | reverse complement strand
GATGTCCTCGATCACCTCCTCTATGGTGTCGAACGGACTCTCCCCGGCTCTCGCTCTCTCTTCCTCCATCACATGAACCCTCCTTCGATCAGTTTATCTTGCAGGGAGCCGCCTGCCCCGCCATCAGCGGCTCCGGGCATACCGCGCTCCATGTACCTGCGCACGTACTTCGCCAGTATATCCACTTCCAGGTTCACCCTGTCGCCCGTCTTCATCCCGCGGAGGTTTGTCTCTTCCACCGTATGCGGGACCGCCGCCACTCTGAACCAGCCAGGCCCAAGGGAGCTGACGGTAAGGCTGATCCCGTTCACAGCTATCGACCCTTTTTCCACCAGGTAGCCCTCAACCGCGGGGGGCGCCGTGAAGGTATAGACGCGCCCCTGCCCGGTCCCGCTTATCCCCTTCACCTCTCCTACCCCGTCCACGTGCCCCTGCACTATATGACCTCCCAGCCGGGAGCTCAGGGTCAGGGCCCTCTCGAGATTCACCTCCGTGCCCCTGACCGCATCACCCAGGTTAGAGCGCTCGAGGCTCTCCTCCGATATGTCCGCGCTGAAAGAACCGGGGGATCTCTCCACCACGGTGAGGCATACCCCGTCCACGGCCACCGAATCGCCTATCTCCATTCCCTCCCATATCTGCCGGCAGGATACGGCCACCCGGGCTTCCCCGCCCAGCTTTCTGAGCTCTTTCACCGTCCCGACTTCTTCGATGATGCCCGTGAACATCTCCACCTCAACCCCCCAAATCCGCTTCCAGCAGGAGGTCCTCCCCCACCGTGCGCGCCTTGCTCCAGCGCAGCGGTATCACCTCCTGCGGGTCGTATGTCTTCTTTCCCTCAACCCAGGATGGGGCTTCAGCGTCCGCGAACACCCTGGGCGCCAGGAACAGTGCCAAGCGGTCCACCAGGCCCTGTTCACACAGCGCGGCCACCAGGGTCGGCCCTCCCTCCACCAGCACTCGCGCCACCCCCCTTTCCGCCAGCTTCTTGAGCAGCTCGCGCAGGTCGACGCGCCCTCCGTCTTCCGGAAGGACCAGGACCTCCACCCCACGCTCCCTTAACAACGCCGCCTTGCCGTCATCGCCAGCGGCGGTGGTGGCCACAATCACCGGCGGCTCCCCTCCCTGCGCCAGCCTGCGTTCCAGGGACATGGAGAGCCTGGAATCCGCCACCACCCTTAAGGGAGGCCGTGCGCCGCGCAACCGTACCATGCGTACGGTAAGCTCTGGGTCGTCGGACTCCAGCGTCCCCCTGCCCACCAGCACCGCATCGCTCTCCCTCCGCATGGCGTGTACCATCCTCCTCGCCTTTTCGCCGCTTATCCACCTCGAAGCTCCACTCCTGGTAGCCACCTTGCCGTCCGCCGTAGCCGCCATCTTCACCGTGACCAGCGGCATCCCTGTGAGCACGTATTTCTCGTAGGCCTCGTTCAGGCGCGAGGACTCAACGGCCAGCAGCCCGGCCTCCACTTTCAGCCCCGCCTCCGTGAGCCTTGCCGCACCCCCACCCTTCACCTCCGGGTTGGGGTCGCGTTCCGCCATGACCACCCTCGCCACCCCGGCGGCGATGATGGCCTCGGTGCACGGCGGCGTCCTGCCCTGGTGGTTGCAGGGCTCGAGGGTGACGTAGAGGGTTGAGCCCCGCGCCTCCACGCCAGCCCGCTCGAGGGCGAGCGCCTCCGCGTGCGCCGTGAAGGGCCCGCGGTGAAATCCCTCGCCCACCACCTTGCCATCCTTTACCACCACGGCCCCCACCATGGGGTTGGGGTGGGTCATCCCCCTCCCCCTCGCCGCGAGCGCGAGCGCCTTGCGCATGAAACGCCTGTCCTCCGAGCTGAAATCCATCTTATTCTCTGTCGCTCCCGTTCTTGCCTCTTCTCGTGGTGAAAATAAACGGACGCCGGGAGAAAACCCGGCGTCCAGCTATGGCCGCCTGGTGGCCTTCTCCCATCCGGACTTTAACCGTCGGTGCCGGGATTTCGCCGGCTCTGCCTTTCGGCTCGCGGACTTTAACCGCCGGTCGGGGTTTTCACCCTGCCCCGAAGACCTTTATGGTTTGATTATATGGCCACGGACCAGCAATTGTCCATAAGCATATGCATCCCGGTCAGCGCTAAACCCAAGCATATACCGGGCCGGTCGCTCTCAGCCACGGTCGAGGATGGAGCGTATCTCCAGGGCGGCCCGGCGCGGGTCGGGTGCGGAGTAGATGGAAGAACCGACGACCACGATATCCGTGCCGGCATGCAGCACCTGGTCCAGGTTGGAGGTCTTCACCCCCCCGTCCACCTCCACCTCCAGCTGCGTGCCCTGGCGCTCCGCCTCCTTTTTCAGCACCCCCACCTTCTGCAAGGTTTCGGGGATCATCGCCTGTCCTCCGAAACCCGGCATTACCGTCATCACCAGCACGAAATCCGCTAGTTCCAGGTAGTCGTATATGCGTTCCGCCGGCGTCTGGGGGTTTATGACCATGCCGGCGCGCTTTTCGTAGCTGTGTATGAGGCCGATTATCTCCCCGGGGTGGCGGGTTACCTCGGCATGGAAGGATATCCAGTCCGCCCCGGCCTGGGCGAAATCCTCCACGTATTCGTCCGGATGCGCGATCATGAGATGCACATCCAGGGGCATGGCGGTCACCGCCCTGACCGCCTTGACCACCAACGGGCCGAAGGTGATGTTGGGAACGAAGTTCCCGTCCATCACGTCGAGGTGGACGGCGTCGGCGATACCCTCGATGACCGCCACCGCCGCGCGCAAGTCACTGAAGTCAGCGTTGAGCAGCGATGGTGCGAGCTTAATCCCTTTCACGCTCCTTCTTTTTCAACGGCAGTCTCTCCAGCGCCACGTACTCCGGTCCCTGCGGTCTAAGTATACTGCGGTAGAGAACCACCTCGTTCACCTTGAAGATGATATCCCTCAACCCCCCCAAGAGCTCCTCGAGGTCATGCAGCATCCCCGCGCAGCCCTCGGGCCGCTTCAGCCTCGCCAGCGTTATATGCCCCCGGAAGGGCCGGTTCTCTCTCTTCACGCCCGCTCTCTCCAGCCGGGCGTCGAGCTTGCGCGCCACCGCGGCAGCCTCCTCCTCTCCAGCGCTCATCCCCACCCATATCACGCGGGCCCGTCCCGGCGCGGGGAAGGCCCCGCATCCCCCGAGAGCGGCCGTGAAGGTGGCGCAAAGCTCCGCCGTTGCCTTTATCTCGTTCGACAGGCGCTGCAGTCCTTCCTGCGGGTATTCGCCTATGAACTTCAAAGTGAGGTGGAGGTTATGCGGGTTCACCCAGCGCGCCCCGGGGAGGACGCCCCTCTGTCCTTGCACGGCGGATGCGATGACCTCTTTCGTCTCGGGCGGGATGTCTGCTGCCACGAACAGCCTCAGATCTTCACCGGACATGCGGTACGTCCTCGCCGCGCGCGTAGAAGATGGCTATGGTCAGCATGACCGTGGTGGCGAACTGCCTCACCATCTCCCGGTCTCCCGGCAGGCGGTATTTCCAGCTCTGCGTCCCCCCCGCATCGGCAAGGGCGAAGAAGACGGTCCCCGGGGGTTCGTTTTCCCCGCCGTCTCCCGGCCCGGCCACGCCGCTGAGCGCCAAACCCAGTTCCGACGAGAACCTCTCCCTCACCCCCGCGGCCATGGCCTCGACCACCTCGGCGCACACCGCCCCCTTGCTCTCGAGCAGGCCGGGGTCCACTCCCAGCAGTCCTTCCTTCGCCTTGTAGTCGTAGGCGACGATGCCTCCCCGGAAATAGTCCGAGCTGCCGGGCACGCGGGTCAACCTCTCGCCCAGCATACCGCCGGTCAGGGACTCCGCCACCGCCAGCGTCAACCCCCGCGAGCGCAGCTCTTTGCCCAGGTTGCCCTCCATGGTCTCAGCTCCCTGCGCCACCACCCAGGGGCCCAGCGCCTCCCTCACCTTTTTCTCCGCCTCCGCCAGCGCGGCCTCATCCCCGCGCGCGGTCAGCTTCACCTCTATCTGCCCCATCATGGCACGATATGAGACGCCTACATCTTCCATGCCCGCCAGGGCCTTCTCCACCTGCTCCGCCAGTTCGGACTCCGGCAGAGCGGCCACCAGCAGCACCACGGTCTCCGCCGTCTCGTGCAGAGCGAAACGCCGCGAGAGCATCGGGATCACGTCGTTTTCCATCATGTCCCGCATCTCCCGGGGTACGCCGGGCACGAGGACGATCACCCCCCTGCCGGTGTCTATCCACTGGCCGGGAGCCGTGCCCAGGCGGGCGGTTATCGCCACCGCTCCTTCCACCAGGTCGGCCTGTTTGAGGTTGGTGGGCGACATCTCTCTCCCCATCGCGGCGAAGAACTCGCGCAATCCCATTGCGAGCGTCTCGTCCCTCCGCAGCGGCAGTCCCATAGCCTCGGCCACCGCCTCCCTGGTCAGGTCGTCGCCGGTGGGGCCCAGACCACCGGTGACGATCACCGCGTCGGAGAGCTCCAGCGCCAGCGAAAGCGCTCCCGCGATGGCCTCGCGGTCATCGCCCACGATCAAACGTAAGACCACGCTCGCGCCCATGAGGCGCAGGCGCTCGGAGATGAAATCGGAGTTGGTGTCGTCGACCCTGCCGTCCAGCAGCTCGTCGCCCACGGCCAGCAGTGAGCACCTGCTCACCTCTGTGCGCCCTCCTGCTTGGAGAGGTAGCGGCCTGCCTTGAGCATGTAGTCCAGGCCGGAGTACAGGGTGAGGGCCACGGAGAGGTTGGTGGCGGTCTTCATGAGCGCCTCGTAGCCGGGCTCGTCTTTCTTCATTATCGCCATCAGCACGGCAAGCAGCTGGGAGTTGGTCTTGAGCTTGCCCCAGATGCTCGCGGGCACCGAGGAGCCCTGCGAGCCGGCATATACGCGGAAGAGGGTGATGGCCACCTCGCGGCCGATGATAACCACCGGCACCCAGCCTGGAAGCCTGCGCCTCACCGCCAGCATGACGAAGGTGGTGGAGATGCATATCTTGTCCGCAAGCGGGTCCAGGAACTGGCCCAGGCGCGTCTCCTTGCCCTGCCTGCGCGCCAGGTGCCCGTCGAGGAAGTCGGTGAGGGCAGCGGCGCCCACCGTCAGCGCCGCCAGGGAGTTCTTGCGGCGGTCGTCGTCCGAGAGAAACACGACGATTACCGGCGCCATGAGCACGCGCGAGAAAGTAATCGCGTTGGGGAGGTTCCAGTTCTCCCCTCTTTTTATCAGGGCAACTCTCTCTCTATCCGGCTTGAACGAAGCCAATCGGGCTATCCCTTCGCTCGCGTCCGCCTCCACTTCCCGGAATGCCACGCCAGGATGCCTCGCGCCCGCTGGGAAAGGGCCACGCCGCCTGCCGCGAGCCCCCGCCTCTATCCGGCCTGAACGACGCCTATCAGGTCTATGCCTTCGCTCGCGGCTATCAGCACTTCCCGGAAGGTACCCGCCGCGATGCCTTGCGTATGCGGCACGAAGACCACCCCTTCAACCGCGGGTGCCTCCCGCTCCGATCTGGCTTCCCAGAAACCAGGCGCCTCCTCGCTCTCCTTCTCCACCAGCACCTTGAGCCTGCGCCCCACCATCCCGCTCGCCTTCTCCCGCATTATCTCCTCCTGCATAGCCGCCAGGTGCTGCTTTCTGCGCAGGGAAGTGGCTTTGCCAACCCTTCCTTCCAGGTAAAACGCAGGCGTGCCCTCTTCATGAGAATAGCTGAAGAGCCCCAGCCAGTCAAAACGCACGGCGGCTACGAAATCGCACAGCGCGGCGAATGCCCGCTCGTCCTCGCCCGGAAAACCGGTCATGAAGGTACCGCGCAGGGCCACGTCTCCCAGGTGATCGGCGATGGCGCCCAGCAGCCTGTGGTGGGAGAGGGCGTTCCCCTTCCTGCCCATTGACCGCAGCACGCCCTCATCCACGTGCTGAAACGGAAGGTCCAGATAGCGGCATACCCTGGGGTGCAGCATGGCCTCAAGGACTCTTTCGTCGACGCCCTCGGGGTGCATGTACATCACCCGCAGCCGCCAATCGCCTTCCAGTTCGCACAGGTCGCCCAGCAGTGCCTCAAGCGAAGGACGTCCGTATATATCGATCCCGTATGAGGTCGTGTCCTGCGCGACCAGCACCAGCTCGCGTGCTCCGCGCCGCAGGAAGAACATCGCCTCCTCGCGTACTTCCTCCCTGGGGCGCGAGCGCAGCGGCCCCCTGATGGAGGGGATGGCGCAATAAGCGCACCTTCTCCGGCAGCCCTCCGCGATCTTGAGATACACGTACCCCTCGCCAAGGGTGGAAGATCGATCCCTGGTCAGGCCGCCCGTTTCACTACTCCCTCCCGCCGCAGTCAATACGTCCAGCAGCGCGGCGATACGCGGGTAGTCTGAAAAGGAGACGAAGAGGTCCACCTCGGGAAGCAGGGGCGTGAGTGTTTCCTCGCCATACCTGGAGACCAGGCATCCCGCTACCACCAGGCTCCTGGAACCTCCCTGCCTGAGGTCTGCGAGGGCCATCACGGCCTCCAGGGATTCCTCCACCGCGGGGACAATGAAAGAACAGGTGTTCACCACCATAACCGTGGACTCGCGCGGCTCCGCAACCTCCTTCCAGCCGTCGCGCGCGAGCGTGGAGGCTATGCAGTCGGAGTCAACGGCGTTCTTCGGACAGCCCAAACTCATAAGATAGAAGGTTTTTTTCTGCGGCATCCGGCATCACCTTTTCGCCGTCTCTGGCTGGACGCGGCCGCCCCCCGCAGGCACTGCTATCGCTCCTGGGAGGGACAAGAAAAGACCGGCCGTCTGCGCTCGCACCGGTCCGTTGCTGGCTGGGGTTAAAGCGTTGAGTCCGCACTTCCAGCGGCATGAAAGCCACCGCAGCGCCGGTCAGATCTTGATCGTTTTTATCTTCTCCGCGACACCGCCGCCGACATCCTTGCCCGAAAAGAAGGACACCGACTTCTCGATCTTTTCCGCCAGTGCGGGGAGCTGATCTACGGTCAGGTCGTCCGGAGTCGTGCCTATCAGCTCGCAGTTTTTCTTCACCGTCGCCTTGGCGATGAAATCACCCACTGCCGCCGCAAGTACCTTCTCGACCTCTTGCGCCAACCTGTTGGCCACCGTGACCTCCTGATCGATTACTTAGCGTAGATTATACCAGAGTCGTCAGCCGCTGAGAAAACATCTCCGCGGTCCTTTCCCGCCCCCCGGCCCACGACATTTCACAGAACCCGGCGCGGTTTTCGCCCTGCGCTTCCATGCGCCTCTTCCTGTCCTCCAGTTCCTCCGCGGTCATGAGTACCGCACGCGGTTTGCTCCCCTCCGGACCCCCGACAACGCCCATGTCCTCCATGAGGTCGACGAGGCGTGCCGCACGCGCATACCCCACTCGCAGCTTTCTCTGCAGGAGGGAAGCGGATGCCATCTCGGACCGCACCACTATCTCGATGGC
>CAYPZH010000154.1:5847-7425 GCA_964415205.1 uncultured Actinomycetota bacterium | reverse complement strand
TTTGGGGTTTTTTTTTGGTTTGGGGGGGGGGCCGGCCCCGTTTTGGGCGGGGACCGGGGGGGTTTCTATTAAAAGCAGGTCAGCCTCTGCTCGCGGATCTTCTCGGCCAGCACGAGGCTCTCTCGCAAGGGATTATCGGATGCGAAACCCACGTTTCCGTGGCCGTCGGTGATGAGCACCAGCAGAGGGTTGATGTCGGGGTCGCGCCTCAGCTCGCGCTTGGCCACCAGCAGGCCCAGGTTGAGCCCGTGGCTGAGCGGAGTGGCTCCACCCGTGGTGAGGTCCTTGACGCGCAGGTTGGCCAACTGCACGCTGGAGGTCGGGTTGAGTACGAGTTGAGCGCCTTCGTCCCGGAAAGATATCAGCCCCACCCGGTCGCGCTTCTGGTAAGCATCCACGAGAAGCTGGGACACCACCTTTTTCGTCGTCTCGATCCTCTCGTTGCAGCCCATGGAGGCGCTGGCGTCCAGGATAAAGAGGATGAGGTTCCCGACCTTGCGCCTGCGGATGGAGGCGCGCAGGTCCTCCTTGCGCACGCTCAAGGGCTGGTCGCTCCCTGCGTTCCTCGCCGCGGCGGCGCGCAGGGTGGCGTCCAGGGCGAGGTTGCCGGCCCCGACCTCTTCGTCCGGGCGGGGCAGGCGGTGTCCCACTCTCCGCCCGCTTCCCGTCTCCGTGATGGCGCTGCTCCTCTTGCCGTTGGCCAGGCGGGAGACCCTGGCTGTGACTCCTTGAACGTCCGGGACCTCCACCTCCTTGTCGGAGGGCGCCGCTTGCCGTACCCCTGCTTTCACCGCATTACGTCTTTCGCCGTCTCCCGCCTCCCCCGCGGGAGATTCCGCGGCCGGCAGCGTTGACGCCAGGTTGTCCTGCAGGGGCAGGTCGATCAGTTTTCCCTTGCGCGCGATGATGCGGTCCAGCCTTTCCAGGTCCTTCAGCTGGTCGTCAAAGGGGCTCTTCCTCAGCCGGTGCACCAGGGCCATCTCCGCGGCGGCGCGGACGTGGTCTTCGCCGATGGCGGTCCTGCCCTCCAGCGCGGCAATGGCCCGGGGGGCAGGCAGGTGGCGATGTCGGCGCGGTGACCGCACACCCCCATCTCGACGGAGATGCGCGCGACCAGCTCCATGATGGTTTCCGGGAGCTCGATGCGCGCGAGGAGCTCCCGGGCGCGGAGTATCTCGCCGCGCAGCCTCTCCTGCGCGGGCTCGAAGGAGGACCGGAAGAGCACGGGGTCCGCGAGGAAGCGCTGCCGGCGGCGCATCACCTCCACGCGGTCCTCGCTGGCTTGTTCCCCCGTGACCTCCACGCAGAGCCCGAAGCGGTCCTCAAGTTGGGGGCGCAGTTCCCCTTCCTCCGGGTTCATGGTCCCCACCATGATGAATGAAGACGGGTGCGAGAAGGAGACCCCCTCGCGTTCCACGATGTTCACGCCCATGGCCGCGGCGTCCAGGAGCACGTCCACGATATGGTCATCGAGGAGGTTGACCTCGTCCACGTAAAGAAGCGAGCGGTTGGCGTCGGCGAGTATGCCGGGCTCGAAATCCTTGACCCCCTCCCGCATGGCTCTCTCGATGTCCAGGG
>CAYPZH010000154.1:0-5837 GCA_964415205.1 uncultured Actinomycetota bacterium | reverse complement strand
GGGGGCCCCACCCCCCGGGCCCCGAGGGGGTTATGGGGATGGGTACCTAACGCTTAGGGGGGGTGTTGAAAGGGATATGTTAGCCCCCCATGTGGTTGTGTAGGCATGACCCGCACATCTCGTCCTCGTTGTGCGGGTTGCAGGAAAAAGGACAATCGGCGACGGCGTCGAGTTCCGGCAGCAGGTCGGCAAGCGCCCTTGCCGCGGTGGATTTACCCGTCCCCCTTTCTCCCTTTATCAGCAGTCCGCCGACGCTGGGGTCGATCGCGTTGACGAGCAGGGCGCGTTTCATCTGCGCCTGCCCCACGATGGCGGAGAACGGGTAAAGGATGAAGTCCTGCTTCATGCGACCATCCTTCCATCTTTATGATACAATATATAGTAATATATCATCTTAATCAACACCACATGTAGTCATTCAAATCACGGCTGTGTTGTGCCGATATCTTCATTGACCCGGTGTTATCAGGCAGTCGGAGAGGAGGAGGGCTCATGGAAATAGCGGTGTCAAAGGTCGGGGATATGGAGGAGATCGCCGTCATCAAGGTGTCGGGGGTGGTCGACTCCGAAACGGTGGAGCTTTTCGGGGAGACGGTTGAGGGGGTCTTCAGAGAGGGCTGCTACAACATAATCATGGATATCGACGGGCTTTCCTATATCAACACCGCGGGGCTGAGCATCATCGCCGACGCCTACAAAAGGTCCAGCCAGAACAAGGGGGAACTCAAGATCCTCAGGGCTGGCGATGCCATCAAAGAACTCCTCGACGTGGTCAGGTTCACCAAGATCATCGGCATCTACGAGGACGAAGAGGAGGCTATCGGGAGCTTCAAGTGAGCGCGGAGATGATAGAAAGGGCAGAAGAGGATACAAAGGACTCTCCGCGGGGGACCGTAGCCAACGGGGATTTCTACCGCATAGGGCGCATGCTCGCCACCACGCTGAGCTTGAACACACGCCTGGACCGTGTCTTGGAACAAGCGATGGAACTGCTGGGCGCGGACCGCGGGAGCATCATGCTCTTAGACGAGGACACCCGGGAACTCGTGGTCAGGGCGTCGCGAGGGCTTGACCGGTCGGTTGAGTTCCGCGTGCCCCTGGGCGAGGGCATATCGGGATGGGTGGCGGAAAGCGGCGAACCCCTGGTGCTGCAGGACGTGGTCTCCGACCGCCGTTTCACGGGCTCGGACCCCCGCGTGAAGAGCGCGCTGGCGGTGCCGCTGTGCACCGACGGGAGGGTTATCGGCGTTTTGAACATATCCAACACCTCCCGCAGGCGCCGCTTCGGCCACGCCGAACTGGAGCACCTGAGCTCGTTCGCGGATATGGCCGCCGCCTCCATAGAGAACGCGCGCCTGTACCAGGAACTCAGGAAAGACCAGGAACACCTGAACAGGGAACTGCGCATGGCCAGCCGCATACAGCGCTCCATAATCTCCACCCACGTGCCCTGTGCATCCATGCGCATGGTATCCCGCTTGATGCCCGCGTCCGCGGTGGGGGGAGATTTCTTCAGCATCATCCCGCTAGACCGCGACTCCCGTTTCTGCTTCTACTGCACGCCAGAGGAGCAGGACCGCTGCCAGAAACTGCGCACCCAGTTCTGCCCCAACAAGTTCGGGCTGATGATAGGGGATGTCGCCAACAAGGGCATGCCCGCGGCCTTGATCATGTCCGTGCTCACCACCATACTCTACGAGGTGGGACGGCATCATATCTCACCCCGCACCATATTGAACGAGGCCAACGCGGCTTTCCGACGCTTCTTCAACGAATCGCAGTACGGCTTCGCCACACTCTTCTACGCTTTCTACGACAACACCGAAAACACCCTTACCTATACCAAGGCGGGGCACGAACCCCCGCTCTTGCTGCACGGGCGCGGCGGCGATTTCGAATACCTGGAGGGAGAGGGTTTTCCCATCGGTCTCATGGAGGACGGCAGGTACCAGGAGAAGACGGTCGAACTCGAGCGGGGCGACCGCATCCTGCTCTACACCGACGGCCTGACCGGCGCCCTCAACACCAAGGGCGAGATCCTGGGCAGGAAGAGGCTGGTGGAGGTGGTGAAGTCCCTTTTCGGTCAGGATATCGAGGCCTTCATCGACGCCCTGGCCGACGAGATAATGCTCTTCTCCGGGGACGCCCCCCAACCCGACGATATCGCGGTGATGATGCTAGAACTGGAAGACCTCTACGACCTGACCATGACCGTGGGAACAGACGTGTTGCAGATCCGCTACGTCATAGACAGCGTCCTCGAGACCCTGCAGGGTTTCGAGGGCCTCTCGGACCCCGTGACCCTGCGTCTCTGCCTGGAGGAGCTGCTGCATAACGCCATGGAGCACGGCAACCGCTGCGACGTCTCGAAAAAGGTCTATATAACGGTCAAGGCGGAGCCAAAGCGCGCCATCATACGTGTCCGCGATGAGGGCGAGGGGTTCGATTTCCTGCGCCAGATAAAGGGCCAGGAGGATGTGCCCGACATCCTCTCGGAGCGCGGGCGCGGGCTGCTCATCGTGCGCCATTACGCCGACGAGCTGAGTTTTAACCGCGAAGGGAACGAGGCGACGCTGGTCTTCAGCTCTAATAAGTGAGGCCGGTTCACCGACCCTGGCTGCGACCCCCCATACGGCCCCCGGACTGCTCGGCCGCTCTCGAGCCACGCCGGAACCTCGGGGCCGGCATGCCGTCAACAAACAGATACGGGAAGGGTATGCTATCATTTAGCATGAACTATCTTAAGGGATAAGGATATATGGCCGTGGGATGTTTGAAAGGGTCCGGAGGGCCCCGGCATCTTTCATAGCAGCACGGAGGTTGTGATGGTCGGGAAGAGAACGGCGGTGGCGCTGTGCGCGGCGCTGTCCTTAATACTGATTCTCCTGGGCAGCGGATTCGGATATGCCGACCCGGTCCAGGACAAGAAGAACGAGCTCGAGAGGATCAAGAACGAGGTCCAGAGGATAGACTCCCAGCTGGAGGCGGTGACGGAGCAGTACAACCTGACCAGTCTCCGGGCGGAACAGGTAAGGGCACGCATCGCGCAGAAGGAAAGCGAACTGACCTCACTCAATGCCGAACTGGAGGAGAGGAAGAATATCCTCGGAGACCGCCTGCGCGAGATCTATAAAGCCGGTAACGCGGATATCCTGGAAGTGATCACCGAATGCAAGACGGTGGACGACCTGTACACCAACATCGACCGCGCCCAGCGCATCGGGGGCAAGGACGTCGATATCATCGCGTCGGTGCTGGTCACACGCGAGGAAGTAGAGGCCATCAAGGCAGGCATACAGGCGGAGAAGGCGGAGCTTGACGCGGCGCTGGCCCAGCTGAGCGCCCAGAAGAGCCAGATAGAGGGCGAGCTTGCGCGCAGGCAGAGCGTTATGAGCGGGGTGGAATCAGAGGTCAACGCCCTCATCGCCCAGGAAGCCGCCAGCCGGGCGGTCACCAGCCCCCCCAGGACCGGCAGGACCAATGTCACCTATCCGCGCACTCCTCCTCCGCCGCCCCCGCCGTACGCGTCGGCGGTGGTGCAGGTGGCTTACGCGCAGCTGGGGAAACCCTACCAGTACGCGGGCTCGGGACCTGATGTCTTCGACTGTTCGGGACTGGTGATGTACTGCTACGCCCAGGTGGGGGTAAGCCTGCCGCACAGTTCGTACATGCAGTCGCGTTGCGGGACTCCGGTTTCCTATGCAGACCTGCAGCAGGGTGACCTGGTCTTCTTCCACGGCTACGGGCACGTGGGCATGTATATCGGAGGCGGGCAGTACATCCATGCCCCCCATACAGGCGACGTCGTGCGCATAGCCGACCTGGGAGTCCGCAGGGATTTCTGCGGCGCAGTCCGTATCAACTATTAGGCGATCGAGCAGGGTTTGGAGCCTCCGCCGCTTGCCGGAGGCGCCCTGAGGCTACCGGGGGTCCGAGATGAGTACCACCGCCATCTTCTACGATCCGATCTACATGGAGCACGACACGGGTTACGGTCATCCCGAGAGGCCCGAGCGATTGCAGACCACCATGCAGATGCTCGAGGGGGTCGGGCTGGCGGAGAAGCTGCGTATCATCTCTCCCCGTGACGCCACCATCGACGAGATCGCGCTCGTGCACCCCCGCAGTTATATCGATAAGGTGAAGAGAACGGCCGAGTCCGGAGGGGGATGGCTGGACCCAGATACCCACGTCGGCGTGCGTTCATACGACGCGGCGCTCAAATCCGCGGGGGCTTTGCTGGAGGGACTGGAGCGCATCTTCAGCGGCGATATCGACAACGCTTTCTGCCTGGTCCGCCCGCCCGGGCATCACGCCACCGCTGAGCGGGGGATGGGGTTCTGCCTTTTCAACAACAACGCGATCGCGGCCAGGTTCGCCATCAAGGAAATGGGGGTAAAGAGGGTGTTCATCCTCGACTGGGACGCCCATCACGGCAACGGCCTGCAGGACATCTTCTACGATGACGACAAGGTGCTCTACGTGTCGCTGCATCAATATCCCCACTATCCGGGGACCGGGAGCACCGGCGAGGTGGGCATAGGTAAGGGCGAGGGGTTCACGGTGAATTTCCCCCTGCCGGCGCGCAGCGGCGAGGAAGTATACCTTGCGGCCTTCGACCAGGTGATCATGCCCATCGCCCGGCTTTACCAGCCGGAGCTGGTGCTCATCTCGGCCGGCTACGACGGCCACTTCAGCGACCTGCTCTGTTCCATGCTTTTACGGGGGCATTCCTATGCGGAGATGGCCCAGCGCCTCAAGGACCTGGCCGATGAGTGCTGCGGAGGGAAGATGATGGCGGCGCTGGAGGGGGGCTACAACCTGGTCGGCATCGCGGTCTCCATGACCGACACCATCGCGGTCATGGCCGGTGAGGAGGTAAGGGTGGACGAGGACGTGGACAGCGAGACCATACACCCCTCATCGCGCCGCGGCATGGAGGTCGTCGAGTCCACCCGCGAGGCCGCATCGCAATACTGGTCGATCTGAGCTTCTCTACTCAATCCGAGCCCGGGGCACTCCTACGGACCTGTCCCTTTGATGAAGGAAATTGCAGGTAGGGTCTTTTCAGATCAATCCACGTTTCTTCAGGTAATGGGAAGTGGGGCCAGTATGAATGCTGGCCCCAATCGCTTACGCGATGCAAACCACGAAGGTAGGTGCATGGATGCTCGCTGCGACCGACCTGGTAGATCCCCGGGCAAGGGGCAGCGCAGACGGTGTGTCGCCCGAACACCCTGCTCGCCGGGCTTGTTTTTATATCTGCAGGCTACACCCGTGCGGGTCCGCCAGTCCCTTAGCTGCCTGAATGCACGGTTGTCTGCATCACCGGTCCCCGGGCAAGGTACAACGCAGCGCTCCACGAGCGGACGTATACGTGCCGGGCCTGAGACAATGGGGTCAGGGTTTATCCTGACCCACTTCCGATTACCTCAGAACAGCTTGGTGTCGCTCATGCCAGACCTTGTCCAGGCACTGGACACCGTCGCGTCGCCCTTCGGGCGTCGCTGTCGTTTACACGAAGCAAACCACGAGGGCAGATGCTCAGATGGTCGATGCGCTCGGCACCCGGTGCATAACCGGACGGCAATACCCTTCTGTGGTATATTTATAGTGACAAATACAGGGAAATGGCTGCCAGAGGGGGCAATATGGACATTCAGAATCTCCTGCAGTTCATGGTCGATAAGCAGGCTTCCGACCTGCATATCAAAGCGGGGGGCCCTCCGTATTTCCGCGTTGACGGCCAGTTAATAAAGCCCGACTTTCCGCGCCTCTCCCCCACCGATACGGTGGAGGCCGCCTACGCGCTCATGAACGAGAAGCAGGCAAAGAGG